>JBKJRY010000300.1:0-17128 GCA_046593045.1 Chitinophagaceae bacterium | reverse complement strand
TGCAACCCCTTCTTTTCAAATAGATCAAGCATCCATTTCTTTCTGCTTTCCTGTGGATTATTTATAATAGTATCAATCAATTTCATTGCCGTAAAGCTTTTTATGTTCTTAATTACCATTCCTGAATTAGGTTTATTAATAAAAGAACAAATCATATGAAAATGATTAGGCATTAAAACCCAAGCGTGTATTTGTAATCCTTGTTTCTCCTGGCAAAATCTAAAACTGTCCAGGAGAATATCTCTATAAATATTTCTTGTAAATACATCTATCCAATCAACAACGGTTGAGGTTATAAAGTAAACACCTTCTATATCGGTAAATTTATATTTTGTGCTCATAATGTTTAAATGTATTCAAATGGTCAAACATCTTCTAAGATAAAATAATTGGAAGAGCAAAGTAACGGTCAGGCACAGGTCGGGAGACCTGCGCCAGAGAGAAAGTGGGCGCTGAGCGCCTGATCAAAGCTATTGAACGTGCAACAAACTATGGTGCATTTAACTATACCATGATTAAAAGAATACTTGAAACAGGCCTTGATAAAATCGCCTCCGGCGATGACATAAGCTCACAACCATCTCTTCCTTTCCATGAGAATATACGCGGTCCGCAGGATTACCAATAATGAAATTATTTTATCACCAATAAACAAAAATTACAATGAGCACTACAACACTAAACAAAATGTCTCACATGAAATTGCTGGGTATGCTACGAAGTTACCAGAGCATGCTGGGCAATCATCTGCACAATGATCTTACCCACGACGAAGTAGTTGAAACCCTTGTACAGGCTGAATGGGAGGACCGTGAAAATAAAAAAATCAACAGGCATTTGCGGCTGGCAAAGTTCCGATATGGAGCTTGTATTGAAGAAATTAATTTTACTGCCAGGCGTGGCCTGGATAAAACCCAGGTACTCCGTTTGTCGGATGGTAGCTTCCTGGAAAAGAAAGAAAACATACTTATTACAGGTGCTTCCGGAGTTGGTAAAAGCTATCTTTCATCGGCACTCGGCCACCAGGCTTGTCAACTTGGATACCGGACTCTTTACTTCAATACCCAGAAACTTTTTACCCGTTTAAAGATGCTGAAGGCAGATGGATCTTATGTTCGGGAGATTAGCAGGATCGAAAAATATGATCTGTTGATCCTCGATGATTTTGGCCTGGCACCATTGGATAGTGTAGCAAGAATGATTCTGCTGGAAATTATTGAAGACCGGCACAATAGAAAATCCACCATCATAAGTTCACAGCTTCCGGTCGCCAGTTCGTATGAAGTTATTGGAGAGAGTACAATCGCTGATGCCATCCTCGATCGGATGGTTCATACCGCTTACCGAATAGATTTAAAAGGAGAATCTTTGAGAAAGAAATAAAAAGGCTTTATTTTGCAGCAGCTCTTACAAATAATTATAGAAACGAATTAAAGAACCACCAGCTTCAGGTGGTCAACATCACCGGAATGGTGGTCAACATCATCAGAATAAAAAGGCTATGCGTATTTTATCAGTGAGCTCCCTTTTTAGGGGGCTTTTGAATAAAAAACATAATACTTCGTATTTTCGGAAAGCCACGAATTGAAACATATAAAAAAACCAAAATGACAACTAAAGAATTACAACAAATTAGAAATGCTTTCAACTCAATTCTGCGAGCGGACTATATAACATTAGATCAGATACATGAATTAGAAAATCTTGAAGAATATTTTGTAGATTTTTTTGGGATTATGCAAAGTTTACTTCAGAAACAAGACAATTTTATCTCAGGTAGAAGGGGAACCGGTAAAACAACAAATCTTTTAAGGGCATACTACGAATGCCTCAAAACGATTTCCCCGAGACTTAAGGATAAACAATCAATTTTTGGAAAAGAAAAAATTTTACCTATATATGTCGACTTAAGTACTTGTAATGATTTGTTTGATAGGGGCGCAAAAAAAAGATGTTGATTCAATAGCGTACAAGTGTGGGTGGGCAGAAGGCTTTTCAAGTCACGATTAATCAATCTTTAACCAGCCTGTAATGCTAAGCCTGGGTTTATTAGCAAGCAGCACTTCATGCTCCAGTTCACTGCTTTTGAAGAATACACTTTTACCATTATTGGGAGTTATTGTTTGAATTGTTCCGGCATCATGAATACACAATTCTCCGCCGTCAATTTCCTGCCAGTCTTCATTCAGGTAAATGATCAGCGAGTATTTTCGGCTGCTATTGTTCCGAAACTGGTCGATATGTTTTTTATAAAAACTTCCCTTTTCATAGAGGGCATAGTGAAATTCATAGCCCGTAATACCCGTGTAGCAAGTAGCATTTAAATAAGTGACAAATTGGTCTATCAAATCAAAAAAATCATTTTCATGCAAATTGTTATGTTTGCGATCAAGCCAATAGATGATGTCGCTCCTGAATAACCTGTCGTGCTCTACCAGGGTATTATTTCCTGTACCGGCAGGCTGCAACAGGTTTTCTGCAAAGAGGGTTTTCAAATTTCCGGTTAAGTGTGCTGCCAGGGATTCACTTAAAAAATCTTCCGCTATACCCACCTTATCATTTATAAAACTATCTATCAGCGTATCAAAAATGTGTTGCAATGGATTGATTAAATAAATGTATTGGCAAATTGCCGGCGGTGAATATACTTCTAAGTAATTGCCCGCCTGATTTATGTTTGCTGAAGTGTCAGAGGTTACCTCCGCTGGCTACCCTTAGCAACTTTCAATATACGAGAAGGGAAACTTGGCTATACTTAGAAACTTTAAATTAATAAAAGAGTTGCTGTCCTGATGTTTGCAATTCAGGACCGTTTGAGAGCCCACCCTGGAAGGGTAAGGCATCGCCTTAAGGTCGGTTTTCGTGTGCCGTTAAGTACTGATCAATTTTTAATAACTTCACTCTTCAATTTTGTAAAGAACAGGAACTATACACAAAATCTTCGTCTTCATTTCAAAGTTAAAACCAATGTTATTACAATTGGGTTTTTACGATTTTTTTCTGTAACAAAGGAACACGCAAGAATCATGTTATTAAATGCCGGAGGAAGTTCTTCTTATACTATGTCTTTTCGCATAAGTAGGGTAACTGTTGATTATTTTCACCGCGAGAAATTACTTATGTTTTCAAAATATTCGCTATATTTCAAATTACACAATCTCCAATATGAATATTTCCACCATTAGCTTCCCAAGCGTTTTTGAAACAGCATTTGGCAATACAGAAAATTCGGCCAGGGACCTGCTGAATGGCCTTAAGGTAAAAAGGGAGGATGATTGGTTTTTAGTTGGAAATCTTGCCAGGACAGGCGCCGTTAATGCGGGAAGGATAGTAAATGCATCACCTACGGAGGAAGATTTCGATATACTTTTCAGATCTGCCATTGTAAGTGTGCTCGAAAAAGTTCAGCAGCCGTTTGCTGTTACTATCGGCTTTCCTTTTTCGACCTATAATGTTTACAAAACCGCAGCTGAACAGTTCCTGGGCAAAAGGCATTTTATGGTTGACTTTGATACACGCACTTATAACCGGAATGGATCTTTAAGGAAAAGCACTTTCGAGGTGGACGTGTTTGAGGTGATACCCGAAATTGTTGGCGGCATTATAGGTCTTAAGAAAACTTTTCCTAATGCCGATAAAGAAAATTTTATTGCTTTGAGCTTTGGTTTTGGCACTATGGAAGGAGCGATGGCTACCGCCGATGGATTGATACACCGTACATGTTTCAGCTCACACGGAATACGGTATGTGGTGGCAAATCTTACAAAGGAAATGGGACAAAAACATTACCTCGAGATGAAGAACGAGCACCAGATGGATGAGGTCTTTATGAAAGGTTCACTTTTTAGTAATCGTAAACGAATAGATATTGGCGATTTGCGAAAGGAGCTTCTTGCCCAGTATTATAAAGAAGTGGTATCGCCATTAATGCGCAAACATTTTACTGATGCAGATCTTGAAATCTGCAATAAAATCTATCTTATGGGCGGCGGTGCCAATTATACAGAATTGACGAATGCCGTGGCGGAGGAGTTTGCAGGTTTTATACCGGTTGAAGTAGTACCAAATCCCGAATCTATTATCAGTATTGGCTACCTGTATAATTCATTGCGGATTTCTGATATCAACCAATCGCGCTGCATAGGTATCGACCTTGGCAACGCAACGACAGCAATTTCTTTTTTTGACCCGACAGCAATTTAAAGGCTGTATTAATCATTAGCAATTTGCTGAAACTTGAAAACATATTGGATGCATCCCGCAAGATAAGTTTCTTTGTGCCGAAGGGAACGGTAATAACAGGTACGTTTACCGCTGATAAGCCGGTCAGGATTGCCGGAGCGATAAATGGCGATGTCTTTGTAAAGGGTAAGGTTACCATACTTAAAGAAGCAGTGATAAACGGAGATATTTATGCATCTGAAGTGATCATTTATGGCAAAGTAGCAGGCGATATAAAATGCTCAGGCAAGACCATGCTGGAACCCGGGGCGCATATACGCGGTAACATCAGCACATCAGAAATACATGCAGAAAAAGACACGATCGTCGAAGGAGTCATTATGAAATTCGGCGCAGAAAAAACTATTGCACCTGAATCCGGAGAAGTCGATTTTCCCGAAAATTTAACCCGTGAAATTCCTGCACAAAAACAAACGCTAAGCGATGAAAATGCAAATTCGGAATCATGGTTTTGATTTCAAAAAATTCGTTCACACGCCCTGTGGGAGACACCACTTTAGTGCAACGGTAATCCGTCTCAATCCTTCGCCGCCCATTCATGGAATAATTATGTGGTGCTTCCTGTTAAATTAATTGATTTTACGGCTATACGCAGATCTAATAAAATACAATTTGATTGGAGGGTGGCGCAGGAAACGGGAAGGGAAAATTACCAGGTAGAGTATTCCCTTGATGGGAATTTTTTACAAAAGCCGGAGACCAGGTGGTATCCAGGGGAAATAGCACCGGCGAGGTGGTTTATACTTGTTAGTCAATTGTTCCTTCAAATAGCAATGTATTATTTTTTCGTTTGGTAAGTACCGACATAAATGGAAAAATTAATTATAGTAAAATAATTAAGCTTAATAATAATTCAATTTCAAATGCAGCAGTGTATCCAACTGTTTTTAAAGATAATTTCACTCTAAAAATCCAATCAGAATATGCAGGTAATGGATCTATAACATTAATTGCAGCTGATGGCATCACCCAATATAAACAGCAGTTGAACATCAAAAAAGGTGATAACATTATTTCGGTACACACACCGTCTTCACTTCCTGCTGGTTTTTATACGGTAGCAGGAACCGTTAATAATTTAGTGACGTTTTATAACAAAATAATCAAGTAGTAGTATGTTCCGCTGGTTCGTTACGAGCTGCCTAAAGCACTAATAAATTAAATACAATTCACAGGCAGCCTCCGCCGTCATTCGGGAAAGCAATCTCCACGCAATAAGCAGAGTGCGGTCAACGTCCTGGTTTGTTTGCATGTCGCCATCCTTAAATATCTTTGGCACACACAACGAAACAAACACTATTGGATTCACTAACGCATATTGCACTTGGCGCCTGCATGGGTGAAGCCTTTGCCGGCAAAACAGTCGGGAGGAAAGCGGTGCTATGGGGCATACTGGCACAAAGCATTCCTGACATAGATTTCATTGCGGCTGCCTGGCTCGACACACCCGCACTTTTATTGGCGCACCGCGGGTTTACCCATTCCATATTATTCGGAGGGGCGATCACCCTTGTGATGGCAACACTCGCAAACCACTGGCATCGTCCGCATAATATTTCATTTACACGGTGGGCGTTTTTTTTCGCAGCCGCCATCTTCTCTCATATTTTTATAGATGCTTTTAATAACTATGGCGTCGGGTGGTTTGAGCCCTTTAGTCATTACCGCATTTCGTTCAACAGTATTTATGTCGCGGACCCTTTTTTTTCAATTGCGCCGGGCATCGCCTTTATCATGCTGTTGCTGCTTAAACAAAGAAGTAAGAAAAGAGCATACTGGTGGAAAAGCGGCCTCCTCATTCCTGCGCTGTATCTCTTCTATAGTTTAATAAATAAAGCCATCATCAACGACGATGTGAAACAATTACTGGCAAAGCAACAGGTAAATTATACCCGGTATTTCACCACGCCGGCGCCGTTGCAAAACTGGTTGTGGTTTGTAGTTGCAGGCAATGACAGTGTGTATTATGTTGGCTACCGCTCGGTATTTGATAGTCAAAAAAAACTATCTCTGCAAAAATTTCTCCGCAATACTTTGATGCTGGACATCTTGCAGCATGATGACGATGTGCAGCAACTGGTTCGTTTTTCGCAACAATTCTATACCGTTGAAAAAAACCAGGATACCCTTATATTCAATGATCTTCGGTTTGGGCAGGTTATTGGCTGGCAGGATCCACAGGCACCTTTTGCATTTCATTATTATCTTACCCTTGGTATGGACAATACGCTCGTGGTGCAGAGGGGTCGTTTTGCAAATTGGGATTGGGCCGCCACCCGGTCATTCCTGCAACGGATACGGGGAGACTGATTCCCCGGCTGACCTGCTCATTTATAACGAAGGTGATAGCAGCCTTGCGATTTTTTCCGGCAGCTTTTCAAATGCAGAACGTTTGTACCAACGTTCCGGATCGAGTTTTTCAGCAAACCTGAGGTCTTCCTGGAAAACCTGCCGTAATTGCTGCGCAAAATTTGTATCATACACGATAGCATTCACTTCAAAATTCAGTTCAAAGCTGCGGTGATCCATATTCGCAGTACCCACCACCGACAACTTGCCATCAGCCACTAACGTTTTAGCATGCACGAATCCCTTGTTGTAGAGATAAATTTCCACGCCGGCTGCCAGCAGATCTTCGTAATGAGATTTGGATGCATTGTTTACGATCCTGGAATCGCACTTGCCCGGAACAAGCAGTTTTACCGAGAGCCCACTAATGGCGGCAATCCTCAATGCGTTGGTAACGCTGTCACCGGGTATAAAATAAGGAGTGGTAATAAGGATCTCTTTTTTGGCAATATTAATTGCCTGCAACATTGAAAACAAAATGGAAGGCTGCACGGAATCCGGGCCACTCGCTGCAATCTGTACCACGGTATCTTCCGTAACTGTTTTGTTAGGAGAAAGAAACTCATCCTGTATAGGCATTTCATCGTCGCAGCAAAATGTCCAGTCCGTTAAAAAAATATATTGCAGGTAATATACCCCGGGGCCGTCTATGCGCAGGTGAGTATCGCGCCAATAGAGTTTATTTTTATTATTGTTGATGTATTTATCACTTACGTTTATGCCGCCCACAAAAGCTGACTGGCCATCCACTACTACAATCTTCCGGTGATTACGGTAATTGATCCTGTTGGCCAGCAAATAAAAATGCACCTTTGAAAACGGGTGCACTTCCACGCCCGCCTCACGCATCCTTCGTTCTATTTTTTTCCGTATCGAAGGGCTTCCAAAATCATCGTAAATAAACCTTACCTGCACACCCTCTTTTGCTTTGGCTATTAATATTTCAATGATGGCGCAGCCGATGGTATCCTGTTCGAAAATGTAGTACTCTATATGAATGTGGTGTTTGGCCTCTTTGAGGCACTGTATCAACTCGGGGAATTTTTCTTCTCCATTGATCAGCAGCTTTACGCGGTTATTGCGGGTGAGTGGGCTTTCAAGGTCTCCCAACAACATGGCGGCCATTTCTGCATTTCCATCGGCAATACTCTTTGGATCTGCTACTGCATCGTCGTAGGCGAGTATTTCTTTCTTAAGCTGTTGCAATATCTTGTTGTTAGCGTTGGCCTTTTTTGAATAGACCTTCTTTTTCCAGAAATTAATCCCAAAGGCCAGGTAAAAGAGAATGCCGATGACTGGTATAAATATGCACAGGAGCAGGTATGCTAACGTTTTGGTGCTACTGTGTGTATCATAGAGTATCCTGGTGCAGACAACCAGCAACACCAGCAGGTATATGATAAATACTATAGATGATAGATTCATTAAAATTTGCAGTTTAGCGTGTCAATTTTTTAAAACTATATTCATTTACTTACATTTTGAAATAAATGATTTTAGTCTTAACGGCAGAAACTTCCGGCTAACACCCGGGCCCGGTTGCCACAACCCATAAAGCTTTCTGGATTGGTAATTTCCTTCAATAACAGCAACCCTACCCGAAAACTTTCCCAATGACGTGATTGGTGTGTTCACGTCTTCTAGAGCCGCTAAACACAGAATAAATATTGATCAAACCTTAATGAATTCACTTTTACAATTTGTAAAACACAGGAAACTATGCACGAAACCTCGGCTCATTGCGGCTATTCCCCTTCGTTTCTCACGTTATAAATAGTTCTGAATGTATCCATAATTAAACATCATTTTACACTTACATAAAGATAAATATATGAAAGCAAATCAAACAGCTCTCGTATTAGTAGAATTTCAAAATGACTTTACTACTGAAAAGGGAGCTTTGCATAGAGCAGTAAAAACCGTAATGGAAAGTAGCAACATGCTTAAGAACACGATTGAGACTGTGGAAAAAGCCCGGGAAGCTGGAGTAACAATTATTCATGCACCCATTAGTTTTGTTGAAGGGTTTTATAAAATCACAAGTCACCCTTATGGTATTTTAAAAGGAGGGGTTGATAGCAATGCCTTCGTAAAAGATACCTGGGGATGCAAAATCGTTGACTCACTAACTCCACGTTCGGGTGATATTATCGTGGAAGGCAAACGCGGCTTCGATACTTTTGCACGTACAAATCTCGACTTTATACTTCGCAGCAAGGGCATTACTAATTTGGTTTTAACTGGATTTCTGACTGATTGTTGTGTAGAAAGCAGGATGAGATCCGGATACGAAAAGGGTTTCAAAGTATTTACACTTACAGATTGCATGGCCGCTACCAGCCAGGAAGAACATGATGCTGCAATCAAATACACCTATCCTATGTTTTCACGGGCAATAAAACATGAAGATTTCCTGAGTTCAATTGAAACTGAAAATAAAGTCCAAGAAGTTGTGTAATAGGATATCTCCAATTTTGCATTGCTCCTGCCCCTCACAGAACCGTACGTGAACCTCTCGATTCATACGGCTCTTCAATATGTGGTTTCAATTCAATAAGCGGGGCAATCGAACTCATGTGACAATCTTGTATTGCATATCGTTTGGGCCTGAATCATCTACACTTGCACAAACCGGGTATGTTTGCAACCGCGACCAGGAATTTATTAGCAAAGGCGTGGAAAGAAAGATCTCGTGGCTCAGCTGGAAGCACTTATTCCAATGATCAACGAAACGTTGAACGCTCTCACCCGGGAACAAATGGAAACTGAATACCCAATATTTTTCGATAAACCAAAATCTCCTACCGGCTACGTATGTCTCCAGTTGTTGCTTCATTTAAATTATCATCTCGGGCAGGTAAATTATCTTCGCAGAAGTTTTGAATAAGATAGCAAGGACTTCCTGCCATGTTTCGGCGCCCGCTTGTATAAAAATGTTTAATGCATCTAATATCCCCACTTCTTCATAATTTTCAAATCATCTTCCGCACAATGAATTGGCGGCTTACCCTGGTACGATTCCTGCTCCACGATGAATTGGCTGCACCCGGATTGTAATGCAAAATCCATTACTTCTTTTACGTTGACCTCACCGTTCCCCAGGATAGTGCTTTCATAAGTTCCTTCTTTTTGAATGCCGGAATTTTTTTTCATTTCGTCTTTCACATGCATTAATGTAAATCTTCCCGGGTAGCGTTTCAGGAAATCCATGGCTCTGCCGCCGGGTTCAAACATATTACCGATATCTATCTGCTGAGCCACGAGCGACTTTTCAGTCATCGCGAGAACAAGATCATATAAGAGGGTATTCTCAAACTTGTGATTGAACTCATAATCTTCGTTGTGATAAGCAAAAGTAATTCCTGATTTTTTGCATAGTTCACCGCACTTATTGAACAATTCCATATACCACTTAAAATCATCTGGAGTTTTACAAAGATCTTCGTCAAGACCCGGGCTTATTACATATTGCATTCCCACCGCTGCGGCATCTCCTATCGTATGTTTCCAATCATCTGTAAAATCATTTTTACTCTTGTCCCATTGCTTTGCGCCGAGGAAACTATGGCCGCTTAACATGATCATTCCCAAATCATCCAGGAACGATTTGGTGTCATATACGGAGTAGCCATAAAACTTCCCGTTTTCATAACCGGCATGTTCAATATGAGTATATCCCATTTCTTTCAACCTGGTAACCGTACCACCAGGATCTTTTTCCATGTCGTCTCTCACGGTATATAACTGGATACCCAAAATATGATCTGTCATTTTACGGGTACTAAAAATAGCATTAGGCATTAATGCCGTTCCTGCTAAAGCTACAGAGCTGTTGATAATAAATTTGCGGCGCGATGTATTCATTTAAAATGTTGATGATGTGAGTAAAACACTAATGTAGCGATAGTTTAATCTTTTTCGAAATTTAATGGTGGCAATATTTCATGTGTGCCTTTGTACATCTTTGGCGTAAGAATATCTCTACTGTTGGTGCAAAGCATCTGCTGAGAGCGGGCAATGCAAATAATTTGCCTCGCTTATAATCATAAAAAAAGGCCGCCCGTTAGAGCAGCCTTGTTAGAGGTATTGAACTTTATTTTTTGATGTCCATAACCTGGGCCTGGGGCACTTCAGTTTTCATTTTCTTCATCCAGGTATCCCTAAGATCGGGACTATCCCACATAGCGCTGGTGCTTATTACCTGTCCATTGCCTGCTTTGAGATTAAAAAAGTGCTTACCATTTGTTGCGGTTTTCATTTCAAAATTTGAAGGCACCGCAATATTCTTTTTTACTGATTCTATTCCGCTTAATAAATTGTCTTTTTGTGTGTAACCTTCACTGGATAGAAGAACATCACCCTCCTCGTTTATCAGTCTAAAATAGTGTTCATTGTTCTTTCCAAGAAAAGTTTCAAACTTAGTCATAGTATCTTTTGTTTTTTTAAGTGAGTAAATATTTTACAAATAATATAAGGTAAAAACATTGGAATGCCAAATGAAATACATAAAGCTACCTTATTGCCCGGCCTTTTTTTATTTATGTACTGGTGCTAAATAACCTTTTTCAATGAAAGACATAAAGGCCAGTAAGGCGCCCCAATGGTAGAAGCCGTCGGCGCTGTTAACATCATCGCCCTGCCCTGTTGCTCCATTATAATTTTCGTAAATGGAGCCATCTTCTTTCCATGATTTCATGAGGAGGGCCTTTGATTTTTCGATCAGATCGTTCCTGGCTGCCGGGATATTATAATTTTGCATGCCGAGGTACACTAAAAAATTCATAGGAGCCCAGATGCGGCCCCTCCAGTAATCGTTATCTTTAAAAGCGGGATCGTTGCGTGCAATAGAAGGCATTATAAATTCGCCGTAAAATTCAGCAGGATTAAAGTAATGCTTCGCCATCATAGTCTCTGCCTGTTTTTGCGTACAGACTCTTGCGAGCATAGGATAAAAATTGGTGGGCGACAAACGAGATGATTTGGTACCGTTATCCAGCCGTTTGTTCAAAAAAAATACCGGTACTATCATCCCATAAATTCTTGAGCTTTTCACCATACTTTCCTGAACGTTCCTTAAGCTTCTTCGCATCCGTTTTTTTGCCGAGGATATCGGCAATAGCCGCCAGGGAATTACAATCCATCACATACTCGCTCATAAGCCCAACGTCTGCATATTCCATCGTACCGGCCTGTTTATTAAATGGAACATCATCATACATGGGAGAATTATCAAGGCCGGATTCATATTTGGCGCCCTGCATAGTATTGATACTATTATCAGGATGATATTCAGCCTCCTTCACATTATCCGATCCCCAGGCCAGGTAGCCTTTTACATCGCGGTGCTGTGGCCACCAGCGGTTCCAGGTCAGCAATTTATTGTATACTTCTTCCAAAAACCATTTCTCCCCGTACCGGTTGTATATCGCGAGAATAACGGTGCTCCCGATCGGCGGCTGGGAGCGGTCCCATGATGAATAACCGAACGGAGCCTGGAAGTTAGGAATAAACCCTGCCGGTGTAATCGCTTTCGTAATTTCGATGGCATTCGCGTAGGAAAGATTCTTATCAAAAAGCGACAGCATATAACTCGCAAAATAAGTATCCCAGTCAAACAGCACAAATCCTCCCCAGCCATTACTCGAGTTCCTGCTCACCGGCGAAATGACCCGATGATTGGGAGCATCGTAAATAGTGTTCCATGCAAGAATAGTTTGCATTGCCTTGAAGGGTTCTGATAAATCACCATAGCGGCTCACCCTTTCTTCCTGCTCAGCTCTTCTTCGGTCGATAATACTTTTGATTTCAGTTAATGTCCTGCTTTTCCCGGTGTAGATGCCTACTTCATTTTTAAGTGAGACAATAATAACCGGGGCGGTACTCGTGATATAAGCATTCTCAACCGGCTGCGTTGTGGTTCCCACTGAAATGTTGCGGGAAGTAAATTGTCCAGTAATTGTATTCTTCTTTTTACCGATCACGCCATCCTGCCCCCAGAGCAATCCTGCTTCAATAGCCAGTTGATTTTTTGACGGCTTTTTCGGGGTAACGAGTATAACGTCGTCGCTCCCGTCAGTAGCGCTCTGCACATTAAATACCTCATCCTGGTAAGTGAGTTCAAGACTTGTGTAAGCGCCATCATCCGCACGCAATCCAAGGGTAGCTTTTTCAGGTCTTTTGGAGAACTTGGAAGCTTTAAATACTTCTTTTAAATAGATACTGTTGCCGGGAATGGCAATGCATAAATTGATCGAAAAATCTTCAGGCAACAGAACATGCGACATGACGCTGTTGTTATACCAAGTATTCCAGCCCGTGCCTGATTTTTCCTGTAGTTCCTGGTACTCTTTCGTTCTGATATCTCGTGAAACCGTTTGTGCAATCGCACAACTGCCTGTCACCATCAGCGATGTTATTATGAAGATAACCTTTTTTATCATTTTTTTATTAGTTATAAGGGGTTTGGTTTCTGCTGATCTTTTATGCTGTGAGCCTTTGCTAAAAGTACACTCAATGATTCATGCAAATGAAAAAAAATATGGAAAGGCAGCAATTTTTTTTCCTTGCCATACTTACAATGATCAAAATAAATAGTGTTTCAGCGCAGCTCAAATGAATTTGTAAAAGCAGTGGCCGGACAAACAAAATCATCAGCGTGTGTGAATATAGGACAGCATTTATATATGATTTTGAAATTCTCAAAATTATTAGGAATGCTGAATGTATTTTTAGCGTTTACACCTGCCTGTTAAATTATTTACTATTGGAAAATTATAAAGGTTGCAGAATGACCCTTTTTAATTTAAATAATTCATTTCCTGCCGTGAGTGGCTTTATTAAAATTGAATAATACCCTGGCTTCTTTATGCTGGTTACTGCTATTGAATGCTGCATAAACATCAATGGTTCGCTCTCATTAAATTCACCCGTATGCAGCGTTCTAAAAAGAAAATTTTGACCATTCATTTCTATACTTCCTTCCTGGTTGGAGCTTGCGCTGTTACAGGCATATTCGAGAATTATCTTAAAGTCCCCTTTATCCTCAATCCGGATGTTGAATAAGGCACCATCGCCCGGTTTTTTTTGATCAGTTATACAAATAACATGTTTCCAATCGCCAAAATAATGGCTGAAAGTTAACGAGTTTATAGCTGCATTACCCAATACTTTTGTCGACATAGCATCGATGTTATTCGCTTTAAATTGTGATGAAACGACGGTGGCAGCAGACGAATCGTAGGCGGGTTTTCTCCCTTCATATTCCACTACAAATACTTCATCAGGGGAATGAGTATCCGGCAGCATGTTTACAAAAAGGTCAGATCCCTTTTTATGCCAGCTTACTTGCTTTTTATCTGACAGCTTATAAATTTTAGTTACTATCTGTTTGAAACCAGGAACCAGTAATTGTTTATTTAAAGGCTGCTCAAAAACATGCAGAAATAATTTTCCAGGTTTTGAAGAGGTAACGCCCCAGGGTTGTGCCGGAATAAATCCATAAGTGGTACCATAAATACTCTCACCATTTTCCTTTAACCAGTTACCAGTTTCTTTTAAAAATTTTATGGAATAATAAGGAATATCGCCATTGCCATCAGGGCCAATATTTAGCATCAGGTTTCCTCCCTTTGATACAACATTTGCAAGTGTCTGAATTATGTCTTTCGAAGACTTAAAATTTATATCGTGTTTGATATATCCCCAGGAATCATTGTGAGTGTAAATAGCTTCCCACACATCATTAATCGGTGCGGGTGGCGTTTCAGAATCACCAAAATCTATGTAGTCTCCCAGGCCGTACCCTACTCTGCTGCTGAAGAGTGCACCGGGTTGCAAAGCCTTCAGCGTATCGATCATTAAAGCCGTTCGTTCTTTTGTTAAACCACCAGCCATATCAAACCAGATAATACCGAGGGGGCCATAATTAGTTAATAATTCTTTCAATTGAGGAATCGATTTTTGTTGATAATATTTTTGATAATCCTTATTGTTTTCATCAAAATCCCAATCGTTACCACCCCCATTCGGTTCATGCCAATCCAGGAATTGGGAATAATAAAACCCGAATTTTATACCAACCCTTCTGCACGCAGCGGACAATTCTTTCATCGGATCCTTTTTGTATGGAGAGGCATCAACAATATTGAATTTCGAAACTTTTGAATCGAACATGCTAAATCCCTCATGGTGTTTCGCCGTAATCACCATATATTTTACACCTGCCTCTTTTGCCAGCAATGCCCATCTCTCCGCATTGAAATCAACAGGGTTAAAGTCATTTGCAATTCGTGCGTATTCTCCGGCGGAAATCTTTGCCTGGTTCATAATCCACTCACCACTGCCATAGTATCTTTTACCATCCCACTCGCCGCCTAATTTTGAATATAAACCCCAATGAATAAATAAGCCAAATTTGGCATCCCTGAACCATTCTATTTTCTTTGATTCAATTTTTGACTTACCAGTAGGAGGAGATTTTTTTGCAATTTCCTGGGCATTTAAATTGTGCCCATTGCTGAGTATAAAAAGGCAAACGATAAGGGACGTTTTGATTCTTTGCATTGATTTTTTAAGATTGCGGATTTTAAGTTATTTTATGCCTACACCCACACAGTCATTCCAACCTGGAACTGAAGCGCAACAACTATTGTATTGGCAAGCATAATACATTTGGCGGGTAAGATACGATCGATTTTAAGTTTCCGGAAAGAATCGCTCGCAGCTAAAAAGGTTTTTTATTGTCTATGCCTTTTGCATCTAAGCTTTCTTCGGATACTTTTGTATTAAACAGTTTGGGTGTTGTCACCATAACCTGGAAACATAACGGACATCCAGCGCTATTTTTACTACCAATTAATAACTCACATTGGCAACTCAGAAACTAAAAGCTGAGATAAAGATTATTGGAATCAATCCTTACATACTTTTACCTGGGAAAGTTTTGACTGCAATTTTCAAACAGGCGGGTAAGGACAAAGGGCCGATACCAATAAAAGGTACAATCAATGCCAAGCCTTACACGCAGACATTGGTGAAATTCAGGGGCGACTGGCGGCTTTACGTAAACACAAAAATGCTAAATAATTCACCAAAACGGGTTGGTGAAATAATAAACATATTAGTTGAATTTGACCCGGTAAAAAGAATTATACCGCATCATCCAAAATTCACAAAATCATTAAACGAAAACCGAAAGGCCAGGGTCATCTTTAAAAACTTACGGCCTTCTTTACAAGCTGAAATTGTAAAATATCTATCATCATTAAAATCCGAAGAAAGTATAGATAGAAATGTGACCAGGGCAATCAGTTTTTTATTAGGGAATGCCAGGTTCATTGGTAAAGACAAACCATAAAGGAAGGTTGATTGAATTAAATTCCGGGTGGGGGAGAAGAAAAAAAAATGATATAACATTTAATATGAAAAAACTAATTGCCGCTGTTTTTTTATTTGTATTTGCCATGCAGGTTGATGCTCAACATGCAACCATACCCGTAAGGAAACACAAATTTATTGTAATAGCTCACCGCGGCGATCATGTAGATGTGCCGGAAAATACCATTGCCGCTTTTGAAAACGCCATCAAACATGGAGTGGATTATGTTGAGATAGATCTCCGGACAACTAAAGACAGCATGTTGGTTATTATGCATGATGCTTCCGTAGACAGGATGACCAATGGGAGGGGAGCGGTCAGTGATCTTACCTACAGGGAAATAAAACAATTAAAAATTGCAGGTAAAGGAAAAGACTTCGCTAAAACATATGAAGTTCCCACCTTTGAGGAAGTATTGAAAACATGCAGGGATAGAATACATATTTACCTGGATTTTAAAAATGCGGGTGTGCGTCAGTGTTATGATATGATTAAGCAATACGGCATGGAGCGCCAGATGATCGTATATATAAATAGTTCTTCCCAATACCAGGAATGGAGAAGGCTGGCGCCATCAATGCCGGTCATGCTAAGCCTGCCGGGTGATATCAAAAACGAAGGTGAATTAAAGACATTTCTTGATAAATATCCGATGGAACTGTTGGACGGAGATTACAGCGACTATACTGCCGGTATGGTGAACTATGCCAATAAAGAAGGTAAAAAAGTTTGGCCTGATATACAAAGCCCTGGTGAAGTTGCTAATTGGGATAAGGCGATAGAAACAGGCTTCATGGGTTTACAAACCGACCACCCCGAAGCGCTTATTCATTACCTGCAAAAGAATGGGCTGAGGTAGTCAGCAGGTATTGTTTTGCCCAGAGCTTTACAGGTTGGCTATCCTGCGCAACTTAAATACACAAAAAATCATACCTGGCTATTAAAGTGATCTTAAATAATAAAAGGGCCGCTGACGGGTTGCAGCTTTTTACCCTGCATCAATAATTTGTGAGTCACCGCATTTACTTTATTTTTAAAACTCTATGAGTAAAGGAGCTTGATAGTAATATCCTTTGTTTATTTGACAACCTGTAATTTCATATAATAAAACAAATAAGAAGTATGCATAGCAGCACTGCTCCGGATTACATGAATCCACTC
>JBKJRY010000139.1:0-3093 GCA_046593045.1 Chitinophagaceae bacterium | reverse complement strand
CAAAAGCTGCAGAACTCTATCAAATTCATCCGCAGTCATCAGATAAATTATTTGAATTAAAAGCGGCAACATTTAATGCCATTACCATGTGGCATGTGCTGGAACATGTACATGAATTACATGCGTACATAAAAAAAATAGGAGAGTTGCTTGCCCCCAATGGAAAATTATTTATTGCTGTGCCTAATTATACTTCAACAGATGCGGAAATTTATAAGGAGCATTGGGCAGCTTACGATACACCCCGCCACCTTTATCATTTCTCTCCGCAAAGCATGGAAAAATTATTATCCATTCACGATTTAAAAATCACTTTTTATAAACCCATGTGGTTTGATAGCTTTTATGTGAGCATGTTAAGTGAGCAATATAAAAACGGAAAAGGAAATATTTTGAAAGCGGTTTTCAACGGTTTTGTATCAAATTTAAAAGCCTGGGGCAATGTGAAAAAATGCAGTTCGGTTATTTATATTGTAAGCAAAGTCAATTAAAAATGCCAATTTCTTTAAAAGGTAATAACTTCTGCATTCTCAGAGTGCATCGCCCTCTCCTGCAGGAGAGGGAAAGGGTGAGGTTCAATTCAATTTCAACTCAAACATCTTCGGCCAGCGCTTGCCGGTAATAAATAATGTTTTTCTGGTACTATCGTATGCAATTCCATTTAATACATCTGTCCTGCCGGGTATATTCCGGTCGGCAAAAAATTTCTCTTTAAATCCGAGTAATTCCATTTTACCAACTACATGACCGCTGGAAGGATCGATTTTTACAATAACATCTGTTTGATAAATATTGGCATAAATAAACCCATCTACATATTCCAATTCATTTATCGAATCAACCGGACCTCCATTATCAGAAACACTTACAGTACTTTTCAATTTAAAATCTTCAGCATTAACAAAATAAAGATTTGCACTGCCATCACTGATGATTAGGTCAGTACTGTTATGGGTAAGGCCCCAACCTTCATCATAGGGCCAAGTAAAAGTTTTTATAGGTTTATCTATATTATTAAGATCATACACATATACAATATGACTTTTCCAGGTTAATTGATAGATCTTATTTTTAAAAATAGTTATGCCTTCACCAAATACTGAATTTGTACCCATCATGTGTTTCTTTTCTACTTTACCTGTTTTGTAGTCCGTTATACGTAAGGAAGAAGTTTCAAAATCACCGGTGCTTTCATACAGTTTGCCATTATGAAATTCAAGTCCCTGAGTATAGGCACTTGTAT
Organism: Chitinophagaceae bacterium; assembly: GCA_046593045.1. GTDB lineage: Bacteria > Bacteroidota > Bacteroidia > Chitinophagales > Chitinophagaceae > Ginsengibacter. The sequence goes on along the minus strand of JBKJRY010000139.1, from coordinate 1,850 downwards.
CATGGGGATATTCTGCCATAATTGTATAAGCAATCGTGGGAGTTTTAGCTGGTACAATATCCGGGTCAATAGGTCCGTTACTATCATCTTTATTATTACACGCTGCTAAAATTATTAAAGCAAGAATTGCCGAATATTTCTTTATCATAATTTAAAATATGGACAAAAATAGCAAACAGTTTTGTTGCAACGGCTTTTATCCTTTAAAAGATTGTAAATATTAAGTTAAGTAAATGGCAGTCTCTATAGAAATATAGACAGAGAGCCTGTAGAAATGGGCGCATGCAGGTGTTATGATCAATACGAAAACTTTATAAACTCAATACTTAATTTACTTATTACTTTATCTACTTCTTCCCCTTACTCACAAACTTTATCTCACTAATTAAATTTTTTGCCTCGGCATATTTATCAATAATAAACATCACATAACGTATGTCAACCATAATATTTCTGCAGATGGATGGATCGTAATTGATATCACTCATGGTGCCTTCCCATACCCGGTCAAAATTTAAACCTACTAAATTTCCATTGGCATCTAATGCCGGGCTGCCCGAGTTACCACCTGTAGTATGATTGGCAGCAATAAAACAAACTGGCTGGCGGCCATTAACACCATAGCGGCCAAAATCTTTTTTGTTGTAGAGGTCAATTAATTTTTTCGGCAGATCAAATTCATAATCGCCGGGCACATATTTTTCCATCACACCATCCATATAACTTTGAAATTCATATTTAACACCATCCCTGGGCTGGTATGTTTTTACATTGCCATAAGTAACCCGAAGGGTGCTGTTGGCATCGGGGTAAAAAGTCTTCCTGGTAAATACATCCATCTGTGCCTGCATATAAGTGCGCTGCAACTGGTTTATGTTGGCCTGTATTTCATTCAGTTTACCGGCAACATTGCTGCTGTAAGTTTTTTGCATATCCATGGCAAGCCGAAAAGCAATATCATTTTTAATAGCTTCAATAACATCTTTTGCATTACCGGTCAATAATGTTTTTACAGCAGCAAGGGAGTTTAATTTGGTTTCTGAAAATATTTTGGTAGCAGCAGTACCGTAATTATTTTCGGCGTGTTTTAAAACATCTTTAAAAAAAGGAGAAACATTTATTTCTTTTTGATCTGCTACATACATTTCCATCAACACTTCAAAAAGTTTCTGATCAACTGTTGCATTATATTCGCCATACAGATCTTCAAAAGATTTCAACACTTTTTCTTTTGTAGTTTCATAACCGGCCTCGCCATTTTTCTCATACCCATTTACCAGGCTGTTAAGTTGGTTGGCAAAACCAAGTATTTCTATTTTTTGAGTTATCTCATTGTAATAATCACGGGCATAACCATAAGGCTCAATATCTGCATAAGCCTGTTTAAGTTTTTTCAGCAAATCTATATAAGCTAAATTCATTTCCGGTTTGCTCAAAACTATTTTTTCAAAGCTACTTTCAAATTCCTGCCTTTTTGCTACCGCATTGGTCTTGGTCAATCCTAAAATTTCGCCCTGCCATTTTTTCCAGGCATTTGAAATGCCGGCATATTTTGCAGCATACTGAATTTTTATGCCTTCATCTTTACGCATAAAGCCATCAATTATATTTAATGCTTTGGTACGAATGGCAATTTTTGCAGGATCATTCACTCTTACGATTTGTTCAATGGCGCTGCTGTGCAGGTACTCATTGGTACGGCCCGGAAAACCAAACACCATGGTAAAATCTCCTTCCTTAACACCATCTATAGAAATATTTAAAGCACGCTTTGGTTTGTAAGGAACATTATCTGCAGCGTAAGCGGCAGGCTTATTATTTTTATCGGCATAGATGCGGAACATGCTGAA
>JBKJRY010000106.1:0-19668 GCA_046593045.1 Chitinophagaceae bacterium | reverse complement strand
GGAAAATATTGATATTAAAACACACCCTTTATTTCTGAAAGCATCTGTTACAGATGTAATTGTCAATCCCGGCGATATGCTTTTTATTCCCGCAGGCTGGTGGCATTGGGTCAGGTCGCTGGATATAAGTATATCGGTAACTTTTTCTAATTTCAAAGTAAAAGGGTATAACACTGAATGGAAATGTGAGTAAAAATTACTTCCAACGCATTCCCTTCTCCTCTCATATGCTGAAAAAACTTTTGGTGACCAGTCATCAAAAGTTCATAGATTTGAATAGAACTATAAAGTCCTTACCCAAATTTTACGATAACTTATCGGCTCACTCTTATCACCATGCGCCTGTAGTTTAATTGGAGCGGCTCCGTGGCGAATATATTTTGGAAGACCAATATATGGCGTGCCTCCTCTTAGCTCAAAATTATTTTGTACAAGAACATTATTGAGAAAAGCTGTTACACGGGCGGGAGATTTTAAAGTGCCATTATCATAAAATGTTGGTGCAGTCCATACCACATCATAAGCCTGCCATTCACCCGGTTTGCGTGATGGATTGGCAAGTGGTATAGACTGTTTGTAGATACTTCCTACCTGGCCGTTTACATAAGTTGTATTGTTATAGTTATCCAGTACCTGCAATTCATATTCGCTTGCCCCATGCGCTGCTGCTAAAAAAATACCGCTGTTTCCCCTTGCCTGACCAGAACCTGTTATATTAGTTGGAATGCGGAATTCTATGTGCAATTGATAGTCAGTAAATTTTCGTTTTGTCTCTATGTCGCCTGCCTTTTTATTTACCGTGATTATATTTTCTGCAACTGTCCATCCTGTAGGTTTTGTTGTGTCATTCGTTGAAACCCATTCGCTGAGATCTTTTCCATCAAACAAGATTATTGCGTCTGAAGGAGGATCTCCATAATTAGCTGCCGGAGTTACAATTGGTGGAACAGGGGTGTAAAATTCTGTCTCTTCAGCCTTCATCTGGTTCTGATCCGGTTCCATCATCTTTGTGAGTGTATCATTAGTATGTTGTGCAGATGCGGCCATTGAAAATAAGGCCATGGATAAAAATAGAAAACTGATTTTCATTTGATTCATTTATTTAAATTGATTAATTATACATTCGGTAATTTATAACCGTTGTGGTACTCTTTCATCAGGTATTCTTTATTGATAGCTTCATCAGTGAATCGTTCTTTTGCTGCATCCCATTCCAGCTTTTTTCCGCTACGAAAAGCAATGTTTCCCATTTGAGCCACAGTGGCAACATGAGCTCCTGCCTGTATAGGGCAATTAAGATCTTCCATTTTCCTTGATTTTACAACACTTACAAAATTCTCCCAATGCTTATCAAGCCCGTTATCAGATGGCTTTACAAAAGGTTTGCTCGCTTTATTTTTACTATTTTTTTCTTCGATTACCTCCCATCCGCCACGATCCAAAATCAACGTGCCGTTGTTGCCGATATAAGCTATTCCATGATCGCGGTTATACGATCCGTTGTCGATACCCATGGCAGAATCCCAAACCATATTGAACTTGTCAAATTCATAAAGTGTGGTAAGCGTGTCCGGCGTTTCTTCATAAAGATCCGGGTAAGCAAAACGTCCACCTAATGCAGAAACGGATTTGGGAATCGGTGAGCCCATACCCAACAAGCCATAATCTAATAAATGAACTCCCCAGTCCGTCATCAGTCCGCCTGCATAATCCCAGAACCAGCGAAAGTTAAAATGAAAGCGGCTTGAATTGAATTCTCTTGTAGGTGCCGGCCCCAGCCACATGGTATAATCAACACCAGGCGGAGGAGGAGTATTTGGTACCACCGGCCCCGGTTGCATCCATCCCTGGTAGCACCATACTTTTACGGTGCGAATATTTCCCAACACGCCACTTTGTACATAATCAACTGCATCTTTAAAATGTTGCTGGCTTCGTTGCCATTGGCCGGCTTGCACTACCTTATTATATTTCTTTTGCGCAGCAACCATCGCACGGCATTCACCTATTGAATTTCCAACAGGTTTTTCGCAATACACATCTTTGCCGGAGGCGCATGCATTCATCATAATTAATGCATGCCAGTGATCGGGGGTGCCTACTATTACGGCATCTACATCTTTATTATCAAGAAGTTTCCGGTAGTCTCCATAGGTCTTAATCTTTGATGTATCAACATTCATCTTTGCCAGATCAGCCATTCTTTCATCAATCACATTTTTATCCACGTCGCACAATGCTACCACGTTTACGCCGGGAATTTTCAATGCTGATGTAAGATCTGAAAAACCCATTCCCTTTGCACCAACCAGGCCTATATTCAACTGATCACTTGGCATAACCCGATTCTTAAAAATTGCAAAGGCATTATTTTCCATTGCAGATGCTAATAAACTTCCACCCGCCAGGGCAGCAGAATTTTGCATAAACTTTCTACGTGAGTTCATTTTTTTATTTTTTTAATAAGATAAGTGTTGAATGGTGAAAACATCAAGAGGACAATACTTTAATAAATACGATACGAGCAATTCGTTTATATAAAAAGTGCTTTAAAATATTTTGCTAATATACAGCATTATGTAAATCGAAAAGGATGAACTTTTGACACCAGGAAAAAGAAGTATTCAACTATATTTATTTCGGATTATTACACATGTTTACCTGTCCAAAAAATCCTGGTAAGAAAACTGCATGTATGCTTTCCCAAAACGAAGTGATGATGAATCTGTATCAGGTTCGTCATAAATTACTTTTTTTGAAACGTTATCCATCGTTATTGCACCGATGGGAGTAACAAAACCAAATCCATTATTAAAATTATAAAAAGCAAATTGCTGTGCTGAAGAATCGAGCAGATCTTTCCCCCACTTAAAATTATTGGCTGGTAAGTCTAACTGGTGCAGAACCGTAGTGACAATATCTGTTTGTGAACCTATGTTTTTTATCACACCTTTTAATTGTAACGCACCTCCGGTAAAAATCAATGGAATATGAAACATAGACGGCCTGTCATTAGGATCATTTCCGGGCAGGTGATGGCCATGGTCGGCAACCAGCACAACCAGGGTGTTTTGCCACCATGGTTCCTGTTTTATTTTTTCAATAAAATTACCAACGCAACTGTCTGTATAATAAACAGCATTTCTGAAAAGTGATGTTTCATCATTTTTTTTAAAATGCTGAATCGTTGGTACATCATATGGCTCATGGCTGCTCAATGTAAAAAGGGTTGCAAAGAATGGCTGTTGTTCAATTTTTAAATCCTTATGAAACCTGTTTAAAACTATGTGATCATGTACTCCCCATGAAGTGGTTCTATCTGATCCATCGAATGAATATTTACTTACCAACTCCTGGAACCCGGCATTCAACAGGTAGGATTTTATATTTGCAAATTCGAGTTCTCCGCCGTAGGTATAGCTGGAATGATACCCTTCTTTCGCAAGTGATTTATTAAGAACAGGTAAGTGCTGTGTTTTTTTAGGTGTCTTAATTATTGAAGTTATAGCCTGGTTTGGATAACCGCTTAAAATCGCCACCTGCCCTTTTTCACTCCTGTCGCCTGCTGCGTAAATATTGGTAAATAGTAATCCCTCCGACGCGATTTTGTCAATATTAGGAGTGACCCCTTTTTCACCGCCCAGGCAACCTACCAGTTTGGCTGTATAGCTCTCCAGGATAATGAAAATGATATTTGGCTTTTTGGTTGATAGAATTGAAGGTATTTTAACCTGCCCCGTATTATATAAACTATCAACCAATTGTTTGGCTTTCGCGTCTGAAAAATATTTAAAAGGATTTTGATCACTGTTTTTATTTAGAATAGAATGCGTAAGATTCCAGGGCAAATTTATAGCGGCATGATCAGCAAATATTTTTTGTGAAAAATAAACATCGCTTTGATTAATGGGAATCTTTTGGATTCCGCCCCTGATAGGTATAAACAAGAACACGAAAAGAAAAAGCGAAAACAAAACCTCGGGAATGCTGATTCCGTTTTTGTTTTTGTGAAAATAAAACCGTGGGTTATTTCTTTTATATAGCCAAATAAATAAAACGGCAAGGACGATAAATATCAATAATAGCAAAAGAAGCGGCGAAGATGAAACTGAAGTTCCCATCTCTTTCGGAGAAGTTAGATACTGGAGGGGAGTAGCATCCATCCGGTACCCCCACGCGCTGTATAATTCGAGATCTGCAACTGTTAAAAATGAAAGCAATATTACCACGACAACAGTATAAATTTGAATGATCCTACGAGGGTGAAAAGATTTAAAAATGGAGCTGATGAAAAAAAGAAAGAAAGGGAAAATGCAGATATAAGCAGTGAAGGCAATATCCATCCTAAGGCCATAAAGAAATACTTTGAATATTTCACCAACAGTTAATTCGCTTGTAATAGAATGGTGATAGACCAAAAACAAACCTTTGGCAACTATAAAATAGAAAACCCAAAAGATGAAATAATTGACATAAGCTAAGAATTTTTTCACATCGCAAAAGTAGCAATGTTAAGCTAATGTAGATTGTTATAATCTTAGGTCTGCATGTAGCTGCTCACATTTCACGATCGACTTTCAGATGGTTAAAATGTTAACTGCCTGAATCTTTTTGAAAGCAGCGTACGTACATTTAATAAATAAAATTTTTATGAAAAAGCTATTGTATACACTTTTTTTATTAGTACCGCTTTTTACATTGTGGTTTTGCACTTCTTCTTCAGGGGTACGGGAAAAAGAGCCGGTGAATAGCACCCCTGCTAAAACACAACAAGCAAGTGTAACATCCGTGGCGGTTTTAGAACTGTTTACATCACAAGGATGCTCAAGTTGTCCATCAGCAGACATGTTGCTGGAAGACTATAGTCATAAAGAAAATATAATAACACTTTCATTTCATGTAGATTATTGGAACAAGCTTGGCTGGAAAGATCCATACAGTTCTCCAGAAAATACTCAACGGCAATACAAATACGCATCAGCATTAAAATCGTCAGTTTATACACCGCAGCTTGTTGTAAATGGCGAGAGTGAAATGGTAGGAAGTGATGTGAAAAGAATTGAAAAAACCTTGAAAGAAGCATTGGCCCGGGATGCAAAATCAGAAATTTCAATCGAGCATATAAATGCCCAAGATAGGAAGGTTATGATTAGTTATACTGTTAGAGGCAATCTGGCAAATTATCTTTTGAACATTGCATTGGTAGAGAAGAATACCGTTACTTCTATAAGGTCTGGAGAGAATACTGGTGTTACATTAAATGGGACTAATGTAGTTAGAAACTTTAAAAACATGAATAAAATTGATGAAGGAATAAACTCCGCCGAAATAGATATTCCTTCCGGAATTGATTCTAAAAATCTAAGAGTAGTGCTGTATTTACAGGAAAAAAATAACAATAAAATATTGACAGCTGCAAAGAGTGATATTATATAGTCATTATGCTATCTACCCCGATACTTATACAGCTCATATAAAATAAAAAGCCCCCTCTATAACTTTAGAAGGGACTTAAAAATGTTTTATTTTTATAAACTTTTTACTGTTGTAACTGAAATTATTTTGGATGATGTAGGAATTTCCTGCCCCATAACAGTTACTGTTCCTGTTGCATCGGTGGTTGAAGTGTTTTGCTTTATCAAGCCTGTTTTCAAATCAAGAATTTCTTCACCGGTGAGCTTGCCTGTTGTTTTAGTCAATATTTCGGTCCCTTGCATTTCGGTTTTTACTTCGCTGATGATTGTTCCGGTTAATGATAATTTACCTACATCACCACTAATTTCTTTGAGGATATAGTTAGTGACTCTTGTGGTGCCCTTGTCAGATGAAGAATCTGTCCAACTACTACCGGTCTTCGCATTCTTTGGAATCGCATGAAAGGTCATTTTTGCGCCATATCCCTGCTCTTCAGGATCGCCACCCATTTGTTGCATCATCATCGCAGCCGGATTTTCAGAACTATTACCTGCATTATTCGTAGTAGCATCCTGGATATTTTTAATGATAACATTTCCTGACTTATCCATTACCACATCTTTGGGTTTATTAATATAATCTTTAAAATTACTGCCTATCTCTCCATTCATATCTTCCTGTTTTTCAGAATCAAAATTTAAATCCTGCCCCATTGCAGTTACATTCATTTTTACACTTGTGATTGTATTGGTCAGATTTATGTTATTATCATGGTTATCTTTGACTTCAATATTAAATGTAGAAGTGATATCGGCGTTTGTCTCCATTGGTTGGCCCATCATTTCAAAGGAACTGACATTATTGATTTTGTTTTCAACATAATATTTCTGACCTTTTTCCAGGTTTATAGTGCCACTGTTTTGTCCAAATGTAATAGCACTTATGGCGAGCGCTAATGCGAATAGAAGTATAAAATTTTTCATTATCAAAGTATATAATTTAATTTGCAAATATAGAGTTGGCTTATAAGAATACTTACCGTTTTAAAACATTTAACTTCTCTTTCTTTTAAATTCATTTTTTTAGAAGGAGGTCTAATTTTATTTAAAATATTTTGGCAGCCCAGCATTCAATACTTGCAATCTCCTGGATTGCTTATTGTGTTATCCATAGCTTGTTAGCTTCAACGGGGTGTAAATTGTTTTTTAAAAAAATATCCGGTAAATTTTTTCGATATTACAGGTTGATATATACGATATTAGCGGGTATTACCCTGGCCTTACTTTTCTGTTATCAACTTTCATTTCAAAGTCCACAGCTTCTTCATTCTGAATTTATGAAATACCTGGCTTTAATAACATTGATATTACCGGGTCTATTTTTGATGTCAGTATCCATCTATAAATATTTTAGATTGCTTAGTGGTATACAGTCGCTCTTTGTTGCTAAACCTCTTGCTCAATTGAGAATAGATGGTATCCATAAATACATGAGGCATCCATTGTATCTGGGGACATTATTATTTACCTGGGGTATGTTTTTTATTTTTCCCCTCGTAAGCAATTTCATAGTGGCCTTTGTATTGAGTTTGTATGTTATTATTGGGATAAGATTTGAAGAGAAAAAACTTGTTTTGGAGTTTGGGGAATCCTACAAAGCTTACCAGCGAAATGTGGCAATGTTGGTTCCATTCTTATGGAAATCAAATAATAAAAAAAGGTGACCAATTGGTCACCCTTGAGTTTGTTGGAAATATCGATTTTAGCCGATTAATTTCACATTAACGGCATTCATGCCTTTTTGTCCATTTTGCAAGTCAAATTCCACCTTATCATTCTCTTTAATTTCGTCAATTAAGCCGCTTGCATGTACAAATGTTTCCTTAGAGGAATCATCGTGTTTGATAAAACCGAAGCCTTTTTCGCTGTTGAAAAATTTTACGGTTCCTGTTGTTTTGTTGTCCATTGTATTGTTGTTTATAAAAAAATTAGTTGCGAAGATACACATTTAATTTTACGAATCAACGCTGTTATAGCCCCAAGGATAAATAAGATCAATAAATAAGATCAATTATCACCTGGCATGGAAGAGAGTTGCACTATGTCAAGAAGATTAGTGGCCGTAGGAGATATGGTACTGCTTAACATTATTTCTTTCCATTTATTAATTTTTTTATTCCAAACGGGCTTAGGGGGATAATCATTATCTGCAGAAACTATAAGGGTTGCCACTTTAGAAGATATTTTTACGGGCTGCCCTGCGGGTCCTGCGATAGTAATGTATTTTTTTGCCTGAATCGGAGAATCATAGCTCTCTGACAGAGGTAGTTTACCTTTTGAAGACTTTATAATGTATGCTAAAGTTTTGTTATTAAGGGAATCATTGAGCATTTCTTTCATCACGCTATCAGGATTCCTTTCAGTAAAAGAAGCGACTTCCTTGTCATTAAAAGAAGCGACTTCCTGGTCATTATTTTTCCTGTTAAAAAAAAGTGAACTAAGAAATATAATTATTAATGATGCTGCAGCGGTTAAAGCATAAAATATGAACTTTGATCTTTTGCGGAAACCTTTAATTTGAACAACCTTATGTTCATCTGCATTGAGGTCTGCAACTATATTATTCCAAATACTCTTTGGCGGAGTTGATTCATAATTGTATAATTTATCTTTAAAATTCTGCATGATTACATTATGAATTTAATGTGTCCTTACTCGTTTTGTTGAGCTTTTTTTCCAATGATTTTTTTAATACGCCTTTTGCTCTTGCCAGTTGAGATTTGCTTGTACCTTCTGTAATTCCCAGGGCGTCCGCGATTTCTTTATGGGAATAACCTTCAATTACGTGCATGTTGAAAACAGTTTTATATCCGGGTGATAATTCATTTACTAATGCAATTATATCTTTTTCCGCAAGGGTATCAAGAATATTTAAATCAGTATCTTCAATTGTGTTTTCCTGGACTTCAGATACATTATAGAGCTTAATCTTTTTTCTGAAATGTTCAATAGCAGTATTCACAAATATGCGCCTGATCCAGCCTTCAAATGAACCTTCTCCTCTAAACTTTCCAAGATTCTTAAAAACTTTAATAAAACCTTCCTGCAACAGGTCGTTGGAGTCTTCTACATTTCCTGAATACCGCAGGCATACGCCGTACATTTTAGAAGAGTATTTCTGGTAAAGCACTTCCTGCATTTGCCGATCCCCATTAATACATCCTTGTATTAAGTCGGTTTCTGAAAGTGTATGGTTGCTTGCAGTATTCAAATAATTATAATGGGTTTAATCATAGTCTGGAGTTCAATATTCTATTCGTCTTAAATGCTTTATAAATTTTTCTACGGCTTTTTTTCTATGACTAAAGGTGTTTTTTTCTTCCAATGACATTTCCCCAAAGGTTTTTTCAGCCCCATCAGCGATGAAAATGGAATCATATCCAAATCCCATGTTTCCACGCCTTTCTGCAATAATAGTGCCTTTGCATTTACCTTCAAAAAGAAACTGGTTGCCATTCGATATTAAACAGATTACTGTTTTAAAAATTGCCGAGCGATTATTTTTATTATTTAGTTTGGTAAGCAATTTATTGATATTATCATCAAATGAGCTGTTATCTCCTGCATATCGAGCACTTTTAACACCAGGTTCTCCATTAAGACTGTCCACCATCAGGCCGCTATCTTCGGCGAAACAATTAGTTCCCGTTAGCTTAAATATCACTTCAGCTTTTTCAATAGCATTTTTCTCCAATGTTTCATAAGGTTCCGGAATATCAATGTCTATTCCAGCCTCGGAAAGCGATTTAATGGTAAATTTTTCATAAAGAAGGCTTTTGACCTCATTCACTTTATTTTTATTATTAGTAGCGAAAATTAGTGTGCTCATTTTTTTCCTGCGATCTTAAAAATTTTTTGAAGACTTTCCCATAACAGTTTTTTTTCTTCAGGGTTATCCTGAAGTTGATCAAGGGCAGGACAAAAAATATATTGTACTTCCTCGAATGTTTGTACCTGATAAAAAGGAATGGTGAACGGAAGGTCTATCTCGCCGCTTGAGACTCCAAAGCATAGAACTTTTCGGCACGATAAACATCCAAATAATTTGGCGTAGTTTACCTCTTCATTATTATTCATATTTACTACAGCTATATCTGCCATTGTAATATTACACGCAGAAATCAGGTTGGATAAAAATTTCAATTGATTATCATCCAAAAATTTATGCTGATCGTTATTTGTAACAAAGACGATATTCTTTTCATTTCCTCCCAAATAATCAATTTTAAGTTTTGATTTGCTATTTATATGTGCGGAGCGATCCCGTAAATCCACCAATTTATTACTAAATATTGATTGGTATATTGATGCCGGTAATTGAATGTTATTGAGATTCATATTTTCTATTTACTTCCTTTTTTTCGTTTCTTTGCTACAAATTTAATGATATGATAGCAGCCGGAGACTTTAATATTACCCGAGCAGAGAGAAGTAAATTGAATTCAATGTCACTGGATAATATTCCTTTCGGAAAATATTTTACTGACCATATGCTGGAAGTTGATTACGAGGATGGAGAATGGAAAACAGTGGAATTAAAACCTTACCAACCTCTTTTACTTTCACCTTCTTTAGCTGCGTTACATTACGGACAAGCAATATTTGAAGGAATAAAAGCCTTTAAAAACCGGGATGGCGTAGCACAGATTTTCAGGCCTTATGACAATTTTAAGCGGTTCAATTTATCGGCGGAAAGAATGGAGATGCCCGTGGTTCCCGCGGAAATATTTATTGAAGGAATGAAACAATTGGTTAAGCTTGATGAAAACTGGATTCCAAATAAGCCAAATCATTCATTGTATATAAGGCCTTTTATGTTCAGTACTGATGAGATGATAGGGGTAAAGCCGAGCAGTAAATATAAATTCATGATTATATTAAGCCCTACAGGTCCTTATTATAGTGCGCCCATGAGAATTTATGTGGAAGAAAATTATGTAAGAGCCGTTGAGGGAGGTGTGGGATTTGCAAAAAATGCCGGCAATTACGGTGCGGCGATGCATCCAACCGCTGAGGCTAAAAGAAAGGGATATGACCAGGTATTATGGACTGATGCCCACGAGCACAAATATGTACAGGAGTGTGGCGTTATGAATATTTTTTTCATTATTGGGAATAAAGCGATAACCCCTGATTTAAACTCAGGAACCATTTTAGCTGGTGTAACAAGAAATTGTGTGATACAACTCTTACGGGATATGGGATTCGTAGTTGAAGAAAGAAAATTGAGTATTGATGAAGTAGTTGCCGCCTATAATGCAGGTGATCTGATTGAAGTATTTGGAACAGGTACTGCCGCCACTATCTCCATGATCAAAGAACTTAAATACAGGGACTTTGTAATGCATTTTGATGTGGAAAAATGGAAGATAAGCCCCGAGGTAAAAGAAAAAATGAGTGCCATAAAGGAGGGAAGGGATGAAGATAAGTATGAGTGGTTGGTAAAAGTTTAAGTTAGTTCCCCGTCCCACCTGGTAAGAATTAGTATCATGCCAGGGATTCTTTTTAGTAAAACTTATTTAGGTTTAAATAATTTTGGAATTTCACATAGCTACCCTTACCTTTGCCGTCCAAAAAAATTAGGGTAAAAGCAATGCCTACAATTCAACAATTAGTAAGAAAAGGAAGAACAATTATAAAAGCAAAAAGCAAGTCAAGAGCACTTGATAGTTGCCCGCAGCGGCGCGGTGTATGCACAAGAGTGTATACTACTACTCCCAAAAAGCCCAATTCGGCACTACGTAAAGTAGCGAAGGTGAGGCTTACTAATAAAATTGAGGTTATCGCGTATATACCCGGCGAAGGACATAATTTACAGGAGCACTCAATTGTGCTTATACGTGGTGGAAGGGTTAAAGATCTTCCTGGTGTACGGTATCACATCGTTCGTGGAAGCTTGGATACTGCCGGAGTGAAGGATCGCAAGCAAAGCAGGTCCAAATATGGAACTAAAAGAGAAAAAGCGAAAAAGTAAATGCGAAATCTCTAATTGCCCTAAAAGCTATTCAATTAAGAATAAATAAATAAATAAATGCGTAAAGCACAAGCAAAAAAATTACCTCTTGCACCTGATCCCAAATTTCAGGATAAACTGGTTACCCGTTTTGTAAACAATTTAATGTGGGAAGGGAAAAAGAGCGGAGCATACAATATATTTTATGATGCGCTTGAAAAAGTATCTAAAATTTCCGGTGAAGATGGCTATGAGGTTTGGAAAAAAGCACTTGCAAATGTAACGCCAGGGGTGGAAGTTAAGAGTCGTAGAATTGGTGGCGCCACTTTTCAAATACCTGCCGAAGTAAGAGCTGACAGAAAGACTTCTTTAAGTATAAAGTGGCTAATAAAATATAGTCGTGATAGAAATGGCCGTAGCATGTCTGAAAAACTAGCGAATGAAATTGTTGCAGCAAGCAAAGGCGAAGGTGCAGCATTTAAAAAGAAAGAGGATACGCACCGCATGGCAGATGCTAACAAAGCATTTGCGCATTTCAGGATCTAAAAAATACAAAAACTAAATGCAAGGCCTTTCTGATTCAGAAAGGTTTTTTTGTGGAAAAACCATTGTTAAATATATCGTTTACCATATCAATGCTAAGCTTAATATTTGTAACTTTGCGCCTCCAAAAAGTGTTTAAAAAGAATTCATAACAACAAAATAAAAACAAGGCAATGGCCGACTTAAGGTATCAAAGAAACTTTGGTATTGCAGCTCACATTGATGCAGGCAAAACCACTACTACAGAGCGTATTCTGTATTATACAGGTGTTAATCATAAAATAGGTGAAGTGCATGACGGTGCGGCCACAATGGACTGGATGGCACAGGAGCAGGAAAGAGGTATTACGATCACTTCCGCCGCCACTACCTGTTTCTGGAATTTTCCAACTGTTCAAGGTGCAAAAATTCCTGATACAAAGCAATATAAGTTCAACATTATTGACACGCCAGGCCACGTTGACTTCACTGTGGAAGTAGAGCGTTCTTTGCGTGTGCTTGATGGTTTGCTTGCTTTATTTTGTGCGGTAAGTGGTGTTGAACCTCAGAGTGAAACTGTATGGCGCCAGGCTAATCGTTATAAAGTTCCCCGTATAGGATTCGTAAATAAAATGGACCGGGCAGGTGCCGATTTTCTCAATGTTGTAAAACAGGTAAAAGAAATGCTGGGCGCTAAAGCTGTGCCTTTACAATTGCCTATAGGAGCTGAAGATGGCTTTAAAGGAGTTGTAGATCTGATAACTATGCAGGGAATTATTTGGGATGATACCACACAGGGAATGACTTACAAGGTTGTCCCTATTCCGGAAGATATGGTGGAAGAAGTAAATGAATGGAGGCAGCACCTGATTGAAGCAGTGGCAGACTATGATGAAAAATTATTAGAGAAATTCTTTGATGATCCCAATACCATCACAGAAGACGAGATTCATGAGGCTATACGTAAAGCGACTATTGATATTTCTATTATTCCAATGATGTGCGGATCATCATTTAAAAATAAAGGTGTTCAAACGGCATTGGATGCTATCGTAAGATACCTGCCCGGTCCAATGGATCTGGAAGCAGTTAAAGGCATTAATCCTGATACAGGTGAGGAGATTGAGCGTAAGCCAGATCCAAAAGCACCATTTTCTGCCCTGGCTTTTAAGATTATGACGGATCCGTTTGTTGGCCGTCTCGCATTTTTCCGGGCTTATTCTGGCCGCCTTGACTCCGGCTCGTACGTATTGAATACACGTACTGGAAAAAATGAAAGAATTTCAAGGATCATGCAAATGCATGCTAACAAACAGAATCCGATTGATTACATTGAAGCGGGTGATATTGGTGCAGCGGTTGGATTTAAAGATATTAAGACGGGCGATACGCTTTGTAATGAAGATCACCCGATAGTTCTCGAAGCAATGACCTTCCCTGAGCCGGTGATTTCTGTGGCAGTTGAGCCTAAAACACAGGCTGATGTTGATAAAATGGGTATGGCAATCGCCAAGCTTGTAGAAGAAGATCCTACTTTAAAAGTAAAGACAGATGAAGAAACCGGCCAGACTATTTTGAGCGGAATGGGTGAATTGCATCTTGAAATTATCGTGGACAGGATGAGAAGAGAATTTAAAGTGGAGATAAACCAGGGTGCGCCACAGGTTGCTTATAAAGAAGCATTTCAGCAGACTATTGAGCACAGGGAAGTATTAAAGAAACAAACTGGTGGCCGCGGTAAATTTGCTGATATTGTTTATGAAATAGGACCTGCAGACGAAGAGTTCCTGAAAGAAGGAAAAGGAAATTTCCAGTTTATAAATGGTTTGTTTGGAGGATCAATTCCAAAAGAATTCGTGCCAGCCATTCAAAAAGGTTTTGAAACGGCAATGACTACCGGTGTACTTGCAGGTTACCCTATGGAAAGCATGAAAGTAAGGGTATTTGATGGTTCATTCCACCAGGTTGACTCTGATGCCATGAGTTTTGAATTGTGTGCCAAGCAAGGATATCGTGAATCAGGAAGGAAGGCAAAGCCCGTATTACTGGAACCAATAATGAAGATCGAAGTGTTGACTCCTGACCAATACATGGGTGATGTTACAGGTGATCTTAATCGCCGTCGCGGTATGCTTGAGGGTATGGATAGCAAGCATGGTGTACAGGTAATAAAGGCAAAAGTACCTTTAAGTGAGATGTTTGGTTATGTGACCCAATTGCGTTCTTTATCGAGTGGACGTGCTACTTCTACAATGGAGTTTAGCCATTACGCTCCGGCGCCTAGTAATATTGCTGAAGAAGTGATGGCAAAGCAGAAAGGAAAAGTGAAAGTGGAAGATTAATTACTAGTTCAGAAATTGAATATTTAGTTTGTAAACCCTGTTTGAAAAAACGGGGTTTTTTATGATTATTAGATTAACTTCCGTACCACTAGGCAAATAGGATTATTAATATTGAAAATTGCAATTATTGGCAAACAAAGAATAAAAAATTATTTGCCCATTACGAAAACCTAAATGATATAACATGGAATTCAAAAGCATTAATCCTTACAACGGGAAAGAACTACAAACTTTTACGGCACATTCAAAAGAAGATGTTGATACCATACTGAAAAAAGCAGATACTGCTTTTAAAAATGGGAAAGAAATTTCTGTGGGTAAAAGATCAAAAATGATGATGAATGCCGCTGAATTGCTTAAAAAAAATACAGACAAATATGCAAGAACCATTTCGCTGGAAATGGGAAAGCCAATATCTGAAGCACGTGGTGAAGTACAAAAATGCGCATGGGTTTGTGAATTCTATGCAGAAAATGCGGAAGACTTTTTAGCTGATGAAATTATAAAAACTGATGCCTCAGAAAGTTTTATCAGTTACGATCCCTTAGGATGCATCCTTGCAGTCATGCCATGGAATTTTCCGTTCTGGCAGGTATTTCGTTTCGCATCTCCCACTCTCATGGCGGGCAACGTAGCGTTATTGAAACATGCGTCCAATGTGTTTGGTTCGGCGCAGCATATTGAAGATATATTTAGGGAGGCGGGATTTCCTGAGGGATCTTTTCAAAATCTTTTTATACAACATGATCAGGTTGAGGATATAATAGCGAGCGACATAGTAAAAGCTATTACACTTACTGGCAGCGAAAAAGCGGGAAGCTCAGTTGCGGCACTTGCAGGAAAATATATTAAGAAATCAGTATTAGAACTGGGAGGCAACAATGCGTTTATTGTTTTAGACGATGCAGATATTGATAAAGCCGTAAAAACCGGGATTCAGTCACGAATGCAGAACGCAGGCCAGAGCTGTATCGCAGCCAAACGATTTATTGTAACAGATAAAGTGTATGATGAATTTGTTTCTAAATTTGTGGTGGGTGTGAATATATTAAAATCGGGGGAGCCCCTTGAAGAAGATACTCAAATAGGTACACTTGCACGAAACGATTTTGCTGATAGTTTAAATAAACAGGTACAGGAATCGGTAAAGCTGGGAGCAAAAATTCTGACGGGCGGAAAATACAAAGGCGCTTATTTTGAACCTACTGTAATGGTAGATATCAAACTTGATATGCCGGTATTTGAAGAAGAAACATTTGGGCCCGTTGCTCCTATCGTAAAAGTAAAGGATGAAGACGAAGCCTTTGAACTTGCCGGAAAAACTAAATTTGGGTTAGGCACTACATTATTTACACGCAACATTGCCAGGGCAAGAAAGCAGGTTGGGAGAATAGCAGACGGTTCTCTGTTCATAAATGACCTGGTAAAATCTGATCCCCGTCTGCCATTCGGGGGAACTAAATATTCCGGTTACGGACGTGAGCTTTCGAAAGAGGGCATGATGGAATTTGTAAATATTAAAACCGTGTACGTAAAAGAATAACTTTGTAAAAGAAAAGTTACCCAAAATAATTTGATGATTAATACAGGATATCAATTATCCTTCTGCTAAAGAGAAATTACCGAATACTAAATAGGGTGTCTCTTTCTTATATATATAGTGAAAGCACCAGTCTAAAACGGGCTTTTAACGCTTGTACTATTCCGGAATTTTTTAGAAATTTGTGTTATTAATGGCTGTTACGATTGTAGCCATATTGTATGGCAACTTCTAAAAATTAAGTAATTACGAAAAAACTTCTACCAAAAATTACATCGCTCTGGCAAATGTCTTTAATTTTTAATCTGAAAATGGCGCTTATATTATGTAATGTCTGATATATTTAAAACGCCTGTAAAAAGTTGCTGGTTGTAATATTAATTTACCTGGGAAAATGTTACCTCGCATGTACGTTTTTAATTGTATTTGTATCGCATACAGGTGACTGTTAGTAATAAGCTTCTTTTTAAAAATTTAATTTCCCTGTGAATTTCCTTGGATCATAAACGATCATGTTTGGCCGTACTATATCTGCCCCGGGTAGCCGAAAACGGAATTAGAGTAGGCATGAATTTAAAACCAAAGAAAATGAGTTACATTTTTAAAGGGAACCTACGTGGTTTCTATTGTGGAGATTGTTATGATTATCTCTACAGAGCCAAAGTAAAAATTTATGCAATTGATAAGCAGGCAGATATTACTGCCCTTGCTGTTGCACGCGAAAAAGAAACTTTTCATCAGCGGAAGGATGATGAGTTAAAATCTCTTTCAAAACGATTATTAGTTGAAACTGAAACAGATGAATCAGGGAATTTTACTGTTGATTTTTCCAATGTACGAAATTACAATGGGGAAGCCTTTGAAATAGATTTTGAATGCGGCACCGTGCCACTTAATTTAAATGTAAAACGGCCGCCAAAACCCAGGGGTCCTTTTCAATTTCATATCACTACGCTGCAACCGATGTGGAAAGAAAGTGGTGATGAAAATAACAAGAGCGTAAATGTTGCTTATTGGGAATACGCAATCACTTATAAGTTTTGGTGTTGGTTGCTGAGATTATTCGGAGTGTATGTAATATGTGGCCGTGTAGTAGATTGTGAGAAAAAAACTCCTATAAAGGGATTGAGGGTAAAAGCATTTGATGTTGATCTTATACAGGACGATTATCTGGGTTTAGGAAATACTGATGTCACAGGAAATTTCAAAATTTATTATACTGAAACTGATTTTAGCAAAACAATTTTCCCATGGCTAAATGTTGAATGGCCGGCGGGACCTGACTTATATTTTTCTGTCGAAAGCGGAACAGGCACTGTTATAATGCAGGAGCCAAGAAACCGCGGACATCAGCCCGACCGCGAAAATGCTTCGAATTGTTTTTGTGTAGAGCTATGTGTAAAAACTGATGGAGGTGACGGATCTTACGCACCTGTGTTATTTCAGAAGGTAGGGCAATACTGGATAACATCTGATTTTGATGCTGTCGGCTTTACAAATGATGCGCAACGCAATGCATTTACGGGAACAATCCCTTTAATCGGAGCAGTTCCTGCACCATTTTCAAGTACCGCTCTTGAATACCGCTTTATTGTAAAAAACCTCGATACAAGCGTTTCTGTAATTGCGGATGCAAATTTCATGGCTCCATTTACAATAGGTACCTGGAATCGCATTATTTCATTCTTCCCTTTCAACTCCGTAAGCGAGGATTATTGGGTTAACAATCCTGCAGCAACACATAATGTAGCTATTGATCCGCAAGGATGGATTAAAGTGCCGAGAGAAAATGATTTGTTTGGAGTTACAGGGCAATTTTCCCCCGGAATTACAATGGGAGCCTTGATGACTGAGAAACTTATAAAAGAAAATTTTGACCTGATAAACCCAACAGTTTATGTAGCAGGAAATCCATTCTCTGCGTCTCAAAAAGCGTCCATTCATCATTATGAGATAACCTGCCAGGTTAGAGAAGTCGGGACAATACCGGTTGCCTATTCAAATGTGCTTACAAGGATTGCAGTTTGCAATACTTCTTACCTCCAACGGTTACATCCTGCATGGGCTGGCGGAGATGTAAGTCGTTATGCGGTTGTCATGCTTGAATTGGTAGAGACTACACTGTCAGGAAGCGGATGTAATAAAATTACAACCCAGGTAACAGCTAATTATTCTGTAGTGCATCCTGTTATTGACAATATGAAGATATACTTTGAAGGGAATGCACCATTACCTGCTCCTTTTGCAATTAATCCTGTGGCAGGCGATGAAGCTGCCGGGAGTACAAGTCCCCAGTTTGACGTTAGTGCCTTACAGCCTTGTGCATACATTGTTTGGCTCGAAGCAACTTTTAGATTAACAGGAGGGTATGGTCGTATTGCCGGTTCGACAATATGGGATCACATAGCCTTTTGTAAGGCATAGGAGAATTTAAATTCCTGTTGACACTGTCAACAGGAATTTTTAATAGTTATGCCATTTGCGTCCATAAAAATACGTGCAAATGGAAACAGCCGAAAATCCCTACAAAGCGTAGGCTTAAATAAAATTTTATCAAAATGAAAAAAACTCCTCCAAAGAAAAATGCTGCAAAAAAAAAGGCAGCTTCATCCTCTCAAAAAAAAGACCTACGCGTATGTGTTGACCGCCCTATTTCAACATTAAACTTGCATCGCCAGATGTTTGAAGCGATAAAAGCCAACCCTGAAAACAATCCTGCTAAAAGCGGAACGGTTGAACAAAGCGTTATGAGAAGTTTCATAACTAACCCCCACCAGCAATTCGTTACAGAAGAACATGTTGTGCTATCTAGAATGGCAATACTAACGGGGAATAAGTGGCAAAAGGGACAAACAATAACTGTTGCATTTTTCGATGGCAGTGTTTTACAAAAAGGCAAAACAAAAAAATATGCCCGCTACTGGACTAGGAAAAAAAAAGCCAACGCCAATATAAAACTGAAGTTTGTGAATGGAAAAAAAGCAATGATAAGAATTTCATTTATTGCTGATAGCGGGTCGTGGAGTACTGTGGGAACTGACTGCAATATTGTTCCCGCAAATGAGCCAACCATGAATTTTGGTTGGCTTCGAAATAATACCGAGGATGATGAGTGGGAGCGTGTGGTAGTGCATGAGTTTGGTCATGCTTTGGGATGTATACATGAACATCAAAATCCCGCTAAAGGTGTTAACTGGAATAAACCTGTCGTATACAAATATTTTAAAGGTCTGCCGAACAATTGGAGCAAAGCTGAGGTTGATAGTAACATTTTTGATAAATACAGTAAAAATATTACGCAGTTCACAGCTGTGGATAATGACAGTATTATGATGTATTTTTTTCCACCAGAGTTTACAACAGATGGGTTTGGTACGCCTGAGAACAAGCATCTTTCACCTGTTGATATTGATTTTATACGGAAGCAATATCCTGATTAACCAGGTGTGAAGCTTTGTCGCATTTTGCGGGTATAGAAATTATAAAATTCATTCAATAATTTAATTGTTTGAATACGTCAACTGGGAAGTTTAACCCGTTTTGTTTTAGTCACTTGTTACTAACAACGATTTGGTCTTGTAAAAAGGATTAGTGAAACTTATCGTATACATTTCGCAAAATGTTTAACTAGACCAAGAAAAAAACGGGGGAAAAACATGAAAAAAAGGGGGTTTTCACGGTATCCCAACTTATAACTATGTCGCATTTTTGTCCTAGAAATTAATGACAACAAACTCAAAAGCAGTGAATAACAATTAAACATTGTTTGGAATAAAACAATTAAGAAGCTGTTTGAGTTAATTAATATTTTTACCAGTTGAACATTTTTCGAGGAGA
>JBKJRY010000251.1:0-23241 GCA_046593045.1 Chitinophagaceae bacterium | reverse complement strand
ACAGAACTGATTGTTTCAGTTCTGTCGTGCTGGATGATGGTGATAATGTTTATTTGATAAAAGCATCTGTTGGCGGTAAATATGGGGAGATGTACGCCAAAGGTTGGGCAACAGATTCAAAAGGCAGACATTTAGTGGAAGATGATGGCTCCCCGGTATTAACTGATGGCCTGGATGAATATCTCGGTAATTACAATCCGGACTATATGTTAGGTGTAAATAATACCATTTCATTCAAAAATCTCTCATTGAGTTTTTTGATTGACCATCGCCAGGGAGGCACAGTGATCTCCGGTACACAAGCGTTACTTGATCAATATGGAGATTCCAAAGGATCGCTGCGCGGTCGTGAGGATGGAATCATCCTTGACGCTTATACCCGTGACGGCGTGAAAAATACTACCAGCATTTCAGCTCAGGGGTATTTCGGCTTAATAGGAGGCAGGTATCCTGCAGCGGGATTTTATTCTTACTCATCCACGAATACACGGCTCAGAGAATTAACCCTCGGGTTCCGAATTCCTAAGTCAGTGTTGGGGAAAACCAATTTTATAAAGGAAGCAAAACTATCCGCTGTAGGAAGGAATCTTTTCTTCTTTCAACGGTCAGCCCCGGTCGATCCTGAAATAACCCGGGGATTAGATGGAGGTGGTTTAGAATATGCCCAGCTTCCTTCTACCCGCAGTTATGGAGTGAATCTTAAACTCTCCTTTTAATTATAAGATGTTTGTGCACCAATAATATTTAAATATAAAAATTTACATAATGAGAGATCGAATATTATCCCGTTTCAAAATGCTATCCGGCTTGAGTTTACTCATTTTGTTTGTAGGCATGGGCTGTACTAAGAATTATTCAGAAAGAAATACTGACCCAACCAGGATCACGGATTTAAGTACTGGTGATATCAAGGGATTATTTACTAATGCAGAATACATGGCCATGTATGCAGGCGATAATTCTGCCGAGTACCAATATGCTCAGGGTTTTGTGGGTGATGTTTATTCCCAGTTTACGGCAATCACAGCAACCTTTGATCCAACAGATCGCTACAATATTGAGCAGTCATGGATGCAGGAGCAATGGATAGCAACTTATATCAAATCCTTACCACCGCTAGTTGCAATTCTTAATGCCACAAACAGCGAGCCCGACGATAAAGCCCTGTATTCAATTGCCAGGATATGGAAAGCCTTTATAATGCATCGTGCTACCGATCTATATGGTCCCGTGCCTTATTCACAAATTGGTGCCGATTCAACCGTTGTACTCTATGATTCGCAGGAAAGCATATATATGGATTTATTTAAGGAAATACGCGAAGCCGTTGCTGACCTGAAAGCGAACATAAACCTGCCTTCTTTTGGATCCCAGGATTTAATCTTCAACGGTGACAATAATGAATGGGTGAAATTTGCAAATACGCTACGTTTGCGCCTGGCATTACGAATTTCAGGTGTAGAACCCGCAAAAGCACAGCAGGAAGCTGAAGCTGCCGTAGCTGATGGAGTAATGACCGACCTAAGCGATGACGCATACCTGCCTTCCTCAACAGTTAATTACAATGGATATTGCAGGCAATCAGGATGGAATGAATTCAGGATGAGTTCTGCTATGGAAAGTGTACTGGTTGGATACAATGATCCGCGGTTACCGAAAATTTGGCAACCTGCTTTAAATACAGGTAAATACGACGGTGTGAGGAATGGTATGAATGTAGCAGAAATTTCCGCTGATGAAAATGGCCCGGATAACAATTCCCAGAATAGCGTTTACCTTCTTCCTGAAAGTCAGTCAACTACTCCAAATACTGTCATGCGTTCTGCTGAAGCTTATTTTCTTCGTGCTGAAGGTGCTTTGAACGGGTGGAGTATGGGAGGAACTGCTGAAGAATTCTACAATAAAGGAATCGAAATGTCTCTTCGTACATGGGGCATCAATGATGCTGGAGTTATAAATAATTATATCAACAATATGGCAGTCCCAATGGCTCCCAGTGGTTATTTCAATACCCCTGCACTCACTGACATTCCTGTTAAATTCTCATCAGACCCTGCAAAGCAACGTGAGCAAATCCAACAACAAAAATGGATAGCATTGTTCCCGGATGGCGAAGAAGCATGGTCATCAATGAGAGCAACAGGACTTCCCAAAAGATATCCATTGATACATTCCGATAACCCTGCTGTGCCAGCCGATTCAATGATTCGTCGTATTCCTTTCCTGGATTATGACAGAGATAGAAATGGAGCCGCTGTAGAAGCAGCAGCCTCACTTTTAAGAGGGCCTGACAATGCTGGTACGAGACTTTGGTGGGATGTGAGACCTTAGTATTTCAGAGGCATCTCATACATTGAAATTTTAGCACTTGCCATTAAGCATTCTAATCTCTAGGGGGTGATGTTTACAATGCTGGGAGAAGCAATGAAACAAAAAAGCTTATTAATAAAAAATGAAATCTCAAAGATCAGAATGGAAGTTATTATTTTAATAAAGTCGACTTAAATTTAATGAAAGGGGTAATTCAATATTTGTTGAACGCTTTTTTAATTCGGCGGCTTTCCGTCAAGGTACTTTTAGTTGTTTTGGCATTTGTTGGCCTTGGGCAATGTAAAAGTAAAGATGAAGCTACTTTGCCTGCGGGTGATCCTAACAATGGAGGCCTTTTTCTTCCCGATAATTTTGATGCGCTGGTAGTAGTTGATAGTATCGGCAGAGCGAGGCATCTCGCAGTGAATGAAAACGGAGACATTTATGTAAAACTAGAGTTTAATGATGCTATGAATGGCCGCGGAGGAAGTGTAGGACTTCGGGATTTAAATGGTGATGGCAAAGCTGATAGCATCGTGTACTTTGGTGATTATATAGACGTAGGCGGTTCAGCAGTAGGGATGACGATACATGATGGCTATCTTTATACCAGCACGGTAACACAAGTCTTAAGAAATAAATTAACTCCCGGCGAATTAGTCCCAACCGGCAAGACAGACGTTATGCTTACTGACACGAGTCATAATGTTGCCCGCAATTGGCATACAACGAAGCCTGTTGCTTTTGACAAGAATGGAAACATGTACGTTCCGTTTGGTGGCCCTACCGATGCAGGACAGGATCTTGCGAAATTCGGCCCGATTGGAATACCGGGTGGACGCGGACAGGATCCCGATCCGGATCTGGAACATTATGCTGGGATATGGAGGTTTGATGCGGATAAAACGGAGCAAACACAAAAGGATGGGGAAAGGTATGCTACCGGGCTAAGAAGCATTGTTGGAATGATCTGGAGTCCGTTGGATAACACTTTATATGCGGTCGTAAACGGAATCGATAATTTTCATACCATGTTTCCAGACCTTTACACCCCCTGGCAAGCTGCGGTGCTACCCGCAGAAACCCTGGTGAAAGTGAAGGAAGGTGATAATTATGGGTGGCCTTATGCTTATTTTGATCAAATGCAGGGAAAGAATGTTTTGCAGCCGGGTTATGGAGGTGATGGTAAAATTATTGGGAGAGCAAGCAAGTTTTCAGTTCCCGCAATGGGTTTCCCGGGTCATTGGGCACCAATGGATTTATTATTTTACCAGGGAAATCAATTTCCTGCAAGGTATAAAAATGGTGTCTTTGTTGCTTTACACGGTTCCACAGACAGATCTCCTTACTCGCAGGCCGGTTTTATAGTTGTCTTCATACCATTTGAGAACGGGGCTCCCACAGGCAACATCTTACAGGGAGGAAAGTGGGAAGTGTTTGCAGATGGATTCACAGGTATAGATACTGTTGAAAATACAAGTGATGCAAAGTCGAGGCCGATGGGACTTTCGGAAGGCCCCGATGGATCCTTGTATATTTCAGAATCAAATAAGGGAAAAATCTGGAGGGTCATGTATAAGGGAGATAAGGATAAATTCGGAGAAGGGCAACTAGCCAGGATGGAAGAGAGGAAATCAGAAGCCTATATCAAAACTCCTGATCCGGTGAAAGACGATCTGCATAAAGGCAGTACCCTGGAAGGAAGTATATTGTATGATATTAGTTGTGCCACTTGTCACCAGCGCGATGGGAAAGGAGATAATGGCCGTTTTCCGCCGTTAGTAGGTTCGGATTTTGTAATGGGCGATAAGGATCAGTTGATCAAAATTATACTTCATGGCTTGCAGGGGCCAATTAAAGTCAATGGGAAAACCTGGGATGGAATTATGCCTGCACATGCTGAACATCTAGATGACCATGCGGTTGCTTCCATCTTAACGTATATCAGGAAAAGATTTGGCAACAAGTCCGGCGCTGTAAGCTCTTTAGAAGTAGCCAAAAACAGGAAATAGCTAAGAGTCCTTTTTGTGAACATGCAAATATCATTTTGAAGCATACTCTTAACGTATATGAAAATAGAATTGCGTTGCATCTTACTCTGTCTATGCATATTCAAATTAATAACATGAAGGACTTATCCCGGACAAACCGTCTTCACTTCTGCTAAATGATTAAATTGGCCTAACCGCAAAAATTGAAAAAAAAGAATCTGTATTTTCAGCCACTCCTATCAAAGTAAACCCGCATCATGTCAAATATTTTGAAAAATATTTACCTCGTTGTTTTAATCTACCTGTTTGTCGGTTGTCGTGACAACACTTCTCACCTATTTACAATTCTTGATGAAGGACGGACAGGAGTAAATTTTCAAAACACACTTTTTGAAGACGAGGCAATGAATGTTTTGAATTATACCTACTTCTATAACGGTGGTGGAGTAGCTGTTGGTGATATAAATGACGATGGGTTGCCTGACATTCTTTTCACGGGAAACATGGTCAAAAATAGATTGTTTCTGAATAAAGGTAATTTCAAATTTGATAATATTACTGAAAAAAGTGGTGTCGCAGAAAAACAAGGATGGTGTACCGGCGCCACTTTTGTGGATATCAATGGTGACAATAAATTAGACATCTACATTTGCCGTAGCGCTGATAGCTATCCTCAAAGACGAAAGAATTTATTGTTCATCAATAACGGGAATCTCACCTTCACAGAAGAAGCAGACAAGTATGGCTTAGCCGATATGGGCTACTCAACGCAGGCGTCTTTTTTTGATTATGATCATGATGGTGATCTCGATTGTTTCATCGCCAATCACTCCTTACAAAAATACACAACCGCAGCACAACAAAACCCCGAGCTCCGGCATCAACGCAATCCGGCTTTTGCTAATAAATTATATCGTAATGATAATGGGCATTTCACAGAGGTAAGCGAGAAAGCAGGCATTACCTCAAATGTGTTTACGTTTGGATTAGGACTTTCAATTACAGATATCAACAATGATGGTTGGCCTGATATTTACGTATCTAATGATTTTAATGAACCTGATTATTTATTTATAAATAATCGAAACGGTACTTTCAGTGAGCAAGCACCAAAAGAGATGGACCAGGTTCCTTTATATTCAATGGGCTGTGATGCCGCCGATTACAACAATGACGGACTCGTGGACTTAATGACTTTGGACATGTTGCCCGAAAGTAATAAAATGCAAAAGATGCATAGCGGAGCAGAAAATTTTGATAAATTCCAGTATCTCTTCTCCAGGGGCTTTTATTATCAGTACAACCGGAATATGTTGCAGAAGAATAATGGTGATGGTTCTTTCAGCGACATTGGTCAACTCGCCGGAGTTGCCAACACTGATTGGAGTTGGAGCGCTTTACTAAGCGATTTCGATAATGATGGCAGCAAAGATCTTTTTGTAAGTAACGGTTACGTAAAAGATTATACCGACATGGACTTTATAAAGTTCACAGTTAATAATGTGGTACAATCCAGGCAAGGCGGACCTACAGCTCCCGTAAAAGACTACATTGCCAAAATGCCCACCAATGAAATGACTAATTATATTTTTCAAAATAATTCAGACCAGACCTTCAGCAACCGGACAAAGGAGTGGGGCATGGACCAAAAGTCAGTGGCCGCGGGAGCAGCCTATGCCGATTTAGATGGTGACGGAACTCTTGATTTGGTAATAAACAACACCAATGGTTTGGCTGCTATCTATAAAAACAATAGCGGCTCCTTGGTGAAGAATAATTACCTGAAAATAAAATTGATCGGCGATTCAAAAAATTCAGGCGGCATAGGTTCTAAAGTGAAATTATTTTGCGGAAGCCAGCAATTCTACCAGGAACAGTTTCCTGTGCGGGGCTTTCAATCATCTGTTGATCCGGTATTGAATTTTGGAATTGGAAAACACACGGTTATCGATTCCTTATTAATCATTTGGCCCAATGCAAATACGCAAGTCCTGCGAAATGTAAAACCAAACCAACTATTGACGTTAAAATTGGTTGATGCCCGTAATAGCTGGCATTACGATACAACCACAAATAGAAGCGAGCAATATTTTTCAACAGATACTTTGAGAGAAATCGTTCATGCGGAGAATAGTTTCAGTGACTTTACAGTACAGTCATTGTTGCCGAATTATCTTTCAAGGCAGGGACCTTGCATCGAAGTTACGGATGTAAATAAAGATGGATTGGATGACATTTTTTTCGGCGGAGCAAAAGGACAGCAATCTGAAATATTTATTCAAAACTCAAACGGCACATTTACTAAGAAGGCAGAATCAGCATTTATGGTAGATTCTGTAAGTGAAGATATAGCTGCTGAATTTTTTGATGCAGATGGCGATGGAGATTTGGATCTGTATGTCGGTGCTGGCGGGTATGAATTTAATGAGAATGATCCTGCCTTGCAAGGCAGACTATACATCAACGATGGCAACGGAAATTTTACGAAAAAGGAGAATGCTATTCCTAAAATGTCCATTAGCACGGGCTGCGTGAAAGCAGCAGATATTAACGGTGATGGGCATTTGGATTTATTTGTTGGTGGCCGGGTTGTGCCAGGTAAATACCCTACATCACCAGAAAGTAAAATCTTGCTAAATGATGGGAAAGGAAACTTTTCTGATGCAACGGCAAATGTGGCACCTGCCCTGCAGCATATCGGTATGGTGACAGATGCAGTTTGGATGGATATCAACCAAGATGGAAAGTCGGACCTGGTAGTCGTTGGCGAATGGATGCCGATAAAAGTATTCGTGAATCAAAATGGAAAGTTGTCTGACGCCTCTGCGAATTATATAAAATTTCCCAGCTCCGGATGGTGGAATAAGATCTATGCAGAAGACATGGACGGTGATGGCGATACAGATATTATCGTAGGAAATTGTGGCTTAAATACTCAATTCCGTTGTTCTGAGAAAGAGCCAATGAGCGTTTACTTCAAGGACTTTGATGAGAACGGTTCGGTTGAACCAATTGTTTGTTATTACATTGATGGTGTTTCATATCCCGCCGCCTCTCTTGATGATATCTTATTACAGCTTCCTTCCTTGAAGAAAAAATTCCTTGAATATAAAGACTATGCTGACGCCACCATTCATGATTTATTTTCTGAAGAGCAACTCAAGACAGCATCCGTTTTAAAGGCGGAGACCATGGAAACAATATACCTCGAAAACCAGGGAAGCAAAGGTTTTAGTTTACAAAAGCTTCCTCTTGAAGCACAGTATTCGCCGGTATATGGAATTACTTCTATTGATGCAAACCACGATGGAAAGAAGGATTTGTTATTGTGCGGCAACAATACCTGGACAAGAATAAAGTTCGGCAGATATTCCGCTAATCATGGTGTGTTGTTATTGGGCGACGGCCTGAATCATTTTTCTTATGTGCCACAATTCAAAAGTGGATTAGATATAAGAGGAAATGTTCGCAACATCAGTAAAGTGAAGGATAAATCCAATGGACAAATTGTTGTAGGCATTAATGATTCAAAAGTACTGTCACTTCATACTAAGGAGAGCTTGCCTTAAATAATGTTTTATATTTATTGAGACAAGAAAAAACTATCTACTTTTTAAAAAGAACCAACGACTTCAATCATAAACTTAAAATACACAATACATGAAACGAAGAAATGTTATAAAGGCGCTCACACTTTTGCCATTGACAGGAACTGTGTTTCCCCTGAGGTCTGTTTTTGCTGATTCTTTGAATCCTCTTGCCGGAGGACCACTCAAGCCAGGTCCGCAAATCTTTCAGTCGATCGGGGTTGAACCACTTATCAATTGCATGGGTACTTACACCATTATTGGAGGTTCGCTTGAGAGGAAGTCAGTCCGGGCGGCAATGGAAGCAGCGTCAAATAATTTTGTACAGTATGATGAACTGGCTGAGGGAATTGGTCAGCGTTTAGCAGAACTAACCGGGGCTGAGTGGGGAGTTGTTTCGGCAGGATGCGCTTCCTGTCTGAAAGCGGCAACCATAGCATGTGTAACTGGCGGAAACCCTGAGAAACTCATCCGAATACCAGATCTCACCGGTTTTGAAAAAACCGAAGTAGTAATCCCTAGAACTTCCCTGAATGAATACGATCATGCCATACGCAATGTTAACGTAAAAGTGATCACTGTGGAAACGCTTGAGGAAATGCAGCAAGCGTTGAATTCCCGGACCGCAATGATTTATATTCTTTCTGATAACCCGGAACCTCTTTCCCTGGAGTCTATTGCCAAAGTAGCCAAGCCAATGAATATCCCAATTTTAGTAGATGCGGCTGCCGAAGACCTTACTGTGCCCAACATACATCTCCAGAATGGCGCTACAATGGTAGCCTATAGCGGGGGGAAAGCACTCTGTGGTCCACAGTGTTCAGGACTCCTGCTTGGGCCAAAAGATATCCTGCAATCAGCCTGGCATGGGATCGCTCCCCATCACGGCCCGGCACGTGATAACAAAGTGGGGCGTGAAGAAATGATAGGAGCCTTGGCAGCTATTGAGGCATGGGTAACCTTTGATCATAAACAACAATGGAAGACTTGGCTCTCTTATCTCGAGACGATCAATAAGCGGGTCTCGCGTATTGATGGAGTCAAGGCAACTGTGTACGAGCCACCAGGCCTGGATAATCACAGCCCTGTACTTTTTATTAACTGGGACTCTTCAAAGCTCAATATCACCGGTGAGGAAGTAGCAGAGGAACTGGGAAGACACAAACCCCGGATAGCGCTCGCTTTCGGAGGTGGTAACATCCGCGGAGGGGAAACTTTCGGGGATACTTCCATTCGTATAACAGCAGGTCAAATGCAGCCAGGCGAGGACAAGGTGGTGGCAGATCGGGTTTATGGAGTACTTTCCCAGAAGCGTAGTCCAAAACCTCAGGAGATGAAGCCTCCGGCATCTAACATCAGCGGGCGCTGGGATGTAATGGTAGAATTTTACAGCAGTAAAAGCCCATATACGTGGATGATAGCACAGGATGGCAATTGGTTGGAGGGATCACATAGTGGAGAGTTTTCATCGCCCAGGGAGCTCGTTGGCACCATTGAGGGTGACAATGTAATGCTTCGCAGTGGCACCAGTAACCTTCCGGGTGATCGCATCACATTCACCTATACCGGCACGCTTTCAGGAGATACCATGTCTGGCTCAATTTACATGGTTGAATATGGTATGGCCAAATTCACAGCCCTGCGTAGTAATAAGCCTAGCAACCGTAAACCAATAACAGTACCTGGAGGACCACCATTAGCAACATAGGATGATGGATTTGATGCCTTTTTTTAAAATAATTATTTATTATAAACAAATAAAAAAATGTTCAATCAAAAGGGTTTATTTAATAACAAGATAAAATATGCATTCGCATTCATTTTTCTTTTTGTTGGCATAGTTTCCTTTAAATCAAATGCCCAGAACATTGATATTTTACTAAAGGGCGGCCATGTGATTGACCCGAAGAATAACATCGATTCAAAGATGGATGTGGCTATTGTGAATGGTAAAATATTTAAGGTAGCCCCGGACATATCTGCAAAAGATGCAAAAAAAGTAGTCGATGTCAACGGCTTGTATGTGACGCCCGGAATCATCAATATCCATACTCATGTTTTTGTTGGCAGTAAAGATGGATTTGCGGACGGATACAATAGCGTGTCGCCTGATGATTTTTCTTTTAGATCGGGTGTCACAACAATGGTGGATGCCGGCACTTCTGGTTGGAGAAACTTTCCTCAATTTAAAGAGCAGGTTATTGACAGGTCCAAAACACGTGTATTGGCTTTTTTAGAAATGTTTGATTCTGGTTTCAGTTCCGGATCTCCTGAGTTGCACGATACTACCACGATGAATGCCCGGATGACCGCTGAAACGATAAAAAAATATCCAGACATTATAGTCGGAGTATGTGTCGGGCATTACGCCGGGAGTGATTGGATGCTGTTCAAAAAAGCGACCGAAGCAGCAAATGATGCCAAAGTTCCAATGTTGGTAGAATGTGATATGCCTAAATTGCCTTTAGAAGGAATACTGGATCGAATGAGGCCGGGAGATATCCTTACCCATACTTATGAGAACGTTCATGATCGGGCGTCTGTGGTGGATGAGAATGGAAAAGTACTGGCGTCAGTGATGGAAGCAAAGAAGAAAGGTGTTTTATTTGATGTGGGCCATGGCGGATCTGGTTTTTGGTTTAGCCAGGCAATTCCGGCACTCAAACAAGGTTTGCTACCAAATTCCTTTGGTACCGATTTACACAGTTATAGCATGAATAGCGGAATGCAAAACATTCTGAATGTAATGTCTAAATTTTTGAACTTGAGGATGAGTGTAGACGACATTATTGCAAGAGCGACATGGTATCCCGCTAAATCCATTCATCGCGAAGATCTTGGGAATTTGAGTGTCGGGTCTGATGCAGACGTTGCAGTGTTGAGTCTTTTGGATGGGAAATTTGGCTTTGTTGATTCAGGTCATAACCGTATTGAGGGAACCCGTAAGTTCCAGGCAGAGTTGACTATCCGGGCGGGAAAAATTTTGTATGATTTGAATGGTCTGTCTGCCAAAAAATTTGTTCAATAAGTTGAAAGAAAGAAAATTTTGCTAAGCCCTGGTTTGACGGGCTTATATGGCGGTTCAAAGTTATTGGCCCGCGGAATTCTTTATTTCTTTTTACTGCCTCCTTTACAAAATTTTTTATATCCGCCTCGCTGATACCAGGTAACAGTGCGTCAACAGTAAAAGCTTTTTTCACTAAAGCTTTTTCTCAGAATTTTTTTGTGTTGTTGTTTTGTTTATTTCTAATGCATCCTGCAAAGCAAAAAGCACCACGACAAAATGTTTACAGAAATCATCGTCATGCGGGCAATCGCACTCTGTGCTAACAATCGTTCCATTTTTTCAGCTCCACCCCTACAGCGTACACCTCAGTACCAATAACTTCCGCCTCCCAGCTTTGGGGCTCTACCTCTGTTAAAGAATCAACGACCCCATCTTCATAATATTTTTTTCCCTTAGCTACCTGGCGTTCGCTTAGTGTTTCCGTAAAATTTAAAAGAGTAATCAATCGATAAAATTTAGCCGCTAAAATAGTAAAGCCTTCCAAATTAGAATGGAAAGTTTTAATGATAACCTCTCTTCAGAAAATGAAATGAAATGAAATACTAGTGCCGAATATAATTGCAGGTTAATTGAAAATTTAATGTAACTAAAACTTTTTATTCAGATGAGGGTTGCATCTGCACATTATAAAGTTGCCTGTTCACCTGCCTCAATTTATCTACAGGTATTTTTATTACCTTTCTGTCATAGGTCATAAATCCATTCACTTCAGTTTCCACATCTGTTGTTTGAGTGTATACTGCCGCCGACAAGCCTTTCTTCACAAGCCCCTCAAGGTCGTTGATCAAAGAATGGTACCGGTTGAACAAGCTATCATTAGTTTTGAAACTCTGGTAGCCCCAGCTTTTTTGTTGCCATGTATGGTTGTCTACAGGCAGACCGAGGCCGCCAAATTCTCCAAGCACCAGTGCCCTGTCTTTTCCAAATATATCAGGTCGTGGCATTGCAGGATCAGGATAATTATGCAGATCAATAATATCTCCGACATTATAATAGTTACCTCCGCTTGCGCTGTTCACTAATCTTGTAGAATCTTTTTGTATGGTCCATTGGGCAATTTCAACTGTTTTAAATTGGCCCCACGCTTCGTTGAAAGGAACCCACACTATAATTGAAGGGAAATTATATAATGCATTCATAATAGCATTCCATTCCTTACGATAATAACTTTCACTTTCGGGTGTACGATCGCGGCTTGTTGCCCTGCCTAACACACCGGGATGCGATTCCCAGTGATTTCCCAAGTCGCCGCTTGGCATATCCTGCCAAACCAAAATTCCTGTTTTGTCGCAATGATAATACCATCGGGCAGGTTCCACTTTTACATGTTTGCGAATCAGGTTGAAACCCATTTCTTTCGTTTTTTCAATGTCAAATTTCAGCGCATTATCAGTGGGTGCTGTGTACAAGCCGTCGGGCCACCAACCCTGGTCAAGAGGGCCAAATTCAAATAAGAAAGAATCGTTCAGCATCATTCTTTGAATACCCCCGGGACCGGGCGCTACCGAAATTTTCCTCATAGCGAAATAACTTTTTATTTCATCTACTACCTTGCCTTTTCTGACAACGGAGACTTTTAAGTCATATAAAAAAGGATGGGCAGGCGACCACATTATCGGATTAGTAATCATTAGTGTCTCCGTAGTATCAACGCTTATCTTCCCGGCAATTTTTTCATTTCCATTCCATGCGGATATATTTATTTCATCGCCCGGCTGATAATTTTTCACAGATACTTCAATTGTAATGTGCTGCTTATCCAGCTCAGGCGTGTTACGGGTAAATGCAATGTAGGTTTCCGGAACTATTTCCAACCATATAGTTTGCCAGATACCTGTGACAGAAGTGTACCATATTCCTTCAGGCTTTACGACCTGCTTACCATGAGGCTGTGGCCCTTCATCGGTCGGGTCCCACACACGTATTGCCAGGTCCTGCTTCGATCCTTTTTGCAGGTCGTCTGTAATATCTATCGTGAATGGATCGTATCCTCCCTCGTGCAAGCCTGCTTTCTTTCCATTCACATACACATCACTTCTCCAATCTACCGCGCCAAAGTGAAGTAAAATTCTTTTGCCATTTCGTTTCGCCGGAACCGTTACCGATCTTTTATACCACAAAACGCTGTCTTTCCCCACCATTTTTCCAACGCCTGATAAAGCGGATTCGACGGCAAACGGAACTAAAATATTTCCCTGTGAGGAAGCAGGAATATTGTCATCATTGGAATTTGGCAAAATGGAATATTGCCATAGCCCGTTTAAATTCACCCAATTATCACGTTGCATTTGAGGCCGCGGATACTCCGGTAAAACGTTAGCAGGATTCAGGCTATCAGCCCATACAGTTTTAATGTGACCAGGTACTATTTGCCAGTTATTATTTTGAGCGAATGAATAATTAACTGTGAACAGTAAAACAAAAAAGAAGATGGATTTATTCATTTGTATGTTTGAAGAAGGGATGATTAATGAGAAAATAATTTCCGGGAGAATCGTCTAAAAAAAGAAAACATCATTGCTTTCCAATTTAATAAACTTTCTGAAATAGATGTACTGTAAAGTTAAATTTTATTTCCTGGCAGCAACTATTATTCCGGTAGCCCATGCCAGCTTGGTTATAAAAGATCTTTCCTGAACTTTTGTGGCGCGGGTCATACCTGTGCCCTTTGGCTACTTCTTTTTGGTAAGAAACTATTCCGGTTTGTCCAATGTAAAAAGCAACAGTTTCCTGTTGCTAAATTCATTTAATAAAAACAGTTCCTACACTACAGCCTTATAATTCTAATATTTTTAAACCATACTAAATTTCCATGATCCTGTAATGAAATTTTACCTTCTTTAAAAGTGCCGAAATCTTTCATATCCTTAAACTTACTGATGGCAATCATTTGCCGCCAGTTATCATCCCACATGGTCGTGGATAGTGTGTTGACACCGTTCAGATAAAAATCCAGTTTGCCATTATCAGCAACTATTTCTGCCTGGTTCCATTCACCCAACGGTTTTACCGCATTATCTTTCGCAGCCAGCAGATCATAAAGATCGCCTGCTCTATGACTATAAAGTTTGCCATCAGGATGCCCTAACCGTGTAGGAGTACCATTGTCAAGCACTTGCATTTCCATACCGGAGTTATAATTTTCATGGAATAAAGCAGTGTCTTCCTTTACATAAAATACGATGCCACTATTCCCTCTGTCTGAAATTTTCCAATCAACTTTTAAATCGAAATTTCCAAAATCATCATTGGTTACGATATTATTACCTATACGATCTCCCTCGCCATTTCGCGCCGTTGCAGCTGTATCAAGAAAGAGTGCGCCATCCTGCATACTCCATCCTGAATCAAGTGATGATTTACCGTAGGTGTGCCACTTATCCAATGACAAGTTGACCCATCCGCTGTCGCTATCATTTCCCGCTACAGAGGTACTATCCGCTGATAAGGTAGCAGCACTGTCATTATTAGAATTACAGCTTTGCAGTAAGCCCACTGCAATAGCTAAGCATAAAATTTTATACATTATTCGCTTTTGATTGATAATACATATGCGGCCATAGATTTTGCTTCATCTTGCGTGAGAGCAGGGTGTGGTGTCATTGGTACAGATCCCCATTTGCCTGATCCTCCATTTATTATCTGGTGAACTACTGAATCACTTGCTGCCTGCTTATCCATTGTGCTGTATTTCGCAGCAACCGCTGCATAGGAAGGTCCTATGGCAGCCTCATTGAGCTTGTGGCATGTGAAGCAATCGCTCTTGGCAACAAGATCGAGGCCTTTTTCAATTTCGGGATTTTTGGCTTCCGCCGCAGGAGTTGTTGATGTAGTTGCAGTTGTATCGGCTGTTGTTTCTTTTATATCAGTATTACCTCCGCAACTAATAAGGAACAACACTGATGAGAAAACTAATATTGACTTTTTCATATACAAATATTCATTTGTTATTTTGAAATTAAAAAATTTATTATCCGGATGTCAACCAAATCTTTCTAAAAACGTGAGTGGTAGTAATTATTAAAAATTAAATACCTAATACTGAACGGTTCAATTTTTCATCTTTATCAGTACCGGCAAAATCATCAAATGCATGATCAGTTACGCGAATAATATTGTCATTTATAAATTTCGCGCCTTCCTTTGCTCCGTCTTCAGAATTTTTTAAGCAACACTCCCACTCCATTACCGCCCACCCGGGATAATCATAAGCCGCAAGCTTACTGAATATCGATTTAAAATCCACTTGTCCATCACCGGTAGATCTAAAGCGGCCGGCCCTGTTAATCCAGCTTTGAAAACCTCCATAAACTCCCTGTTTACCTGTCGGATTAAATTCGGCATCCTTAACATGAAACGCTTTTATACGTTCATGGTAATTATCTATATAAGCCAAATAATCCAGGCATTGTAACACAAAATGCGATGGATCATATAAGAGGCATGCACGCGGATGATTATCCACGTTTTCCAAAAACATTTCATAACTGATACCATCATGCAGGTCTTCGCCGGGATGTATTTCATAGCAAACATCCACGCCACATTCGTCAAATGTATTTAATATCGGAAGCCACCGTTTTGCCAATTCTTTAAACCCTTCTTCAACTAATCCTGCCGGCCGCTGAGGCCATGGATAAAATGTGTGCCACAACAAAGCGCCGCTGAAAGTAGGGTGTGCGTTCAGGCCAAGGTTTTGAGAAGCTTTCGCTGCATACTTTAGCTGTTGAACCGCCCACTTTGTTCTCGCCTTCGAATTGTTGCGATATTCTTCCGGGGCAAAGCTGTCAAATAATTTATCGTAAGCAGGATTCACCGCTACTAATTGCCCCTGCAGGTGCGTAGAAAGTTCTGTAATTTCCATGCCGCATTCATTTACGAGGCCTTTTACTTCCTGCGCATAGGTTTTGCTTTGAGCCGCTTTTTTCAGATCAATCATTCGAGGATCCCATGTAGGTATTTGCACGCCTGTAAAACCAATAGATTTCGCCCGCTCACAAATGTCTTTTAGATTATTGTACGGAGGTGTATCGTTTATAAATTGCGCAAGAAAAATTCCGGGGCCTTTAATTGTTTTCATCAAATATTATTTTATCTCACTCCAATTCTTCTCCGAAGTATGGAACAAGGATTATGATTGTTATATTTTAAAATCGGTCCATTTCTCATTTGACTGGCCTGATGCCACAACACAATCTATAAATGCCATTCCGCGAACACCATCTTCCACACCTGGAAAATCAAGCATTTCTTTGGTTGGTTCCGTGCCTTCAATTTTTGCACTAAGCGTTTGTGCGAAGTTGTGATAGATATTTCCAAATGCTTCCAGGTAACCTTCAGGATGCCCTCCCGGCGTTCTGCAATTTTTAGTGGCGAAGCTGCTTAATATATTTGAATAATTTGACCCGGCACGGTAAATCTGCGTTGGGGCATCCAGCCATTTAACAAGTAAAGTATTCGGTTCCTGTTGCTCCCATTCCAGTCCTCCTTTTTCTCCATATAATTTTATCTTCAAAGCATTCTCTTCACCCGCGGCAACCTGGGAAGCAATTAGCACACCTGCTCCCCCGTTATCAAATTTCAATAGCACGTTACCATCGTCATCCAAAGCCCGCCCCTCTACCATAATATTCAAATCTGCGCAGAGTTTCGTTATTTTTAAACCTGAAATATATTCAGCAAGATGCGCAGCGTGTGTACCTATATCTCCCATGGCGCCTGCCTTTCCCGATTTTTTGGGATCTGTTCTCCATGCTGCCTGTGCATTGCCTTCACGCTCCGTTAGTTTGCTTAGCCAGCCTTGCGGATATTCAACAACGATTTTCCTGATCTTTCCAAGCTCTCCATTTTTCACCATTGCTTTCGCCTGCTTTACCATCGGGTAACCGGAGTAGGTATGTGTAAGACAAAGAATCAATCCCGTTTCCTCCACTTTCTTTTTTAATTGTTTTGCTTCATCCAACGAAAAGGTCATCGGCTTTTCAATAACTACATTAAAACCATTTTCCAATGCAAGCATTGCGGGTGCAAAGTGAGCGAAATTTGGTGTAACAATCGTTACAAAATCCATCCGCTTGTCAGCCGGCAGTTCACTTTCTTTTTTGATCATTTCTTCATAACCAAAATAAGTTCTGTCTTCAGGAATGAATAATGATTCTGCCGAATCTTTCGCAATTTCCGGATTAATACTAAACATACCACAGGATAATTCTATTAATCCATCCATGTTGGCCGCGATACGATGTATTGCGCCAATGAAAGCATCTTTGCCACCACCTACCATGCCCATTCTTAATTTTCTCATATTCAAATTTTAAAAGGATAACAATGAAATTTTAAAACAACTAAATTATTCATAAAAGAATATTAAAAAAAAAGATATTTTAAATTTATAGAAATCATTTACTTTTTTTTAGCCGTTAATTAATACCTTGTATCCGAAATAGTGTATTTATTACAACTATTAAAAATAACAAATTCTTCGGATGAAATTTACGACCCGCTTGCGGCTTTCCACGATGATGTTTTTGAATTTTTTTATCTGGGGAGCATGGTTTGTTACTATGGGAACATTTCTTGGTAAAACTCTTCAGGCAAGCGGTACACAAATAAGCCTGGCATATTTAACGCAATCTATTGGAGCTATTGTCGCTCCCTTTATTATCGGTTTAATTGCTGATAAATTTTTTTCCGCGCAAAAAATCCTGGCTGTGCTGCATATTGCAGGTGGTATATTATTATGGTATGCTTCATCGGCAGAAAGTTTTGCGGATTTCTTTCCATACCTCCTTGTATACATGATACTGTACATGCCTACCCTGGCATTGGTAAATTCAATTTCATTCCGGCAAATGACTGACACGAGTAAGGAATTTCCATTTATAAGAGTATTGGGTACTATCGGATGGATCGTTGCTGGTGTTATAATTAGCGTCATTGGGTGGGATAAGCCCGGCAGTGAATCGGCTCTTGCATATACTTTTAAAATGGCCGGAATTACATCAGTAATTTTAGGCTTATTCAGTTTTACATTACCATCAACTCCCCCTTTAAAAAAAGGAGTAAAAAGTACAATTGGAGATATTCTTGGACTGGATGCATTACGATTATTAAAAAACAGGTCTTATTTAATATTCTTTATTTCATCGATCGCTATTTCTATTCCGCTCGCATTCTATTACAACTTCACTAATTTGTTTTTAAATGAAAAAGGAATGGAATCAACCGCTGGCATTCAGTCATTGGGCCAGGTTTCTGAAATATTATTCATGCTGTTAATGCCCTTTTTATTTATAAGATTTGGAGTAAAAAAAATGCTGGCTATAGGAATGCTGGCGTGGGGTGCACGGTATGTTTTATTCGCTTATGGAAATATAGATGCAAACTATTGGATGCTTATTATTGGTATTCTATTACACGGAGTATGTTATGATTTCTTTTTTGTAACGGGACAAATTTATACCGATAAACTTGCGGGAGAAAAATTTAAAAGCGCGGCACAGGGCTTAATAACCCTGGCGACTTATGGAGTAGGAATGTTAATCGGCTCGTTAGTTTCGGGGCCTATCGTGGATGCATATGCAAGTTCAGGGGGCCATGACTGGAAGAGTATCTGGCTAATACCCGCCGGAATCGCCCTGGCTGTTGTAATCTTATTTTTACTCCTATTTAAGGATAATAATAAAAATCCTGCAAGCGGCGTTGAGCTCGAACAGGGGCTTGAAAGCAGCATGCTTTCTTAAAAAATAAACAAATGAAGACAACCAGGAGAACAGTTTTAAAAAACATTGCATTAGGTACATCCGCTGTAATTATCGCTCCGGCTATTTCCTACGCGGCAAAATATCAAAGTAAAAAAGATTACAAAATGAAAGGGAATATTAATCATTCCGTATGCCGGTGGACGTATGACTTTCTTCCATTGGAAGACTTGTGTAAAGCCGTTAAGGATATTGGCTTTAGCGCCATTGATTTGGTTGGCCCCAAAGATTGGCCGGTTCTTCAGAAATATGGTATATACAGTTCCATGTGCTACACTGGTGGTGACATAAGTTTAACCAAAGGATGGAATACCCAGGAATACCAGGGTGATCTTATAAAAAATTTTACGGAGGCAATTCCACTTGCAGCAAAAGCCGGTTATAAAAATATTATTTGCTTCAGTGGAAACCGCAACGGTATGGACGATGAAACAGGACTGAAAAATTGTGCTGATGGGCTAAAAAAAATAATGTCGCTTGCTGAAAAGAATAATATAATTATTCAAATGGAGTTGCTTAACAGCAAAATCAATCACAAAGATTATATGTGTGACCGCACACCGTGGGGCGTTGAACTTTGTAAAAGAATTGACTCAGAAAATTTTAAGTTGCTATACGATATCTACCATATGCAGATTGATGAAGGAGATG
The DNA here is from genome assembly GCA_046593045.1 of Chitinophagaceae bacterium. Classification (GTDB taxonomy): domain Bacteria; phylum Bacteroidota; class Bacteroidia; order Chitinophagales; family Chitinophagaceae; genus Ginsengibacter. The sequence goes on along the minus strand of JBKJRY010000251.1, from coordinate 3,875 downwards.
TAATAAGAACTATTCAGGATAATCATCAATATCTTGGCCACTACCATACAGGCGGTGTTCCCGGCAGAAACGAAATAGATGAAACGCAGGAACTATATTATCCCGCCATAATGAGAGCAATTCTAAAAACAGGCTTTAAAGATTATGTGGCCCAGGAATTTATTCCCATAGGGGAAGATAAAATTGCTTCTTTAAGGGAGGCGGTAAAAATTTGTGATGTGTAACTATAATTTCCCTGAAGGAAGACTTGCAAAGACTTTAATTTTTGAAGTTGACTATTTAATAAAGAAATGAGGAGTGGAATAAGAAATATGAACAAAGAAATATAAATAATAAAAAAATGGCAGATAATACTTACGATGCAATTGTAATTGGGTCCGGAATTTCAGGAGGCTGGGCAGCAAAGGAACTTACTGAAAAAGGGTTGAAAACAATAATGCTTGAGAGAGGAAAAAATATTGAGCATGTAAAAGATTATGTAAACGCCCAGAAAGGAATTTGGGAGTTTCCGCATCGTGGCGGAAGAACCCAGAAAATGATAGAAGATTACCCTGTATTAAAAAGGGACTACCCATTAAATGAAACGAATCTTGATTGGTGGGCCAATGACCAGGAATCTCCGTACACTGAAGTAAAAAGAATGGATTGGTTCAGAGGTTATCATGTAGGAGGACGCTCACTTTTGTGGGGGCGCCAATGCTACAGGTGGAGTGACTTTGATTTTGAAGCGAATGCAAAAGATGGCATAGCAGTAGATTGGCCAATACGTTACAAGGACATTGAGCCCTGGTATACTTATGTTGAGAAATTTGCGGGAATAAGCGGCTCGACAGAAAACCTGCCTCAATTGCCCGACAGTCATTTTATGCCTGCAATGGCAATGAATTGCGTAGAGAAAGACGTATCGGCACGCATTAAAGAACATTATGATAATAAGCGCAATATGATCATAGGTCGTACCGCAAATATCACAGAGGCCTTACCTGGCCGAACTAATTGTCAATACAGGAATAAATGTTGGCTGGGTTGTCCCTTCGGCGCATATTTCAGCACCCAATCATCCACACTGCCCGCTGCTATGGCCACGGGAAATCTTACACTAAGGCCATGGTCAATTGTAACAAAAATTTTATACGATAAGGATACTAAAAAAGCGACAGGCGTAGAGGTACTGGATGCTGAAACTAAAAAAACCTACCAGTATTTCGCAAAAATAATATTTCTGAATGCATCTACATTCAATAGTACCTGGATAATGATGAACTCTGCAACAGATATATGGCCCGATGGACTGGGTAGTAGTAGCGGAGAACTGGGACATAATATTATGGATCATCACCTTGGAGTTGGCGCCGGTGGTACCATGGATGGCTACGGGGATAAATACTATTATGGCAGGCGTGCTAACGGGATCTATATACCCAGGTATCGGAATTTATTTGGAGACAAAAGAGATTATATAAGAGGATTTGGCTACCAGGGTGGCGGAAGCCGGCAGGGCTGGTCCCGCAATGTTGCAGAAATGAATATTGGTGGTGACTATAAAGATGCTTTAGCGGAACCGGGGCAATGGTCTATGGGCATTGGAGGGTTTGGAGAAATACTTCCATATCATGAAAATAAGATGACTTTAGATAAAACAAAAACTGATGCATGGGGGTTGAATGTTATCTCATTCGATGCTGAGTGGAAAGAAAACGAGAGGAAAATGAGGAAAGATATGCAGAACGATGCTATTGAAATGCTTGAGGCTGCCGGGGTTAAAGATGTGAAAGGGCATGATGGTGATGGTACTATAGGCAGGGGCATTCATGAGATGGGCACTGCACGTATGGGGCATGATCCCAAGACTTCAGTTTTGAATAAATGGAACCAGGTATGGGATGCCCAAAATGTATTCGTAACTGATGGTTCCTTCATGACATCAGCAAACTGTGTGAATCCATCGCTCACTTATATGGCCATGACAGCAAGGGCCGTTGATTATGCAGTAAGCGAATTAAAAAAACATAACATCTAGAGTCAAGTTCATCATTCAACTTTAATATTTTAACAGATACGCAAAGGATGAAAAAAAAAGAAAATGTAAATAATTCAAGACGGAAGTTTCTAAAAGATTCAACTTTAACAGCCGCAGGATTTATGATTGTTCCGCGCCATGTATTGGGCGGCAAAGGCTTCCTGGCGCCAAGCGACAGGTTAATTGTTGCAGGGATTGGCGCAGGCGGAAAAGGCGAAAGTGATATTGCTAATTTTTACAAAAGTGGAAAAGCAGATATAGCTTTTCTCTGTGATGTAGATGACCGCAGGGCTGCAACCACCGTAAAAAATTTCCCCAAGGCAAAATATTATAAGGACTGGCGCGAGCTGATAGATAAGGAATCAAAAAACTTTGACGCCGTGTCGGTGTCTACTCCCGACCATACGCATGCTGTAGCCGCAATGGCAGCCATGCAGCTTGGCAAGCATGTATATGTGCAAAAACCTCTGACGCACGATGTATTCGAGGCAAGGGCTCTAACTGATGCGGCTAAGCGCTATAAAGTGGTTACTCAAATGGGTAACCAGGGAGCATCAGGCGACGGTGTACGACAACTCATGGAATGGTATGATGCGGGGGTGATAGGTGATGTACATACCGTATATTGTTTTACTGATAGGCCTGTATGGCCGCAGGGAATTCCGTGGCCATCCACGCCATCTCCTGTACCTGCCGAACTCAACTGGGATCTGTGGCTCGGGACAGCTCCATATAAAGACTATATAGAAAAGCTGGTACCCTTCAACTGGCGTGGCTGGTGGGATTATGGAACCGGCGCCCTTGGAGATATGGGTTGCCATATAGTGGAGCCTGCCTTCAGGGTATTAAATCTCGGTTATATTAATTCTGTGCAGGCTAGTGTTGGGAGCGTGTATGTCGACGAATTCCAGAGAGGCTTTTTCCCTGATAGTTGCCCGCCTTCAAGCCATGTAACTATGAGATTTCCCAAAACCAGTAAAACGAAAGGCCCAGTAGAACTGCATTGGATGGATGGAGGAATTCAGCCAAAGCGCCCGGAAGAATTAGGACCTAATGATGTTTTTGGTGACGGAGGAAACGGCGCTTTATTTATAGGTACAAAAGGCAAAATGATGTGTGGAACTTATGGCGCCAATCCCAAGCTTTTACCGTTATCACGCAATACAGAAGTATCGGTTCCGCAAAAGATAGAGAGGGTTCCCGGGGGGGCTAATGGGCATTATGCCCAATGGGTGGAGGGCGCTATTGCAGGCTACGGTAAAAAGGAACTCAGCTCGCCCTTCGAAATTGCCGGCCCGCTTACCGAGGCATTGTTAATGGCCAATTTAGCGATCCGGGGCAATGACATTCGTGAGCCGAGAAGCACCGGAAAAGGGTTTGATTATCCCGGTCGCAACATTGAATTAATATGGGATAACAAAGACATGAAAGTAACCAACGTTGATGCAGTGAATCAATTTGTAAAAAGAAATTACAGGGATGGTTATAATTTGAAAGTTTAATTTTTATAATTATATAATAAAAAATATCACTTATGAATAGAAGAGAAGCAGTTCAGCACATTTCGCTCCTTTTGGGAGGAACTATTGTGGGGTCCACCTTTTTTCTTAATGGCTGTAAAACGAACACGACATCCGGTGTCGAATTCAATGAAGAAAATGTAGCAATGCTGGATGAAGTTGCAGATACCATACTGCCCCCAACAAAAACACCTGGCGCAAAAGCAGCCGCTGTCGGTCAGTTCATGACAGTAATGGTAAACGATTGTTATGATGTTGCGGATCAAAAGGTATTTCATGAAGGAATGAAAAAACTAAATGATGCAGCAAATAAAAAATATAGTTCTTCATTTGTA
>JBKJRY010000143.1:0-29494 GCA_046593045.1 Chitinophagaceae bacterium | reverse complement strand
AAATGAAATTCACAGAAGAAAAATTAGAAAAAGCTTTTACAGAGTTGTTGGGGAACGAAAATTTTCCTCACCACTTAGGTATTACTATTAAGCGAACACCTGATGAAGTATTGATTGAAGAAGATTTGCAAAACTTTTTACTTACGCAATACAAAACAGAAGGGCTTACAGTAACCGAAGCAAAATCAATTATTCTTCAATTGAAATCATTGCCATCTTCTGACCTTTACGAGAGCAACAAAACATTTGTCAAAATGCTTTCGGATGGTTTTATTTTAAAACGAGAGAACAGAGATAACAAAGACATCTACATTCAGCTAATTGACTATAGCGGATTACAGAAGCAAAAGCAACCAGAAGCAGAACAGCTATTAAACATTGCTGCTGAACCCGAAACAGAATATGGCAAGGGCAATAACATTTATAAATTTGTAACCCAGTTAGAAATTACAGGCAACGAAAAAAGAATTCCTGACGGAATTATTTACATCAATGGCTTGCCTGTTGTAGTTTTTGAATTTAAGAGTGCCATTCGTGAAGAAGCAACAATCTATGATGCTTTCAAACAATTGACCGTTCGTTATCGCAGAGACATTCCCGAACTTTTTAAATACAACGCCTTTTGCGTTATCAGCGATGGAGTAAATAACAAAGCAGGTTCTTTCTTTGCACCGTATGAATTTTTTTACGCCTGGCGTAGAGTAGAAGGTTTGGCAAAAGATGTTGACGGTATAGACAGTATGTTTACTTTAGTGCAAGGAATGTTTCATCACAACCGTTTAAGAGACATCATCCGAAATTTTATTTACTTACCCGACACATCAAAGAAGAATGAAAAAATAGTTTGTCGCTATCCTCAATACTATGCAGCACGAACTTTATTTGAAAGCATAAAGCAAGCACAGAAGCCCGAAGGAGATGGCAAAGGCGGAACTTACTTTGGTGCGACAGGTTGCGGAAAAAGTTTCACCATGCTTTACCTCACAAGGTTGCTGATGAAAAGCGAATACTTTGAAAGTCCCACCATTGTTTTAATCACAGACAGGACAGATTTAGACGACCAACTTTCGGGGCAATTTACCAATGCAAAAAATTTCATTGGCGACAATACAGTGGTGAGTGTTGAGAGCAGAGCCAATTTAAGAGAACTGATACAAGGCAGACAAAGCGGTGGAGTTTTTCTAACAACCATTCACAAGTTTACAGAGGACACCGAAATACTTACAGACAGAACAAATGTGATTTGCATTTCAGACGAAGCACATCGCAGTCAAATAAATCTTGACCAAAAAGTAAAAGTAACTGCCAAAGGCGTTACCAAAACATTTGGCTTTGCCAAATATTTGCACGACTCTTTGCCCAATGCAACTTTCGTTGGCTTTACAGGAACACCAATAGATGCAACCCTTGATGTTTTCGGAAAAGTGGTGGATGCTTACACTATGACTGAATCCGTGAAAGATGAAATCACTGTAAGAATTGTGTATGAAGGCAGAGCAGCAAAAGTGGTGTTGAACAATAGCGAACTGGAAAAAATTGAAAAGTATTACGAAGGTGCAGCCGAAGAAGGAGCAAACGATTATCAAATAGAACAGAGCAAAGAAGAAACGACAAAGATGAACGCCATACTTGGCGACCCAAAACGATTGAAGTCAATTGCAGAAGATTTTGTAAAGCATTACGACAACAGAGTTTCGGAAGGCGCAACCATAAAAGGCAAAGCAATGTTTGTGTGCAGCAGCAGAGAAATTGCTTACGACCTGTATAAAAATATCATTGAACTAAAACCCAAATGGACTGAAATTAGAGAAGCCGAAGAAGGTGCAGAGCTTACCGACAAAGACCGCAGAGAACTGAAACCGATTGAACGCGTGAAAATGATTATGACGAGAGATAAAGATGATGATGAGGTCTTATACAAATTGTTAGGCACAAAAGATTATCGCAAAGAATTAGACCGACAATTCAAAAACGAAAAATCAAATTTTAAAATTGCAATTGTAGTTGATATGTGGCTTACTGGTTTTGATGTTCCATTCCTTGACAGCATTTACATTGACAAGCCAATTCAGGAACACAATTTAATTCAAACTATTTCAAGAGTAAACCGAAAATTTGAAGGCAAGAACAAAGGTTTGGTTGTGGATTATATCGGCATCAAAAAGCAAATGAATCTTGCTTTGAAAAAATACAGTGAAGGCGACAAAGACAATTTTGAAGACATTGCTGAATCAATCATCATTGTAAGAAATCATTTAGACCTTTTGGCTAAACTGTTTCATCGGTTTGACAGCACAAAATATTTCAAGGGAACAACTTTACAACAGTTGAATACTTTGAACACGGCTGCTGAATATGTTCAACTCACCAAAGATTTGGAAACCCGTTTTATGGGTTTGGTGAAACGACTGAAAGCCGCTTATGATATTTGTGCAGGCAGTGAGCAACTCATACAAACTGAAAGGGATTTCACACATTTTTATTTGGCAGTTCGTTCAATCGTTTTCAAACTTACCAAAGGCAATGCACCCGACACAGCACAGATGAATGCAAGAGTGAGAGAGATGATTAAAGATGCTTTGGCAAGTGATGGCGTAGAAGAAATTTTTAAGTTGGGAGAAGAAGATGAAACAGAGCAAGACATTTTTGATGAAAATTATTTGGCAAAGATTGACAAGATTAAAATGCCGAATACTAAAATCAAATTACTTCAACAGCTATTAGCAAAAGTCATTGGTGAAATAAGAAAAGTGAATAAAGTTAAAGGCATTGATTTTTCTAAAAAGATGCAAGCTCTTGTAGAGAAATATAACCAACGGGATGAAAGCGATATCCTGAGAAGTGAAGTGTATGAAGAAATGGCGGAAGCCTTAACGAATATGATTTGGGAAGTTCATAAAGAATTTTCAGCAGGTGACGCATTGGGAATTGACTTTGAAGAAAAAGCTTTTTATGACATCCTGAAAGAACTTTGCGTAAAGTATGATTTTACTTATCCCGAAGACAAATTAATAGAACTTGCAAAAGCGGTTAAAGATTTAGTTGATGCCCAGGCTAAATTCCCAGACTGGAACAAACGGGACGACATCAAATCAGCTCTTAAAGTTGGATTGATATTGCTATTAGACGAGTTTGGTTATCCACCCGTAGAACGAGATGAAGTGTATGTTGAGATTTTTGACCAGGCCGAAAATTTTAAAAAGAACAGAAAGACAGAGTAGCCCACGCCACGACGCCACCACTACCCGTAGTACTTTTAAAAAGTCCATAATTTTCTGGTATAGGCGATACATACTCTATTCAATTCCGGTTCTGATTCTTGCCGGTATTATCATTTATCTGCTTATTAAAAATGATTATGCGACCATTGATGCAGCCCTTGCTGAAGCCAAAACGCTTTTTGAAAAAAATTGCACATCCTGCCATTAGCTGCAGGAGGATCGTATCGGCCCCCCAATGGATAGTTACTGTAAACAAAATAGCAGTAAATTTATGACCAGGTTTTTTGGTATAGTCAGGCTTATAGCTTAAAAGTTTTCATGCGGCTTTTCTTTCATCTTAATAAAGTCAACTTGCTTACGGATCCTGTTATTTTTCATTTACATAAAATAAATCAATGACATCAAGAAGAAAATTTATACAACAATCAGGCTCTTTTGCATTGGCCGGTTTACTGTTGCCCGGGTTTGCAAATGCGGAATTATTTGGCGAAAAAAAAGCAGCGTATGCTATAGGCCTGCAGTTATATACGCTGGGTGATTTAATGACGACTGATGCAAAAAGCGCTCTTGAAAAATTAGCAGCCATTGGTTACAAAGAACTGGAAAGTGCAGGGTCGTCAAAAGGTAACTTCTACGGTTATACGCCAAAAGAATTATCAGCGATGATCAAAGATGCGGGGATGACCTGGCGCTCCGCGCATTTAGGTGGTGCAGGTTTTTCGCCGGGGCAAATGATGAAGAGTGCGAAAACAGCGGCCGATTCAGCGAGGATACAGAAGAGGATAGACCAGCTTAAAAATATACCCAGGTCGCTTAACCTTACAGATAATTACCAGGAGCTCGCTGATAAAGCAGCGGAAGGCGGCATCAGTTATCTTGTATGTTCCAGCATACCCGTAAATACGCTGGATGAAATTAAAACAGCGGTAGATGTATTCAATAAATCCGGCGAGGCCTGTAAGAAAGTGGGTGTACAATTTGGTTATCACAACCATACGACTGAGTTCAATGAAGTAGAAGGTCATCGTCCGTTCGACTATATTCTTTCCAATACAGACAAAGACCTGGTAAAAATGGAACTTGATCTTGCCTGGGCCACCAAAGCAAACCAGGACCCGGTTACATTATTCAAAGAACACCCGGGACGTTTCCCGCTCTGGCATGTAAAAGACCTCGATAAAGAAACCAAAAACCCTGCTGAAGTGGGTACCGGTATCGTAGATTTCAAACGCATTTTAGACAATGCCGAAGAATCAGGCATGAAGTATTTCTTTGTAGAACAGGATGGCGCACCGCAACCGATTCAGAATGTTACCCACAGCTATAATTATCTGAACAAATTGTTGAACCATTGATTCTATCTTTCGCGGCAATAAAAAAGCCCGCATTGCTGCAGGCTTAAACAATTTTTTGATTCCAGGGTTTTGGTTTTTACACCGGGAAGATTGGATGGTTGGTTTTCTTCGGTTTGGATTAGTTATTCTCAGGTATTGGAAAAAAATAAAAAAAGTAGAAGTTGACTGATATCAGATTATGACTTTTCTATTGGATAATTGGATAGTTGGCTCTTTTCAGTGGATTTGGATCAGGCGATTAATGTTTGTTGAACATCAATCAACTTCTGGTACAAAGATATACCGGTTGCACACCCTTCACAAGAGAAGCATTACCTGATTATGTTACTTCTGAATTTACTGTGATGACACGTAGAATTACTAAAGCTGAAGTGAAGTTATACGTGAATATCTATCCATTACACTGTTTACTGTTGATGAAGAAATTCATCATCTTTATAATTCAATCCCCAGGGGATTTTATCACCACACAACAGGTGGTATGATGATTCATTTGTTGTGGGGATTGGAGATGTTGCTTAGAAGTAATAATTATCTTTGACACATTCTACAGGAACTTATATGGCAACTAATAATAAACCGGCTTACACCTTTATGAAAAACCTGTTCGTACTTATTTTTATAATATCCATTCTTTTTTCCGCATGTTCAAAAAAAACAACGGATAGTTCGATTGTTCTGGCAGAATATACATTAGGCAGTGGTGGTAATTGTACAGGCACCATTGTATCAGGCAGGTTCGTGGCAGACACGGCTCTTACCGCCACAAATACAGTGACTATAACCGTTGATGTTACTGTCGCCGGAGCTTACTGGATCACTACCAACACTATTAACGGAATGTCGTTTAGTCAAATCAGTACTTTTACATCAACCGGGCCTCAAACCGCAGTGCTTACAGGAACCGGGATCCCGGTTGATACAGGAACTGTTGATTTCGAAGTAACCCCATTAAACGGTCCAGGAGGTAGTTGTACATTTTCCGTAGGAACGGTAGAAGGCATTCAGCCGCAATATTACCTTACATGCTTCCTTAACGGCATTTATAGAAATTTTGGTGACAGTGCAATTGCGACTAATAGTAACATTCCCGGAAGTTCCGGATTAGCAGGTCTTGATATCAGTGGCCTTGATACTATGATTAATTCAAGCTCAAAAATTGAATTTGGCGTTAACAACACCGCAAGCGTTAGGGCAGGCACTTATACAGACACAACAAGTTCTTCCCGGGCATATTTTGATTACCTCGACGATAGTGTCGAAACGTGGTCGGTAAATATTTCAACCCAGCCTTCTTTCACAATCGTTGTAACGGGGGCAAGTAATCGTAATGTGCAAGGGACTTTTAGCGGAACTATCAAAAATCAACAAGGTACGGGAATGGATAGTATAATTGTTACAAACGGCCTGTTTAGTGTGCCTGTAAAATGACAGGATTTCATCATGTACAAGCTGTAACGTAAAGCCTAAGCTTTATCTTCCGCGAACTGCAGCGGAAAGTTGCCGGCCAAGTGTTGCCTCAAATGTTCAAACGTCCTTATGCAAATTTAATTTATGCAATTCTAAAATCGTCGATTTGCCATCATCACTTTCCCTGTACATCAGCCGCAAAGCCGGTATTAGTGTTTTCTTTTAAAAACGGATTTATTTTTTTATGAGATGCCATTTACTATTCAAAGCGGCTTGTTAATAATGTAAAATTACTTAGGTTTTTTTTAAAATATTATTGATAAAGGCTGGAAATTTATTTTCTAAAAGGAAGGCTAAGACTAAACCGCGAGTTGTACGAGCGGCAGAAGCCGGCTTACGAAAGAAGACAAATCACTTGCAGAGGCCGTGGTTCCAATAGATTTTTTGAAATCACCGCTGGGAGAACGGAAATAAATAGAATTAAAAAACGTTATTCAACTACACCATCCCCTGCTTCTGTTCCGATGAAAAAAATTTTTTTTGCTTTTTGTTTTTTGCCCCTGGTAACAGCAGCGCAGAATTTTCATTTCTCCGGGCGGCTTGGCCTTGCCAATTACCAGGGCGATCTGAAAGAAAAGGCCATCTCCCTGTCGCAGGCAAAATTAATGGGGTCTGTTGGTGCACAGTATGACCTGTCTGAGCATATCACTGCAAGAAGTTATTTAACCCTTACATCATTGCATGCTGATGATAAAAACGGAACCACTGTCATGCGACAGCGCAACCTTAATTTCGGCTCAAAGATTGCCGACTGGGAACTGACCTGGCAGTATAGTTTTCTTAATCTCAACGACCACTGGTGGACACCTTATATATTTGCCGGCATCGGTATTTATCATTTCAACCCCTATACAAAAGATACCAGTGGTAAGAAATATTTTCTGCAACCACTCAGCACAGAAGGCGAAGGTTTTACGCCAGGCGTTACAAATTATAAACTTACGCAATTCAGCGTTCCTATCGGATTTGGGGCGGCGTATTCGCTCAACGAAGACATGCGGATAGGAATTGAATTTGGTTACCGTAAAATATTTACCGATTATCTTGATGATGTAAGCAATGTATATGTGGACCAGTCCAGCCTGCTCAATGCAAGAGGAGCAAAAGCTGTTGAGCTGGCTTATCGTGGCAATGAAGTACAGGCCGGTTCTTATCCGGCAGCGGGCGTCAACCGTGGCAACCCAAATAATAAGGATGGCTATTATTACATAGCGCTAACCTACACCGTCCGTTATTTTTTCGATAAGTATAAGCAGATAGCCGGGCTTGCTTCCTTTAAGAAAGATAAAAAAGTTGGCTGCCCTGCCTCCAGGCAGTAAAGAACTTTGTTTACTGCTTTCCGCAATTTTTAACCTGGGTAAAATTTTTAAGGGAAGGTTCAGGCAATGTGAACATTCAGCCTCTATTTTATTCATCTATAAAATTAATTGTAGGATATCTTTTGAGGATAAAAAGGAACACAACTCGATACCTATATTTTGCAGCAACCCCTGGAGATTGGCAATTTCATTATTAATCTCGTGACATCACTTCATTAGCTCTCTGCAATGCTATTGATAAATCGCCCGTTACATATCGCTTACCAATTTGAAATAACAACCTTGACTTTTTAAATTCATCTAAAACCTGGGGTTGAATACCACTTATTATTAATTGTATGTTGTCATTCCTGCACATTTTTAAGACATCTTTTATTGTATGTAAGCCTGTTGCATCAATAACGGGAACATGACGCATTCTTACAATCAAAACTTTGGGTTTTTTCTCTATTACCTTAATAGCATCTTTAAATTTATACGCCGCACCAAAAAAGAATGGTCCTGTTATTTCAAATACTTCTACATCTTTTGGTATGTTGATGTTGGCTATAGAATTTTCATCATTTTCGTTTGCATTTCCATTAAGTATTGAACCTACATTACTAATCTTTATCATTCTGCGCATGAATAAAAAAACGGCAAGTATCATCCCTATTTCAATGGCAAGGGTCAGATCAAATAAGACAGTTAGCAAGAAAGTGGTTATAAGCACTGCGGCATCGCTTCTGCTGCCCTTTGCAATATTTATAAATGTCGCATACTCGCTCATGTTATAAGCAACAATAATAAGTATACCTGCAAGGCAGCTCATAGGAATTAACACCGCCCACTTACCTACCGCCACCATTATTATAAGCAATGTGATAGCGTGTATGATACCTGCTACAGGAGTTCTCCCACCATTTTTTACATTGGTAGCTGTACGGGCGATAGCGCCTGTTGCAGGTATGCCACCGAAAAGTGAAGAAGCAATATTAGCACCGCCTTGTGCCACTAATTCCATATTACTTTTGTGATTACCTCCTATCATACCATCAGCAACTACAGCCGATAACAAACTCTCAATACCTCCCAGGATAGCGATAGTAAATGCCGGGCGGATTAAATTTTTAATGATCTCCCAATTAAGATATGGAAGGGACGGATAAGGCAAGGTAGAGGGAATATTTCCGAAACGACTACCAATTGTATCGACGGGTAAATGAAATAATTGTACTTTTGTTGTTGCTAATAGTATTGCTATAAGTGAACCCGGAATAATGTGAGTGATCTTTGAAAAAAATATTACTATTAGAACCGTACCTGCACCAATTGCCACAGCATACCAGTTAAAAGTTGTTACATGGTAAAAATAGGTTTGCCATTTTTCTATAAAATCTGAAGGAACAGCTCCCATATTTAAACCAAAAAGATCTTTCATCTGTGATGAAAAAATGATGACCGCTATACCTGTAGTAAAACCAACGATTAATGGATGCGGAATAAATTTTATCACACTGCCGAAGCGGGCAAAACCCATTATCATTAGCATTATACCTGCAATAAAGGTTGCTACAATAAGACCGTTCACTCCATACTGTTGAACTATGCCATATACAATTACGATAAATGCCCCTGTGGGACCACCAATTTGCACTTTACTACCTCCAAATGCAGAAATTATAAAGCCCGCTACAATTGCCGTGAACAAACCCTTCTCAGGAGATACGCCGGATGCTATTGCAAATGCAATTGCTAATGGAAGCGCAACGATTCCTACTATTATACCTGCAATGAGATCTTTAAGAAATTGTTGCCTGTTATAGTTTTTAAGTGTATCTAGAATTTTTGGCCTGAACATAAATAACTAATTATTTTACCAGTTATTCATTTGTTCTTTTACGATTCTTTCATATTTATTCACTTCATTTATTTTCCAGTCAGGATCATATTTCACAAACCAGCTAAGCCATAGTGTGCGGGAAAATCTCATAACCAATGGTTGTAATATTAGCACCAATGCAGAATTAATACCTAACCAATAAAATACACGGTTATCGTCTACTGAAATACCTATGAATATCCACCACGCAATAAAAGTAAACCCACTTAATGCAACAGTAAGTAAATAGCTTACATAGCTTGTCCCATAATAAAATCCTACTTCAATTTCTGTAGGCTGTTTGCATACAGGACAATTTTCGTGCATTTTTAAATTACCCTTTATATCGTAGGCATTTTGTTTAATAAAAATTTTTCCTTCGCGGCATTGCGGGCACCGGTTCTTGAGTAAATTCCAAATGTGAGGGTGTTTTTTTTCCTTTTCATCTGTAGTAGTTTGTATAGGTAATAACAATGGCAAATTATTCATTTTATTTAATTGTGGTTGCGATTTCCCTTAACCGCGACATGTGAAATTGAAGTTTTGAATTGGTTTAAAAGTGTTATACTTATTTTGAGATTAGTCCATTGTTGGGAATTATAATCGCATGGGTTCAATTCCTTTAAGGTATTTGCAGTTGTATCAAGAAACCTTTTGATTATATAGGTTTGCATTTTGTGTTCTTTTAGCTCTTTTATAGCAGTATATATAAATGATTGTATCTCGTGCTGTGAACCTGCAAAAAGAAATTTATCTATTAATTTACAACGATATTCATCGATTGTTACTGGCATATGAATATTTTTTTGCACATAGGTTCTCATGCTTTGATCCAAAATTTCAGAAGCTTATCGAATAGGGTTCTTACTATATAATAACCCGGCGGTATTTGCTCTTCCCAAGTATGGTACGTTGCTACTCTTGTACCCACGGGCATTTTCTTCAGTTGATTAAATAAATACAAATTGTAGTAGTTATATAATGATTGACTATGTTCAATGTTGTGGTCTATTTTTTCAGCACCATCTATATTTTCATGAAAAGAATTGTAAAAATAAAAGTGGTCAAATTGGGTAAAATCCAGTTGCGTGAAATTTCCATGCAAAAAAGAAAGATTATTCAAATTCAGATTGTATTCAGCTTCTACAGCACTATCGAGCAAATCCTTACGCTGTTCGATTCCATAAAATAGCCCATGGGGTTTATAATACGATGCAGCTAAACAAAACTTCCCGGCACCGCTTCCTATATCCAAAACTTTTACACCATCTTCGGGAACCAGGAATTCAGCCGCATATTCAGCTACTTTTAATGGGGTCCAGTGTTTGTCAGCTAATTTCTGAATGTTATGCGGATAAAGGTTTTGAAATGTATCATCATCTGTAAACCACTTATTTGATTGAATTTCTCTTCGGGCTATTGCGGGCATAAAACTTGGCTATTTGCTTTAGTGGGTGTGAGGATTTTCCGAAATAATTAATCCCTCCCTGTCATAAGGATATGAGGGAACGATAAGTGCTATAAAACCACTGTTTTCCGGTTCACGGAGTACAATATTTTCATTGCCCGAAAGAATGGCTTCATTAACAGAAAGTATCTTCCCGCTTACGGGCATATGAACATCTATTTTATAATCATCATAAAGTATAGTCGCTATTACTTCACCACTTTTTTTTGAAATATCCTTGTTTAAAAATTCAATTTTTTCAATTTCTTTTATACCAGATAGCTTAAAAGGGCAAATACTGATATACGCTACTGAGCCCTGAAATTCTATCCATTCATAATCGCTGGTATAGTAAGGGTCTTTTTTTGCGTTTAAAATTTGAAGTGGCTTGCATAATGTTTCCATAGTGCAAATTTACCTTGAGGCCATTGTAACAAACGTAAACCTTATCATTGTGGAACGTAGCTTTTGTTACTTTTTAAAAAGTAAATTTGTGCCATATGAGCCTAAAAGGAATCTTCCCCATAGATAAGTGGGATTTTAAAAGCAATTCGGTAATTGCAAATTTACCAACGGATGAATTAGATACGCTTACGGCTAATATGACTACACAGGTTTATAATAAGGGAGAAATTATCTTTCGTGAAGGGGCTTATGCAACTGGCATTTTTTTTATACAAGAAGGTAAGGTAAAAAAGTATAAAGTAGATAAAGAAGGAAAAGAACAAATAATTTATGTTGCAAATACCGGCGAGATAATAGGATACCACGCCTTACTTGCTGAAGAACGATATCCTGATTCAGCAGCAGTTTTAGAGGATAGCGAAATTGCTTTTATACCGAAAGATGATTTTTTTGAAGTATTGGAAAAATCAAAAGTATTGCCACAACGTTTATTAAAAACTTTGAGTCATGAATTTTTTGTACTCATTAATAGTATAACGCTTTTTGCACAGCGAAGTGTAAGAGAAAGATTTGCCGTACAATTGATTTTAATGCGTGAAAAATATAAAGAAAATTTTACCCCCGGTATGGCTGTAGAAATTAATATGTCAAGAGAAGATTTGGCCAGCCTTGTAGGAACCGCAAGAGAAAATATTTTACGAATATTAAAAGATTTCAAAAAGGAAGGGATACTAGAAACCAAGGGAAGAAAAATTGTTATTAAGGACGTAAATAAATTACTTGCAGTAGCTAATTATTGAATTGTTTACTCCTATGATTTATGATAGCGTGGGTACTGATTACCATGGTAAAAGTTTTTGGATTTGTTACCATAAAATTGTTATCCGGTAAAATACATTTTGCAGAACGGACGGGAAGGTGTGTAGGCTTGCCTAGTATTAAGACAGTTCAAAATTAGGCTCTATGGAGTAATTGCAAATTGCCAAATATGAAAAGCAACGCAGCACTGTTACCGGTATTATTTTGTGCGATGCTCTTCCCTGCTTAAATTAAATCATGTGGTTTTAGTGCTTTTAACCCTCCCTCGTTTTCCTGTTGATCATATAAGTGGCCCGGCGTTTCCGGTTTTATAACAAGCCTGAAA
Source organism: Chitinophagaceae bacterium (assembly GCA_046593045.1). Classification (GTDB taxonomy): domain Bacteria; phylum Bacteroidota; class Bacteroidia; order Chitinophagales; family Chitinophagaceae; genus Ginsengibacter. Next base: position 17,272 of record JBKJRY010000143.1, on the reverse strand, counting down.
TTTTCTTTCTCAGTTGATAAATGATATTTAGTGACAATTTCAGCAGAATCGGGATAATGGTCAGACCATATAATTCCGTGTTTTCACCCTTGCATCAATAGAAACTATTTATTACTTTCAAGTATCCAATCTTTTAAAAACCCCCAAAGCTTTTCTACTAACCTTGATTTCTTTTAGGCCTGTTATCTAATTTGAAATTATCATACTATGTTAACCTACGCAAAGTCGCCGGGTGAAACTATTATCATTTCTATTGTGAGAAACAAATGGAAATTCATAGGGATACTTGTGCTGTTGCTGCTCGTTGGGGTGCTAAGTTCATTCGCTCAAAATCTCCAGGTAAATGATAGTACCGCAAAAGCAAGGTTGACCGGAAAGCCTGCGAATGTCATCAAACAAATCAAATTGGACGACCTGCATTTCGTAAAAGAAACAGGCAATTACATCAACTTCGGTATTGCGGGGAATGAGTATAAATATTTTGTGATTAAAGTGGCTTCAAAATCGGGTATCGCTAAACAATATTTATCCATCGACAATACCAGCCTCGACACCATAAGTATTTACAGGATTTTCAATAAGGATAGTTCGCGTTTACTGTACCGCGGCGGCTGCCTTTTGCCTTATGATAATAACCGGGCTTATGTATGGCATAGCGTGCCCATTGAAATTACCACAACCCCTGCCTTCTACCTGGTAGCAGCCAAAGCTGCGCAAAAAAATATCAATATACAATACGCGATAATCACCAATGAAAACCTTGAAAAGAAATACCAGGCTTACGACAGGATAATTTTATTTTATACCGGCGTAGTAAGCATGATACTTTTCATCGTGATTTTAGCCTCCTATCTTTTCCGGAAATCAGTATTCATGGTTTACGCCGGCTATATCATTTGCATATCCGTATGGATCATTTCTCATTACGGATATTTGTTCCCTTTCGTGTATCCGCGTATTCCTGTAGTCAATGAAATTATTAAGCCTTTGGGTTGCCTGGGCGCATGTTATTTTCTTACAGTATTACTATGCAAAGTTTTTCAACAAAACCTGCAGGTGCATCAATGGTTGCGAAAAATGTTACGGGCACTGCGATACATTTTGCCGGTGCTAATAGCCTGTATGATGTTATTGCTTTTTCGCGATCTTTCGCCGGTGATAAAGGGAATATTAATGGGCCTGTGGCATATTGCATTACTTTTTTCAATTTGCCTTATCGTTGTTACTCCTTTGTATTTTATACGATCGGGCGCAACCGCGAAAATATTTTCATTGGCCATGCTGGTTGTTTGCCTTATGGCATTATTACAGTTGTTTGCCAATTCCGGGTATATCAAAAATTATTTTATTAACGAGCACAGCGTAACTATGGGAAGCCTCGTAGAAAATTTCATTATCTCTTTTGGCCTGTTTTATAGTTTGCTGGAAGAAAATAATGAAAAGAAAAAACAGGTGATCGCTTTGGAGCGTGAGCAGGCGCAGACGTTGAAGAAGCTAATAAGCGTACAGGATTACGAGCGCAAGCGAATAGCCAATGATCTGCATGATAATATCGGGCCTTTGCTGGCGGCCATAAAAATAAATTTCAGGCGAATGATCGATAATAAAGATGAGCTGAAAAACGGGCTGGTTCATAAGACAGAATCTATCATTGACGATTCCATTGCAGAGATCAGGAATGTGGCGCACAACCTTATGCCGAAGAGCCTTGCCTTTAGGGGTTTGATAGAAGCGCTGAGGGAATACTTTGAAGGGATTGAACAGTTGTATAAAACGAAGATCGTTTTCAATCACCAGGTGCAGTCGATATTGCAACCTGAAATACAGGCCAACATTTACAGGATCATTTGTGAGCTGGTATTGAATGCGGTGAAGCATAGCGATGCCAATGAATTAAACGTGAGCATGATTTCAAATGATCAATGTATTAACCTCGGCATAAAGGATGACGGCAAAGGCTTCAATGTCAGATCAGCGGAGTTCAGCAAGTCATTTGGCCTGCAAAGTGCCGAAAGCAGGATACAGTATATGAAAATAAAATTTTTGTTGACAACAACTCCCGGCAAGGGAACCATTATTGATATGGAAATACCTTTATAATTGCACAATCCCAAAAGCTACTGCTTTCAGAATAAGGCCGATCCGGTTCTTCACCTCAAACTTTTCGAACAGCCTGCCCCGGTAGGTATCTACCGTTGACTCACTCAGGAACATTTTCTTCGACACCTCGGCATAGCTCATATCGGTACATAAATATTGAAGCAATTCTTTCTCTCTTTCACCCAATTCAGGCGCGCCATTCTTCCTGAATTTTTTCTCCACCTGTTTATGAATGTTACCCGTAATGATGGGTGTATAATAATATCCAAACTTCACTACCTGCTGCAACGCGTTGAGTAATTCCTCTTGTCCTATACTCTTAAGCAAATAGCCTTTCACACCATATTGCAGCATTTTTATTACACTGTTATCATCTTCCTCCATGGTAAGGGCCAATACTTTTATGTCTTTTTTGTTTTCAACGATCCACTTAGCCACCTCTACTCCACTTGTGCCTGGCATTACAATATCCAGTAAAATAATGTCCGGAAGGTTTTGATTTTGCTTTAATAGTTGAATGGCTCTATCTCCGCTCTGCGCCGTCCATAATACATTGAACCCTTCGAAATCATTAATAAGATTCGCTAAAGAATCTGCAAAGATTTGATGATCATCAATTAAGGCAATCTGGGTCATAGGGTATCAAAGTTAAAATATCTATTGCGCAGTTTTTCATGAAATATTTGGGGGAAAAGCATGATGAGAAAGGGGATATTCCAAACCTAGAACAGTTCTATAAAGTTAGTTTTGAAATACTACCCCGTTGAAAATTATTACATCAAGTTACAGCTATGACAATAACTGAAATCATAAACAACGTTCTCGCTGGTGGACTTTTAAACGCACTCGGACGAGGGATAAGAAATGTCCAACTAAGATTCAATGCGCAGTCCAACACTTATACATAGTAAACTTTCGAAAAAATGGAAGAAATTAATTAACTAGTTACGGTGTTATTCATACTCAGTATGATTTTTGAAAGAATAAATGAATTTCTAAAACAATACTTATCATGTAAAAAAGTTATTTTCCTTGGATGGTATATCGTTGGGGACACAACTACTAAATATCCAACAGGATCAAAAGAAGAGAAAAGAAGGGAGTACAGAATTCTTAAGATGAATCTATTTATCGGGTTCATGACTTCATTTTTTGCACATGCAAGTTTTTTTGACTTATTAAAGAATATAAAGAATCCTGGCAGTGTTATAGGATGGCCTACAGATTTTTCATTGGTTCTAACAAACATAAATTTTGGAACTCCATTTCAATTTGTTGTTGGTTGCCTTTTTACCGGAGCTTTTATCAGTATGGGCTCAAAGTTTTGGCATGATTTACTGGATGTTTTATTGCAAACAAAGGATTACAAAAGAAAATTGAATGAGGTTAAAGATCTTGAAATAAATACAATTTCCGATTTAGACACCTTTATTGCAACTAATGACGCTGCAAATCTAGATGCTTTTCTAAAAGGCTACTTTGAAAAATTCACTATTTCCAATTTTGTTAGCAATTACGATGCGAAAACAGTGGATGTTTATCCTCTTCAAGACACAGACCTCAATAGTATACCGAAAGTTATTCCATTCAAGTCTCTTACTGGCAAGGTTGAAACGCTAACAATAATCGTAAGAAAAAATCCAAAGTTTAGAACGCAGCAAGGGCCAATTTTTCCAGCCTCTAAAATCTCCAATGCAGCCAATGATATCACATTAAACTTCGGCTCCTTGGGATTATTTGTTTGGAATTTTAATAAGAGTGTGAGACATTTTTTAACCTGCTATCATGTAGTTTGGAAAAATCATAATTGGGATTTTTTTCAACCAAACGGTATGGATCTAGTTACTGACTCGGCAGGTAATAGAAGCAAGATACTTAAAGCATTTAGAAATACAGAAATCGATGTTGCTTTGTTGGAACCACCGGCTGGTATTCAGTTAAATCAGTAGCTTCCTCCCTTCATCGAACAAAACACAACACTAACATCCCGGGAAATAACAGACAATGATAAATTGATCAGATCCATTGTAAAAATGAATGGTGTGAATTCGGGAGTGCGAACTGGTAGAATTATTGATATACGATCAACCGTACAGGGAATTGAATATCCAGATGGAAATACATGGGATTTAAAGAATATTATCCTTGTGGAATCCGTAGACAGTATGCCATTTAGTACGGGTGGCGATTCAGGCTCAATTGTTTTTGATGAACAAAATATTATTATTGGGATGTTGGTTGCAGGAAGTTCTATAACCAATCAATCTGTTATCATTCCCATTTCTTCAATAGAAAATCAATTATTAATAAAAATTTAAGTTATGAAAAACTCTATTATTCTTTCGCTTCTTATAACAACTTCTCATTTTGTGTTTGGACAAGTTATTAATGTAGAATTTTCTGGGGCTGCCGGGTCAGAAACGTTGCACCCCGGTACTCCAACTACTCCTTTGGCGAATGTTACAAATTTTCCTGTCGGTTCTTTAACGGTAAATGTTACAAGTTGCCCAGTAACCCCAAGTTTCAATTTAAATAATAATGGAGCCACTATTAATCCAGCAGCAGTTCCAACTAATGTAGGAGGAACATGGACAGCTTTTTATTCTCCTGGTAACTTTACAGGATTACATAATACAGATAATGTGAATATAATAGTTACTTGTGGCGCTGCATCTACCACCTACAATAATATATTCTCAAGTGTACTGCCAGCAATTGCAGCAGGAGGAGGTGGCGATATCTCCGTTTTTGGTGTTCTAAATGATCCGACCATAATTGATCCGATAATACTCGAAGCCAGATCTCACCTAACAAATACCTACGACCGAAAAAATAATAAGGTTTATATTGTTTTAGGTCCAGAAGGAGAGGTGCTAAGCAAAAGGCCTGTAAATATCGATGAAGATGATGAATTCATTATATTTTTAATCGCACCAGATATAAATAAGTACAATATTACTTCGAACGGAGTTTATAATCCATCGGACCTGAGTCAAACAAACCCTCCAAATCCCACAGGATTCGGGGCTCAGAGTTTTACGCCGATCAGTTGGAAAGCCAGGAAATTTGATTTTGGTCCATATACAACAACAGAAAATGGGGTTACGTTTCAAATTACAAAAAGAGGCGGAACGCCGGCAATAATCACGCCTTCTCAATCATTGACATTTCCAATCAATAAATTCTATCATGTTGATTATGCTGTATCAGTAGTAACAACCAATTTAGCAAGTCCAACATATAGAGTTGCTCCTTTAAATAATTCTGCAACTGACAAAACAATCATTGCAATAGATGAAGGTAAACGTACAATGATTACGTTTAATGTTATCTGGTATTGGAAGTCGACAATAAATAAATTGTTCAAAAAAAGTTATAAGAATGATCCAATAACCAGAGGCAGAGATAGAATTAAAGAACCCTACTTCTGGGATAGGATAAATCCCAGCTTCGGATTAAGCATAGATCAAGGATTCAGAGAAAACTATTTCGTGGGTGGAGTCTTCGAATTCGCAAGGGGTGGAAATATATGTGTAGGCGGGCATTATGGAAAATTTAACGCTTTAGCCGATAAAAAATTTCAACCAGGTGAAACACTTTTTAATGGAACTAATGAGGACATAATTACTACTAAGGAATGGGATTGGGGCTTCTACTTTGGAATTACCTTGGATACCAGGATTTTTAATAGAATAACATCTTCATTAGGTAGACAGTAAGTCTCTCTTAAAAAAGTAAAAAGAATTTGTTTTTATAATAATGGCTCAAAACATGAACTTAAATTTCGCAAGTTGGCCTCCATCATTAAAATTAGGATTGGACGTCTTCCTGGCGGGTGTCCCCACCCGACAGTGCCTGAATTAGTGATATCTTGAATATATGCAAGCAGCATTTGAATATTCAGGCGAACGCAAAGTTTTGAATCATTTAATGAAGTTTATTTTTGGACATTACTATGGATAAATTATGATTGAAGAATGTCGGGTGAGGACACCCGCCAGGAAGAAGGGGATTTAAAATACTCATTAATTGTAGGGAAAAGTTTTGATAGAGGAATGCCGGGTAATGCAGCCAAGAGGGAAGACGTTCAAAATCAAACGATTTTTGATAACCAAATATCAGGATCGAGAAAGCTTTTCATGTCCACAATTATTAGTAGACAAACGCTATAAATGCTGAAAAATCCTTCCGAATGAACATATTCTCTTCCCTGCAAAAAATACTTAAAAACATCCTGTTTTACATTTTTCGCCTTTTAGGTTTTGCGTTAAGTAGACTAAGATTTGTCGGGAAAGGTGTGCCCATTGAAGATAAGATATCAGATTTCCTTGAGATTTTTAGAACTACGCTCGTTTTTTTTCTCTTCAACGTTTTAGCGCTTTTCGTGTTTATTTTTCTGCCGCAGGGGAAAGACATCATCCTGATTGTTATTGAAGACTTATCCAACTTTCAAATCGGATCATTGATTTCGCTCTTGCTTGGCGTAATCGGCTGGTCCGTTATCTCTGAGTTTGGCGCCCGGTATAAAATTTATGTAACAGATAACTCCGGTTTATCTCTTACTGATGAGCGGGTAAACTTCAGAAAGGAGGCGCAGAAATTTGTAAGCTCTATATATCTTCTTTTACCGGGAATAATTGCGATTATAAGTGTTATTGTTGTTTCGTTAACGAATATCAATAGCTGGGGCTTGCATGATACCCTACCCTTTGCAGTGGTGCTGTTTTTATTGATTTTGGTAATCGGGATATTATCAAGATTTTACCTTGATGTTTTTTATATCGGTGTGCTGAGGAAAAATAAAGTCTGGTATAAGGTAAGAGATGTGGAGTTAGAATGGGCAAATAAACTGTTTGGGATTTACAATGATTATGTTTTCCTCGTTCGGAAAGCAGATAATTTTAAAGATAATCATACTGTTAAAGAAGGCACATCAATACCCGATCCGCCTCCAAATATGAATGTCAAAAATACCTACAACCGGTATACTTAATTGATTGAAGACCTTCCTGAAAAAGGGAAAACCAAACAGGTAAATACTATTGAAGGATTTCCCAGGGATTTCCTGAAGCCGGATCAGTTGGCTCCCATAGAATTTACTGAAGTGATTTTTCAAAAGGACAATTTATCGCCGGCGTTTAACGTGGAGAGCATGAACGATAAAACAAAGCCTGAATTTATTTATAAGGAAAATCCGGACGGGTATTACCGGTGGATCTATAAATGCAACCCGTCTTTTTATAAGACCCTTCATTTGCAGATCTATGTGATTGCTGCTTGTTCCTTCGCATTTCTTTTTTTTGTTTCCATAAATATTAATTCTACTATTTACCAATTTGTTGGTTCTCCTGCACTGGTATGTTTGTCTTTTGCCTGCTGGCTCGGCGTTTACACCTGGCTGTTATATATAGATTCCCGCTTTAAAAAACAAATTAAATTTTCAGTAAGGTGGTCGTTGGTTTTCTGGTTCTTAATAGTTTCCTATATTAACCATGATCATCCTGTGCGCAATAATCACGATGCAGGATTTACCACCAACCGTATTTCATTAAAAGATCATTTTAAATGGTGGTGTAAAGGTCATCTCCCCCACCTTGCTAATGACACAGCAAACGCTTCACTTGATTCAGCTAAAGCTGATAGCATTCCTGTATATTTCATCACTGCTGAAGGAGGTGCTTTGCGGACAGGAGCCTTCAGTGCTTTACTGCTTGCCAAACTGCAGGACAGTTTCCCTGACTTTAAAAACCATATCTACGCGTTTTCAACAGTTTCCGGAGGTTCGGTCGGTATCAGTTTTTTTAATGCCATCACCTACCTTGAACCTGACACTTTGAATAAAGGAAAAGATTATTACCAACAAAGCACACTTAAGTTTTTTGAACAGGATCAACTGGCACCTGTTATAGCCAAATTGTTTTATGCTGATCTATTAAATAATTTCTGGCCCTGGCATGTAGAAAGCTTTGACCGTGCTATCGTACTTGAAAAAGCATGGGAACATAGTTATGCAAAGGCTTTTGACCGACCGAATGATGCGAATGTTTTTTCTTCAAATTTTTTGTCCTATTATCAGCAGGTAGATACCAATCAAAATATTTTACCGGCATGGTTTATTAATACTACTGAGGTGGAGACGGGTTTGCAATGTTATATAAGTAATGTAAGAGCCGATAGTTTTCTTTTTGCAAAAGACAGGGATTTGCTTCTTAGAAAAATCAGGTACGGAATCAATTACAGTACGGCAGTAAATTTTAGTTCCAGGTTCCCGCTCTTTTCACCATCAGCAGCATTGTATCAAAATGAAGATCAAGCCTATCACTACGTTGACGGGGGATATGTTGAGAATACTGGCGCTAAAACTATGCTGGAAATATTGCAAAGTTTACATGCTTCTATACAGGAAAAAAAAATCATACCTTATGTCATTCAGCTTGAATTTGGAGATTCCAGTAAATTTCAACAAACAGGTTTTTTGAATGAAATCAGTTCTATTGTCAATGGAATTTATAACACAAGAGCAGGCTCTTCAAAAACCTATTCAGAGTTGCTTAAAAGGGAAGTAGAATCAATAAACGGGGGGAAACTTATCACGGTTCCCTTAACTGCTTCAACCCAGGACGTTCCCATGAGTTGGGTATTTTCTGCAAGGAGCCTCAGAAACCTGGATAGCGTCATCACTCATACAGTTAATGATTCGACGAATGAGTTGCATAAAAAATTGCCTTATTTTCAAAAGGATTAAGTGGCTATCAAAAGCAATAAATCGGAAAAACTAATAAAAAAGCATTGTTTCGAATGGTTTACATTTTTCAATCTTAATTCAAAAATTTTATGGACACACTTCCCCAGGATTTAGTAAAAATGGAATATGAAAGGCTTTCGGCAGAAATCGCTTCACTTTTAAAAGAAACAAATGAGCTTGCCCGTTACGCAGTAGTGGCCGGTGCAGCAGTCTTTGCTTATTCCCTTACTTACAAAATCGGAGCGAATTTATATTGTTTATTAAAAGCGTTGCCGTTCGTCATAACTATTCTGTTTGGTTTTAGGGTTTATGCTATCTACCGTCGCATTGAACTCATCAGTGCATATATTGAAAATCAAATAGAGAAAGAGATAATAAAAAAAGATTTCCAAAATTTAGGATGGGAAACATATTTGAATACCAATATTAGGGAGGCAAAAAGTCTTCGTAAAAGTTTCTCACAGGTTGCCACGATTTTATTTTGGAGTTTTCTATTGGTGATTACCTTACTCATCTTTTTCTTACGATAGAAAACCCTATAATAGCGCAAGTATTCAGCTTAGCCTTTACCCAACCTACTTGTGCTACAGAATATTAACTTAAATTAATCCCCTCATTCTGCGCAAGCATGCACAAGTCTTAAGACTACCAATAGCTAAAAAATATTTATCCCCCCCTACAGCTTTATAAATCGTTTGTATTGCGTTATTGCACCATTTATTTTCATCGAATAGCTGCCCGACTGCAGGTCTGTAACATTAATCTTAATGTGGTTATACCCCTTATGAATTTGCACAGTAAGTTGCTTAACAATCTTTCCTTGCACGTCAATTAACTGGATGGTTGCGGGTTCCTCTTTAGAACTTAGTAATCCGGCATTTAAAACATCTTTTGCAGGATTAGGAAATATCGTAAATGTTGGAAGATGTTTCAATCTTACAGATACGGTTTTACTATAAATACTACTTTCGTTTTTATCGATACTTTGGAGACGGTAATATAAAAAATTGTCTTGTGAGTTTATTGCAGGTACGTCAATGAAGCTATATTGATTTGCGATTCCATTTCCGCCTATAGCTGCCACCTTACATATCGTTGTGAAGCTATATCCGTTATTACTTCGTTGAACATTAAAGTACGCACTATTAATATCCGTAAAAGCTTTCCACATTAATTGTATTTTATCATCATCATAGGCCGCGGAAAATTCTGTTAGTGTTATTGGGAGAGGAGCGAAAGTTACTTTCCGTATTCTTGCATTACCATATTCAGCAATAAACAAATTTCCTGCATTATCGAAAGCCACGTCGACGGGATAGTAAAGCTGAGCATTTTTTGCGAGGCCGCCATCTCCACTAAATCCGGGAGTTCCATCACCAATTACTGTTGTAATTATTCCCAACGTATCTACTTTACGAATTACGTGATTTAAAGCATCGGCAATATATAGCGTACCATCACTGGCCGCTGCTAATCCGTCGGGCTGATTTAAACTGGCTGCGTTTGCTGCTCCCCCATCACCAGTATAATCCGCAATACCGTTACCAGCGAAAGTTGAGATAATACCATTTTTATCAATTTTACGAATAATATTAGTATCGTTATCCGTAAAATAAACATTTCCCTTTTTATCCAGGGTTATCGCAAACGGGTCGCCGATTTCTGCATCGACCGCTAATCCGCCGTCGCCGCTATAACCATCAACACCTGTTCCCGCTATCGTGGTAATAATTCCATTGGTGTCTATTTTACGAATACGTCGTCCCTGGTCAACAACATAGATGTTCCCGGTATCATCCAATGCAACGTCTGATGGATGCTCGAACCTTGCATCTATGGCTAAAATATTGTCTCCATTATACCCGCCGCCATTAACAACATCAATGCCCGCAATTGTATTTATGATGCCATCATTCGTCACTTTACGTATCCGGCTTTCCCCATCATCAACGATAAATAAATTTAATGCACTGTCCAATGCAATTCCCCAATTATAATTCAATCCTGCATTAATAGCCGGCCCGCCGTCTCCGCTAAACTCCCTGACACCGGTTCCGGCTATAGTTGTTATAATACCGTTGTTATCTATTTTGCGAACTCTTGAATCGTCTAAATCAGAAATATACAGGTTCCCCATTTTATCCACCGCAATTGCTTCGGGTAAAAACTGTGCCTGTAGTGCAGGAATATTATCTCCATTATATGTAGGAGATCCATTCCCGGCGATAGTTGTTATAATTTGCGCCTGGATGGCCTGGGTTAGTATAAAATTTATAATTATAACTAATGCAGGCCTTGAGCAGACTTGAAATGAATGTTTCATGATTTAATATTTAATAAAAATGTCGCAGGCATAATATAAAGCAGCAACTATTCTTAGTTAGTATCTATTCTATGGGGGTTAACTGTCCGGTATTAGATTTTTTTCTACTTTTCCAGGTACATGATTTAGTCGTTTAGTAATTTGATATGCTATCTCTTATAAAATAAAGGAAGATTTACTAAAATCTGATGGTGGGAAAACCTGATTTTTAAAATGAAATAATTTATCGTTCCATATTACTGGTATTAAACTATTTCGATAAACTATTATTTTGAAAGCAATCTCCATAATTGCTTAAGTATTCAAATTATATTTTGCCTGGAATACAAATGCCGGAATAATCAGGAGAGCATATGTTTGGTTATTCGAATTCACATCAGCAATGCGAAAACCCACCAGCGATAAAAGCCCTGAAAGGGCGCTATATGCTAACGCAGGGAGTAGCCCTGCGTTATTCCGCAGGAGTACGTAGCGCTATCTCGCATGGCTGCTCCCTGCGAGATAATGCAATGTGATGCACGGCAAGGCACTACGAGTTAATAAGGCATCCGTCTATGCTATACTTACTAATCCCAAACATATCGCTCATCATACTCCACCTGATATTTTTTAAGAAATGCCCTATATTCATCCTGGAAAGTTTTCTTATTATGATGTTCCTGCTGGTTGGCAATATAGTTTACCACAGCATCCACCTCCGAGGGGTTTACTGAAAACGCTCCATACCCATCTTGCCAGTAGAAATTTTTATAATCGGCTCCTTTTGTTTTTATCCACTTTGATGAATGCGATTTTACTTCCTCCACAAGTTTCATCAGCGCTATCTTTTTTGAAAGCATGCACAGGATATGAATGTGGTCAACATATCCGCCCACTTTTATGGGATGGCATTCTAAACTTTTACAGATGCCGCCAAGGTAAGCATGCAGCTCAGCCTCTACCGGTGAATGTATAAACGGCTCCCTGTACTTCGTACTAAATACTATGTGCAGGTAATTTTTTACGAGTGATTGTGACATAATTATTTATTGCGCCCTTCCAGGGCTTTGTTAATTTACTCATAGGGCGGCACCCTGTGTTGGCGAACATTAACAGGGCTGCTCCCTGTGTTAGCGTAAACTCATATTGCGGCATCCTGTGTCAGCGTAAATTCACAGGGCTGCGCCATGTGTTGGTATATGCCGTCCTTTCAGGACTTCCTTTCCGCTGTCTCCATCGTGTTACTTTGTTAAACAGCCGGTTTGGTGTTTTGAAGGTAAAAAACTCCTCATTGTATAGGGCTGCAAACATCAGAACAGCTCTTTTATTATTGCTGAATGAGGTAAATGCTCATAAAATCGTAATTGGTGTGTTTTCAACATTGCAAATTCAGATAGTTAACTGAAGTGTTTTTATTAGCACCAAATGTGCTTTTAGGCTATAGTTACCGCAACTATTACAATAGTATAATTACAGCAAAACAGGTTGTGCCTGGTTATTCATCCTTCCGTAGTTTTCCTTGCCGATACCGGCGTTTCTTTGGAACATCAATATCATCTTCAATGGGATAATCTAAAAGTTCCAGCTCAGTAATACCCGGATCATGGCTGTTGTAATCTGTCCAGAGTTTCCTTACCAACAGGCCACCGGCCACAGCCAATAAAAAAAAACCGGAACCAATCATTATGTTATCAACATTGGATTTCTTTGTTTTTGTATCCATAATAATCTTATTAAACATTACAGGTAAAATTTCCTTTCCAGTCTGATTCAGCCATTAAGTTTTCACCAGTGATGAGCTTGTAATTTCCCTTTACCTTTATGGGATAGCTTATGTGCCTGGAGAAAGGCCCCTCATACTTTCCTGTTTTGCCGATGGGTATATAAATTCCGCCACCGCTGGAAGTCCACTTGTTCACTTATAAATCCTGCAATCTGTAGCGCCTCCGCCTGGTCTCGACCAGCGGGAGTATACACCACATTTACTATCTTGAAAAAATGTTTGAGCATTTCAAAATCGTTTGTGTCATGATGATAAAATCTTGCTGATGAATAATGAGAATCTTCAGGTATTTCGCATAGCCCTGCCCGCAAAGGATTGTAACGTATGTGTGCTAAATTTTGAATGAACATATTGGGATAGAATTTCGAATAATTACATCAATCAATATCACAACACAAAAGCATTCAGTCAAATATTGGAAATAAAGAAGGTTAATCCCATTTAAAACGGGAAATTTCCCGTACATCAACTCATCAGATATTGAGGGAACGGAAATTTAAAGTGATACAAGATTTTGCCGTAATGCTTCCAGCACCATCCCAACGCGACTTTGAACTTTCAACTTTTGAAAAAGCGATTCTCTATATCCATCAATTGTTCTTTCTGCCAGGTTCATTTCAGAAGAAATTTGTTTATAGGTTTTATCGCTGCAAGCGAGTTTAAGGAATATCATTTCCTTTTCAAAAAAAAGGACTTTTTCTTCATTTGTTTTAATAATTAACCGGCGATAATTAATATTTGAAACATCCGCATTGTAGTAACCTTTTGCATAAATTTCGTTTAATGCTTTCTCTAATTCGTCCGGATGAATGTCCTTCAAAAGATAAGCACAACAGCCGGCTTTGATCATATTAATAACAGTTGTATCATCATCTTTCATAGAAAGTGCAACCAGTTTAATTGCAGGATATTTTACCGAGATTTCAGTGGCTGTTTTGGCTCCATCCATTACGGGCATGTTGACGTCCAGCAGCAAAATATCAGGAAGCTCTTTTATTGATTGAAGTTTTCGTAATAAACTTTCCCCGTTCAATGCGTCCAAAATAATTTCGAATGAAGGAAAGGTATCGATGAGTATGCTTAGGGATTTTAAAAACAGTTGGTGATCATCAACGACCCCGATTTTAACTTTCATTTTTTTTAGTTTTTAACAGGTAAATTAATTTGTACCTCCGTGCCTCCTTCGGTTCTTGAGCTCCAATGTATGCTGCCGCCTAAAAGTGTCGTCCTATGTGTCATGTTAATGATTCCAACACCATGATATTTATTTTCAGATATTTGGAATCCGGAACCGTCATCGACGATCGAGATATTTATTGAATCGCTTATTGATATATTAACCGAAATTATTTTAGCATTTGAATGCTTTATACTATTATGCACAGCCTCTTGAAGAATTCTAAAAAGCATTACCTGGGCTTCAGGGGAAAGAGGAAGTATTTTAATTGTGGTGGATAATTGAACTTTGATTACGTTAGCAGTATTGATGCGTTCGAATTCTGTCTCCAGGTTTTGAATAAGATTAAATTGATGTAACCACTCTTTATTTAATGATTTTGAAAGAGCCCTGATCTCTATGATTGCTTTTCCCAGCGTTTCCTGGGCGGTTTTGAGAGGATCCGGAACGGATTGCAGACTCCGTTCTGTAATTCCAAGAAGCAGTTTTGTACTACTTAATAACTGGCCAATGTTATCATGAATTTCTTCACCAATTTGATAAAAGGTTTCTTCCTGAGTTTCCAATTGAGTTTTCAATATCTCGCTTTGGAAAGTGTTGTGAAGATGTTCCTTTTCGCGAAGAAATCTATAGTATCTTCTCTGGTATAACACAATAAATAAAATAATGAAGAATACTAAAACAGAAAAAATTGCCGCACCACCTATTATTAATACCCTAGGATTTATATCTGCTAAAAACATTTATCAATTTTGAGGGTTTTAAAACATTAGTTAGAATTCCAATTGAGAATATAAGATACATGGATGTATTTAATAGGTAATGGATCGACCATAGATTTTTATAATTTACATCGTTACTAAATCTGACTACTTCAAAAAAAACAAAAAGGAAATAGGTAGTGGGAGCGTAAACTAATATTCCCAGGCAATACCAGAACATCGGCTCTTTTTCTAGTGCAGCGACTTCGTCTCTTTTATATCTTTCATAGAAAAAGGAAAGTACCCATAACAATTCCAATAAGCTATTGAGGCATACCAATTCTGTGAAAAACCTGGTGTAAATACCTATTGACGAAAATAAGTAAAAGGCAAAGATAACTTCTGAAAAAATAATGGTTGTGATAATGATTTTTATTTTCTTATTCCTACTATTTCTATAAAAGATATAACCCCAAACTAATGAATCCAACAGAGAATAAGTATTATAAAATGTCCACATCTGGCTCTTTGTATTAAAGATTTTACCTGACAGTGCCGACATGGATGCAAATAGCAGTAGTATGATCATTACACGTGAGTTACTATCTAGACTCTTAAAAAAGATCAAACCTATGGTCAGCGGTATAAACGCTGAAAACAATGATAAATATGATAATATTAATGACATAAAAATTTCTGAAAATAGCAGGCAGGTTGTATTGTTTGCATATGGTCCTTTTAATAATCAAGGCAATATCAAAAAACTTGGTAAAAAGAATTACGGGAAATTTCCCGTATTAAAATGGGATAAATACCCAAAAAATGAACTGTTTTATCTAATATGTTTACAAAAGAATGCGCTATAAGACGAATTAAATAATGTCTCCATAAGCTATATTATCTCGAAAATCAATTCTGATTTTAATCACCGATAGGTAACAATAAATAACGAACAATATATATTAATGAAGCAGCCCATCTTATCATTCTGCACCGTTGCCATGAATCGGTTGCATCATGTCAGTAGGACTTTACCAGTAAATATGCGAGAGAATCAATCTGATCTAATACAATTTGTACTGTTAGATTATAATTCTACCGACGGACTTGAAGAGTATATAAAGGTGACCTTTGCAAAAGAAATTGCTAATGGAAAATTAATTTATTATAAAAATAATCGTGCGGCTCACTTTAATAGAAGCCATTCAAAAAATATGGCTTTTCGTTTAGCTGATGGAGAAATATTGTGTAATCTCGACGCAGACAACTATGCAGGACCCGGCTTTGGCGTATACATTCTAAATCTATTTAGCTCTCGAAAAAAACTTTGTTTAACTGGCCTTCGTAACAAGTATAACATATCCGATGCAATTGGTAAACTATGTGTAAGAAAAAAGGACTTTTTAAATGTTACCGGCTTTGATGAAAGTTTTGAAGGTCACGGATTTGAAGACTATGATATAGTTAACAGGCTTTATCTAAACGGGTTACGACCATTTACTTTAAATCAATCCTGTTTTCTCCAGGTAATATCTCATGACGATATAGAAAGATATCAACATGAAAAGATATTTTTAAACTTACATTCAGTCTATGTACACTATATAGACTTTAGCAAGACCGATCTATTATTTCTTTTTACGGATAACTCATTCAAATCAGGAACAATCACCAACAACTATACCTTATGCAGCCATGAAGAATTTGCCTTTACCAGGCCGGATTATACGTCCTATCAATTTGAACTTGCTAACGATGAATGGGAAGAAGGTCACTGGACAATTGCAAAAAATCATTTGACTTTGTCTGGTAATGGCAAGAAAGTCTCATACAAAAAACAGTCAATGAAAAGGCAAGATTTGTTACAGAATTCGGAGGAAATATATTATCGGGTAAATAGCAATTCCATGGTTTCAGAGGCAATTGCTTTCTTTATTCAGCTCAGTAATAGAATAAAGATGTTGAAAAATTTGGAAAGCGGAAATGTGAAAGTCAATCCGTCATTTGGAAATGGGATAGTATATCGAAATTTTAAAAAGAAAATGCTTATTAAAAATTAGAACTAACGATGAATTCCAAGCATTTTGTATTCATGTCAATTTTTTATCCGCAGGAAAAATGGCATTTGTTGCTAAGTGCAATTCCCGATATTTTGAAAAGGGTTGAGATTCGGAGACATAGCGAAAAAGTACTAGTGTTTTTAAATCATCACAGAGGGGCAAATTTAAGGTTTGTTATTGAGTTCAATTCTAAAGAGAAGAAAGCCATTTTAAAGAAAATCTCGAAATCTATTCAACATTTTAAAAGCCGGTGGGAGGTGGAAATATTTTTCAGAGACGTAAAGTAATTGCTGCACATCAAATCATTTATAGGTACTAGTGAAAATGCCGTTATGATACAAATATGGACGGCACTCATTACTATACTTGTTTTAAAGGCATTGAAAGCAATGGCAAAATTTGGC
>JBKJRY010000085.1:0-6222 GCA_046593045.1 Chitinophagaceae bacterium | reverse complement strand
AATTGATTTTTTACGCAGCACTGCATCCAATCCTTCTTTAAGATACAAGGTTTTTTTATCAAGTTCATCATAAATGGATGGATCATTTTTTAATGCTTTAAGCATAGTATACCCGGCAGCCATGGCTATCGGATTTCCACTTAATGTACCCGCCTGGTAAACATTGCCGATTGGAGAAATATGTTCCATGATTTCCTTTTTCCCTCCAAACGCTCCTACCGGTAAGCCTCCGCCAATAACTTTTCCGTAGGTAACAAGGTCAGCATCTATTTGTAATCTTTCCTGTGCTCCGCCCGCTGCCAATCTGAAACCGGTCATTACTTCATCGAAAATAAAAATGATTTTTTCTTCGTTACAAATTTTCCTTAGGCCTTCAAGAAAACCTGGCTGTGGAAGAATGCAGCCCATGTTGCCACCAACCGGTTCTATAATAATTGCACCTATCTCTCCTTTATTTTCCTTGACTAATTTTTTTACTGCATCCAAATTGTTATAAGGAGCGGTTAGTGTATCAAGTGATACTCCCGCAGTTACCCCTGGCACAGTTTGAATGCCAAAAGTTGCAAGCCCGCTTCCCGCCTTTACTAAAAAGCTATCGGCATGGCCGTGATAGCAACCTTCAAATTTTATAAATTTATTCTTTTTTGTGTATCCTCTTGCCAATCGCAACGCACTCATGCAAGCTTCGGTACCACTATTTACCATTCTTATTAAATCAACATTCGCAACCATGCTTTTAATAAGTTCGGCCATTTCTATTTCCAATTCTGTTGGCGCACCAAATGAAGTTGATTGGGCAGCTTTTTCCTGTATAGCTTTTACAACCGGTTCATAAGCATGGCCAAGAATCATTGGCCCCCAGGAATTGATATAGTCTATGTACTGATTTCCATCTTCATCATACAAATAAGCGCCCTTTGCTGATTTAATAAATATTGGCGTACCGCCAACGCTTTTAAAAGCTCGTACCGGGGAGTTTACTCCGCCGGGAATTGATTGCTGCGCTCTTAGAAAAAGTTGTTGACTACGATTGCTTGTATAGATCATATTACTTACCAAAATTTTGTGAAACTGTAAGATAAAGAAGCTTCAAGATAGTTACGACAAAAGCCTTACCGCATCTTTTGCAAAATAAGTAGCGATTAAATCCGCGCCAGCTCTTTTTATAGAGGTTAGACTTTCAAGGATTGCTTTCTCTTCATTTATCCATCCCATTTTTGAGGCCGCTTTTATCATAGCGTATTCGCCGCTTACGTGATAGGCACTCACGGGAATGCTTACACTGTTTTTTACTTCCCTTATTATATCAAGATAAGCCATAGCTGGTTTTACCATTACAATGTCGGCACCTTCATCCTCATCCATCTCAGCTTCTTTTACTGCTTCGATACGGTTGGCATAATCCATTTGGTAAGTTTTTTTATCACCAAACCCGGGAGCGGAATCCAGGGCATCTCTGAATGGCCCATAAAAGCACGAAGCGTACTTAGCACCGTAAGCCATGATACCCGTCCTTGTATAATTATTTTTTTCAAAAGCTTCTCTAATAGCACCGATTCGGCCATCCATCATATCGCTTGGAGCAACAAAATCGGCACCCGCTTTTGCATGGCTCAGGCTCATTTTCACTAAAGCTTCCACAGTTGGATCGTTAACTATTTCACCATTTTCAACAATCCCATCATGCCCGTAAGAGGAATAAGGATCCAGAGCAACGTCTGTCATCACAATCATTTCAGGAAGAGCATTTTTAATGGCCTTGATGCTGCGTTGCATTAACCCATCATCATTCCAGGCTTCTTTACCCGTGTTATCTTTTAGCTCATCGGGAGCTTTTATAAATAATAAAATACTCTTGATGCCAAGGTTCCATAATTCTTGTACTTCATTTAAAGTTCCACCTATTGAGCGCCTGTAATATCCCGGCATTGAAGGAATTTCAAATTCGACCTTCTCACCTTCGTCAATAAAAAGCGGAGCAATAAAATCATTAGGAGTTAGTATTGTTTCTGCAACTATATTCCTTATGGAAGCTGTTTGCCTGAGAATTCTATTTCTTCTTTGTAAATACATTATTCCTTAATTAAAAATGTAAAATTAAAATCAAACATTTGCCCATTTTCTTGGATGTAAACACGCCTGCAAAATTTTATCTTCTTCACTACCCGCTTCCGGTTCATAGTTGTATTCAAACCTAACTGTCGGTGGTAAACTCATTAAAATACTTTCAGTTCTGCCATTTGTTTTTAAGCCAAATAAGGTACCACGATCATGAACTAAATTGAACTCAGTATATCGGCCTCTTCTTATTTCCTGCCAATGTTTTTGTTCAGTATTGAAATTTGTATTTTTTCTTTTTTCAACAATAGGGATATAAGAAGTAACAAAAGTTTCGGCACATTCTTTCCCAAAGCTCGTCCAGAAATTTACATCGTGTTTTTCATCAGCTCTTCTGTAATCATAAAAAATACCACCAATGCCCCGGCGCTCTTCATTTCTATGCCAGTTGACAAAATAATCATCACAATTTTTTTTAAATGTTGTATAAAAAGAAGTATCAAATTCATCACAAACGCTTTTATACGTCTGGTGAAAATATCTTGCATCTTCTTCAAATAAATAATAAGGAGTAAGATCGGTTCCGCCACCAAACCAACGGTCAATTACTTCATCGCTTTCATTATACAATTCAAACATCCTGTAGTTGCAATGTACTGTAGGCACAAAAGGATTTACAGGATGCATTACTATACTTATGCCACACGCAAACCATTTTGATCCGTCAATCTTCAACTGTGTTCTCATAGCTTCTGTTACATCACCAAAAACTATGGAAGTGTTTACGCCGCCTTTTTCAAAAACATTTCCATTGGAAATAACTCTTGTTTTTCCACCACCACCTTCTGCTCGTTCCCATTTATCTTCAATAAATTTTGCCTTCCCATCAGAATCTTCTAGAGTCTTGCAGATATGGTTTTGCAGTTCTTCAATAAATAATATCCAGTCTTCTTTAAGAGCCATTTTTAAAAATTGAATTTAATTCATACTTTGTTGTGCCTCATGTCTCCTGAATGTATTCCTTCACTGCATGAACGAAAGCTTTTGCATTTTCAACAGGAACATTTGGCGTAATACCATGACCAAGGTTAGCAATGTAATTCTGCACCCCGAAATCATCTATCATTTTCTTCACTTCTTTTTTAATTACTGGAATAGGCGCTAATAATTTTGCTGGGTCGAAATTTCCCTGCAGCGCTATTTTATTACCAGTCAATTCTCTCGCATATTGAGGTGTGATACACCAATCAATCCCAAGGCCGGCAGCACTGCTTTCACTAAGATCTTTTAATGCATACCAGCTACCTTTTGGAAATAATATTACTGGTGCAATATCTTTTAATGCATCGGCAATTTGAATTAAATACGGCTGTGCGATAAGCTTAAAATCAGCCGGACTTAAACAACCACTCCAGCTATCAAAAACCTGCAATACATCAGCGCCTGCTTTGGCCTGCACTTTTAAATAATCTATTGTTGTATCGGTTATCTTTTGTAGTAATTGGTGAGCCATTCCCGGTTCAGTAAAGCAAAACTGTTTTGCTTTATCCCATGTTTTGCTTCCCTTTCCTTCTATCATGTAGCATAATATGGTAAAGGGCGCTCCTGCAAAACCGATTAAAGGAACGCGTCCATTCAATTCTTTTTTTGTAAGAGATAAAGCATTCGTTACATAGCCTAAGCTTTCTTCAGCATTACCCGTAACCAACGTATCAATATCTTTTTGTGTTTTAATTACCTTGGGCAATGAAGGTCCTTTACCTTCTTCCATCAAGACTTCCAATCCCATCGCTTGTGGAATAACAAGAATATCAGAAAAGATAATTGCTGCGTCTACGCCTACCTGCTCTATTGGCTGCAAAGTAATTTCTGTTGCAAGCTCCGGAGTTTGGATGCGGGTAAAAAAATCATATTTTTCTCTCAACTTAATATAGTCTGGTAAATAGCGGCCTGCCTGCCGCATCATCCAAACAGGTGGCCGTTCTACTTTTTCGCCTTTTAGCGCTCTTAATAAGAGATCATTTTTTATCTGTTGCATTTAAGAAACTTGTTTTTTGCTGAAATAATTAATTGCCTGTTCTACTAAATTTTTCTTTCCAGGAAAATCAGCAATAATAACAGGATGTTGTGTAAAAGGTTTTAATGCATCTGCGGTTGTAGTGCCGATAGCAAAGACTTTTGTTTGATTTGATATAAAATTTTTTAAGAAAAAACTATCCACGGCACTTGGGCTGAAAAATAATATGCCATCGTATACCTTTGAAATCTTTTCCGCAGTTTCTATTGTTTTATAAACAACCAACTCTTCGATTTCAATGCTGTTGTCTTTTAGTTTTTCCGGTAATTCATCTCTTCTTTGATCGCCACAAAAAAAATATATCTTTTTTATTCCCTTATCGCTCACAATGTTTTCTGCAAGTTCGGTTGCGTTATTTCCAATGGCAGATAAATTGCTCTCTCCAAAAATATCTTTCACTAATTTCTTTGTTGTATTGCCAATACAAAAAACTTTCCATGCAGATTTTAACGGAATAAACTTTCTGACCGCTTCCACGGCATTCATGCTGGTAAAAACCGCGTTGATATTTTCACGCGAAAGATGCTCAATTTTTTTTGCAAGCGTATCGTCAATAATTTCTTCCGTGTTTATAAAAGATATTTCATCAATACTAATATCATGTTGAGCAGCTTTGCTTATCAATGCTGTTCCGACTGGCCGTGTACTCAATATGTTTATTTTATTTTTTTGCATTCTTTATTTCTTCAATTATTTTTCGCACTTCTTCATTTTGCAATAATTCATTTCCTGCTGTGTAACCAAGCTCACTGGCAGCAGTATGCGCACTTTCTTTTTCTATTTCAATTATTTGTTTTCCATCTGTGCTGCAAATATTTCCTTTGAAAATTATTTTATCACCTTGCACTTCTGCAAGCCCGCTAATTGGAGTAGAACATCCGCCGGATAACGCTCTTAAAAAATCCTTTTCAATTTTTGTACACAGCGCTGTGTTATCGTCATTCAAAACACTATTGGAGTCAAATGAATAATTGTCATTTTCCCGGCAAACAATTACAATAGCTCCCTGCGCAGGCGACGGCAACATCCAGTCAAGATCAACAGAGGTTTTAGGACGCAGGTCAATTCTTTCAAGTCCTGCAGCAGCAAAGATGGCACCGTTCCAGTTGTGTTCACTTATCTTTCTCAAACGTGTATTTACATTCCCTCTCAGGTTTTCTATGGAGTGATTGGGATAACGATGCAGCCATTGTGCCATACGGCGAATACTGCTTGTGGCGATTGTTGCAATGCTATTTTTATCTTCTAAAAAAAAAGGGTCATTTTTATAAACGATAATGTCTTTAAAGGAAGCTCTTTCTAAAACAGCCGCTTGTTTTATTCCTTCAGCGAGTTTTGTAGGAACATCTTTCATTGAGTGAACCGCTATATCAATTCGGTTATTTAAAAGTGCGGCATCAAGCGATTTCGTAAAAATTCCTTGCACGCCTAATTCGTATAGCGGTGTAACGGTGTCAATATCTCCCTCACTTTTTATGTAAACAAGCTCTGATGCAACATCATTTTCGAGTAAGAGCTTCTGCACAAGTGTAGCCTGCCACACAGCCAACTGGCTTTCACGGGTTCCTATCTTAATTACCTTTTTCAATTCATGTGAAGGTAACTGCTTAAAGCGCTAATGTACTGGCAACCCTTGTTATTTTCATTATGTAATTGTATAGCAAGTGAAGATACTGTCTTGTGAATTTTTTCTTCGCTGTTACCATCGTTAAAATGGATTTCATTGAGCTCGAGAAGCTGGCTTTTTATTTTGCGTAGAAGAGGACTATTTGCCTGCCTGCGATACCAGTCCATCATATTTTGCATTGTTAAGTCAATAATTTCCATGGCCTTTGGAATCTCAGCTTGCCTCAATGAAATTGTCTTATCAAGAATTTCAGAAATCTCATCCACGTTGAGGTATTCAACGCCTTGCAAATTTTTTACTGCCGGATCAACGTTTTGCGGAACAGAAAGATCCAGTATTAGCCGGGTTTTTTGCGTTGTAAAAAAGACAGGATGAACGGTATAATTATCTGCGGTGGAACTTACAACAATTATGTCTGCGTCATTAGCGGCTTCAGCCAGATTTTTATAGGAAAGAAATG
>JBKJRY010000218.1:0-4825 GCA_046593045.1 Chitinophagaceae bacterium | reverse complement strand
CCAGTACTTTATCTAAGCTCCTACATTGTAAAATACAAAACAGAATACTATCAATTATTAAGAGGCGTAACTGAAAAAAATAACTGGCACGATTGGATAATGTACATACTTACTGCATTAATAGAAACAGCACAGCTTACGACAAAAAAAATAAGGAGTATGTTGTTGCTGAAAGAAGAATTTGAAAAGAGAATGAAAGATGTGCTTGGCTCTTCATTCAGTTACGATTTACTGCAATTGATGTTTGCGTTGCCTTATTTAAAAATTGAATTATTAGAAAAGAAAGAAATAGCCCACCGGCAAACAGCATCCACCTGGTTAAAAAAACTGACCGATGCTGATATTGTGAGGCCACAAAAAATGGGAAGGACAACTTATTATGTGAATTGGAGATTGATGGAATTATTGGGGGAAGATTAGTGAGTAGAGAGTATTCATTTAGAAAACAGTAACAATTTATTAGATGCAAATAAGAAGTGAAATACAAATATTTTTAGATAAGCCTACTAAGGGAGAAGATAATTATGCAAAGGGAAATGCTTTCGAAAGAATGATAAGAAGTGTGTTAGAGAGCAACCAATATGAAATAACATCAAATCCGAATTTTACAATAGGTGAAGTTGATTTATTATGTGAACATAAGCATGACAAAGACATTCTCTACGTTGAATGTAAAGCCAAAGAAAAAGTTACAATTACCGACTTGCAAACATTTGGCTTTAAGATTTATTCCAAAAAACCTAAAAAAGCATATTTCATTCACACTGTAGAATTAGATCACTTTGCTTCTGGCACAAAACTCGAAGAATTTGATAAAAAGTCAGAATTAGATAATGTTACTTTCTATGGGCCTCAAAAAATTATTGAGCTACTACAAGTCAATGATAGAATCTGTAGAATTAATGAAAATGAAATACCCAGACAGGCAACTAAGCGGTTTTTAATTTTCTCCCAGTTTGGGGACTTCTTTGCATATATAGTAAACTCGACAAGCCTTGCTATTCCTAATGATTTTTATCTTTTTAGTGCGAAAGATGGTGAAAGTATAACAGATACAAAAATTGCGAAAACAGTTCAAAGCAAAATTCCTGAAGTCGCTTCTTTGAAGTTCAAATCATTATTAAGTAAGGCAAATCCCCTCACAAGCTCATATCCAATTACTGAAACTGTTGTTGAAATTCCTCAAAGTGACAGTTGGATTGATTATAAACCAGCTTCAGAAAAATTCTTTGTTGGAAGGAGAAAGAATAGAGCAGAGATAATTCAGTTTTTTAAAAATGTGTTGAATGGATCAACTAATAAAAGGGTTTTTTATTTGTCAGGAAAGTCAGGCATGGGAAAAAGCTCATTACTCAATGCAGTAAAAGCTTCATGCTCAAACAAACAAAACAAATCAAAATTTTATGCATTCACTGTAGATTCAATTAATGCCGAAACAGAACAATTTGTTGGATTAGCATTTCAAGAGCTACTTAAAAAAGCAAAAGCAGAAAATTTTATTAGTGGCAATGACGTATCCGATAATAAAATCTCATTTGTTTCCTCATTTGATTTATTGAGCGATTCATCAGTAAAAAACATCATAGAATATTTAAAAGCAAATAACAAAATTCTCATCCTGATTTTTGACCAATTTGAAGATGTATTTAGGAGGGATTATTTATACAAACCATTTCATGAGTTTCTTTTACAAATTAATAATGAACAAGCAAATATTGTTGTTGGTTTTTCTTGGAAAAAGGAAATAACATTATCACCAGAGAGTGGTTCATATAAATTTTGGCAACAAGCCAAAGGACTTGGTATTCCTTTTGAACTAATTGGATTTAATAATGAGGAAATAAATCTAATTATTGCACAGTTAGAGAATGAGCCTAAAATTGGGAAATTAAATAACAGCCTAAAAAGCCTTTTAATTGAAAACAGCCAGGGGTACCCATGGTTAATTAAAAAATTATGTATTCATATTTTCAATGAAGTTGTTCAACGAAAACAAAAAATTTCCACTCTTTCCAAATCAAATTTAAACATCAATAACCTTTTTAAAAAAGATATAGAAGAACTTACTGGGCTTGAGTCTAATGCTTTAATGACCATTGCAAAGAATGCCGATGTAGGTTCGTTTTTTCATGAAAATGAAATACCAGAGATTATTTCCGAAAAGATTATTCAATCACTCTCAGACAGGAGATTGATTGTTAAATCAGGACAGGTTTATAAGCCTTACTGGGATGTTTTTAGGGAGTATTTACTACGAGGAAACATTATTCCGTTAACTGCTAATCATATTTTAAGACTATCCTATAATGTATGTTTAAAAATATTCCTACTATTTGAGCCTGGTAAAAGATACCTTTTGGATACACTTTATAAAAAAATGGATAAAGAAGGTAAGTCTAGGTCGAGTCATTTGGTTAACATATTGATTGACCTTCAAAAAATGGACTTAATTCAGAAAGACGATGATGGTAATTATTTTCTCCCTTCAAATATTAAAGCAGATGAAAGCAGCTTTATTGCAATAAGTAAAGAAAGAATCAAAGAGTCTAAAGTCTATTCTGAATTACTTAAATCCACTGAATCTATTTTAAGTACCAAAAAGGTAGCAGAGATTTATAAAAATTGCTTTGATTATACTTCAACTAATGACCAAACATGGTATGGTTACGCAACAACTTTAATTCAGTGGATTTATTTTCTTGAACTTGATATTAAAGATAAAATTTTAAAACTTGAGAGAGGGAGAAAAGGCGGAATGGATTTAGGTAAATCAAAAGACACTGCAATTATCTTTAATAACCCCGAGAATATCATTAAAATATTAAAAGACATTCTCGTAAACGGTATAATGCAAAATATTAAAGAATATCCTCCCGCAATTTTAAGAGATTTAGGTGTAATGGGCTTCTTAGGGAAAAAAGGTGCAAACATTTTTTTTGTAGAAGATAAAAGGAAATTACTTCAGTCACTTCTTTTGCAAACCGAAATTGAATTTAAAAAAGAAATAGCAAGGAGTGCTTTGCAATTAAATAAAATAAAGACTGTAACAGAAATTTACAGAGCTAGCCCCAATATAAAAGCAAAAGAATTATATAACGATTATCAAGACCTTTTTGGTAAATCGGTACAGGAAAGTTCTGGGCCAACTTATGCGTCCAAATTGAAATCATGGGCAGAATTTATTTTGAATTCCGAAAAAGATTTTATAAAAAATATTATAGCCAGACCTGATAAAGAACAAAAGAAAATAAAAGCGACGTTAGAAAAGAGCTTAAAAAAATCGGTAAGTACATGGGAAAAGAATTATCAAAAGCTTTTGAGGTACTATAACAAATATGGGCACAGTAATATTAATTCAAGATATGGGCCGCTTGGAACCTGGGCCGTTGCTCAAAGACGGTTTGAGAACACATTGACTCAAGAGCAAATAAGCAAATTAAATGATGTTGATTATAATTGGGTTCTTACTGATAAGAAAAAAAGAAATTACGATGCAGCGTGGGAAAGCCAATATCAAAATCTTAAAAAATATTTTGAAAAGAATGGCCATTCAAATCTCCAAGCCAGAGATGGGACTCTAGGTACTTGGATAGTTGCTCAAAGAAAAAAGACATTAACTGAAGAACAAAAAGAAAAATTAAACGCAATTGAGTTTCCGTGGGACCCTCGGATGAAAGAGTGGGAAATAAATTTTAAGAAATGGCTTGATTATGTTGCCAAACATGCGAATAGGCCAATTCTTGCACAAGACAAACAGTTTCCACAGTTAGGGAGATGGGTTGATAAGCAACGGAAAAAAAAGAGAGCTAATAAGCTTGAAAACAAACGATACTTGAAATTAAAGGATACGCCATTTCCATTTAATCCTATAAAACTGTGGATTGAAAGTTACAATGAATTAAAAGCTTTTAAAGAACTAAATGGAAATATTCAACTGCCTTCTGGTAAACAATATGACCAATTAAGAGGCTGGTTATCTCAACAGAGAAATAGAATTAAGAATGGAATTTTATCAATAGATAAAATCAAGCTTTTAGCTGCAATCGGAGTTAAATAGAAATATCGGTTTGATGTAAAAGGTGAGTGAGTTGTGTGGGTAAATGTCCCCTTCATAACCAACCGATGAAAAGATTTCAACTCAACGATGATGCCATGAAATACTAAAGTCGGTATCTAAAAAATCACAACAACTTCCCCAACTCATCCGAATCGGGCAAAACCTTTTTTATTTCATTTGGCATTTGCTTGGTGGTTTTAAATATAGCCACACTCATTGCCTTATCAATACTCTTTACAGAAAATTCAACAACAGTATTATTTTTTTTTGCATAATACACTACCAATGCTGGAGTTTTCATGCGGTAGTTTTATTTTTTCGTCCAGTACATTCAGGTAAAAATTAAGTTGTCCGGTATGTTCCGGTTTAAACTTTCCTTTCTTTAATCCAGCAGTATATGCGTCCTTAAAATTCTGTGGTAAAACACAAGGTCAATCCGGTAATACGTATTGTTAAGCGTTATACGTTTTTGCCGGGCTTCAAAACAAAAACCACGGCCAAGTTCTAATAAAAAATTCTGGAGGTGAATAATAATGCTTTCCTCTAAATCAGATTCAGAATATCCTGCTTTATCCTCCAACCCCAGGAACTCCAGCAGATAAGTGTTTTTAAAAACATTCTCTGGTAGTAGTTCTACCTGTTCATTGAATTTTTGGAGGGGTATTTCTTTTACATTACTAAGACCGGTACGCTCAAACAAAAGGCTTTCAATGGCCCGTTTTAAATCCCTTACACCCCAGTTATTATTAATTGCTTGTACTTCATAAA
>JBKJRY010000413.1:0-3037 GCA_046593045.1 Chitinophagaceae bacterium | reverse complement strand
GTAATTCTCCGTTTCTTGAAATCATCAATACCGATTCATTGTACATGGTTGTGGTTTTCCAGAATGGGATCAATGCAGTATCTATCATGTCTTTTTCCTGCGCCATCGAATGCGAGTAGCACAATAATAAACAGCCCGTTAAAATTTTGCCCAGTACTAACTGGAATTTCTTTTTCATTTTTATAAGAATTAAAAGTTTAAATATTTCATGCCATTAAAATTTTAGCAAAGGACAGAGAAGATCCGGGCTTGCAAAAAAGGCGAAACAGCGACATTGGCAAAAATAAAGCAACCATGTTCCTGCAGACGTGGTGGTGCCTTCAGGCATGCATAGCAAAGTTTTGGCGATGATCTTGCTTCTTCACTTTATCTTCATCCCAGGCACAAGTGCATCGCCAGCGACAAGTTCGAGAGACTTAACCATTTTCTTAGTACCATTTTTGTATTTTAAAAAATGCGGCGTTTGCAGATGTGCCTTGTATGCAATCGTATCAGCATAAATTTCCAGGATCGTAATGTAGCAGGGATTGTCTTTTTCAGAGACTTCGTATAAAGTGAGAACGCCCGGCTCTACACGAACAGAAGTTTCGATTACTTCTTTAAGCAAAGCCTTGTAGTTTTCCAACTGGGCAGAATCAATGACGATTTTTGCCAGCCTTACCATCTGGCCTTTTCCCTGTGCAGAAACGACTCCACAGAAAAATAATGTTAAGATACACCCGGTAAGAATCGGAAAAAATGCACGACGGATGCCCCTTACTGGTGCTTTGTTCTTATACATTTTGCAAAGATAAGAATGCTTGAAGCAGCGTTCTTTATTTCAATTATATCCATAAAACCGGCGCTAAAAAAATGCATAGCCGTAAAAGTTTCCGGCTTTCGTATACGAAATCAACTATTGAAAATGGCAGTGCCATGGGTAGCCAGTGCTACCGGTGAAGCAGCCTGCCTGGCAACATGATGATGCTCTTTAGTAAACCGAAAACGCCATCCACCGCTATGCCGGGCAACCTAAATGGGAGGGTAAGCAGCCATAAGACAGGATACAGTACCAAAGCCATAATAGACAGCGGCCAGCAAAGAATAAATAAAATGATCCACGCCAGAAATGTAAACATGGGTCAAAGATAATAACGGCAAAAACTCCACCCGATTGAATTACATGAGTGGTGAAAAAACAGGACGTGTTTGCCATGCAGTCCCGCGGCACTAAAATATTCTGCAGATAATGAATAGTTATTTGAGTACCCCTAAAAATCATTACTACTCGCTACCGACGGATTATCTGCGAAAGACCCTGCTGAGCCTTGTACCCAACGTAAGCAGTACGGACCGTGCGAACCAGTTGTACGCATTCAATGGTATTGTGACGAGAATATTCTGAAAAAATGATGAATCAGAGGGAATGGAATTATGACGAAGAGTACTAAATACTGTGTGAACGCTTGCTTTATTTACACGAAAATATTTAGTACAATAGAACTAAATCTAGACTGCTTAAAAATTATATGCATTTCCCATCAGAGTTTTCATTTTCTTATGATCATTTTTATTCGTGATAACTCTATGAAAATGAAAACCCTGCAGGAGGAATGATTCTTATGATTGCTGAAAGCTCCGGCTTATGTTACGAAATCAAAATATTGCTTCCTGATTTTATAGCTTTGATTACGTTTTTTGCAGCGATTCTGCCGGTTTCGGCTGCACCATTCATAAAGCCCTGGAAGTAGGCGCTGCAATGCTCTCCGGCAAAATATAAGTTGCGTATGTTTTTTATTTCCGCGCCGCGTATCGTTGTGTATTGGCCTAAGCGGTAAGCAGAATAGCTTCCTTTCGTAAAAGGATATTCCGGCCAGTGCATACGTTTTACATTTCCATTGTAGGCATTAGCACACCCCGGCCACATCTTTTCCAATTGATTAATAAATTGTGGTGCTTGTGAATCGGCTGTTCCCAACCCAAGCGCTATGCCCATATTGCCACCCTGGTACACTGTATACCCACCGGATGTTCCGGGCTGTGCCTGGCTGTTGTCCCATCCGGTCTGTAACGCTTTATTGGTAAATACATAACCGCTATGCTGATAGTTCCGCCATACCCGATTGTTGAAACCCAGCAACAATTTAGAGTTGGTGCCATAGCCAAGATTATTGATGGCATTTGTCTTCCATTCCGGAAGGTCGATATCGAGTTCCACTTCCCTAAGTAAAGTAAAAGGGATAGCAGAAATTACAACATCGGCATTTACAGACGAAGTGCTGCCATTTGCATTTGAGAAAAAAAGTTTATAGCCATTGTTTGCTTCTTTTATCCTGACGAGTTTTTGTTCCAACAGCACATTGTTTTTAACCTGTGCATGCAACGCTGTGGTGAGAGCCTGGTTGCCGCCTTCAACCTTGTACCGCTCGTCGCTTGAGCCAAATATGTGAAAGCCATTTCCAGTGTTTGGCGAAAAAAGAAAGAGAAAATTTATAGAAGATTGCACATCATTTTCCAAACCATATTCCGTAAGATAAGCGGTTTCAATTCCTTCACGAATGAAGCCGGTCATACCTATAGAATCGAGATAGCCTGTAATGCTCATATTGTCAAAACGCTCCGTGGTGGCATCATGATCATCGTAGGTCATTACTGGCGGCAAAGAATTTATGTCGCTTCGTATTTGTTTTGCATAAGGGTGAAACGCTGCGATTACTTCTTCCTCGGTATAAAAGCGGCCGTTTATATAAAAACTATCTCTTGTAAAGGAGGCTTCATCCTTGCTGCCGGTATCGAGCAGGTTCAGGTTAAATTCACTGCACAGGGCCAGCATATCTTTATGATTCGAATCTATAAATTCTCCTCCCAATTCGGTATAAATTCCATTTGCCAGTAAATTCTGTTTGGTAAAAATTCTGCCGCTTACACGCGAAGCACCTTCATATATGGTGGATGTATAGCCAGCCTTCTGTAATTGCCAGGCACAATTAAGGCCTGCCATTCCCGCGCCTATTATTGCTATTGATGGTTGACTTTATTTTGCGGAGGCCGAGCCGGG
>JBKJRY010000374.1:0-5943 GCA_046593045.1 Chitinophagaceae bacterium | reverse complement strand
GTATCATCAAGAATATTATTTTTTATAACAACATTTTTGCTATCATAAATTTTTATTCCACTCAGGTCTTCCAGGGTTGAAATACCCGAATGAATTATTTTAAAACCATCAATCACTACTCCATCCATCTTGATAGAAATGATCTCGTATTTACTTTCGCCATCCAGAACGGGATAATTAATACCAAGAAGAAAAATAGTTTTATTGATAAGGAGGTTTTTCTCTTTGTAGTAACCGGCATCAACTAAGACGGTATCTCCCGCCACCGCTGCCTTTACGCCTGCGGTTATTGTTGAATAAGATTTGTTTTTGCCTACATGAATGGTGTTAGCAGATACGCCAAAAGAAAACAACATGAAATATATGATAATGAAGCGCTTCACTTTTGCATGTCCTCCCAGGAAATTTTATTCCCGAAAAACTCAGGTAATACCTTTGCGAGACTATCCTCATTGCTGAAGGCAGCAATATTCCCGTTCATGGGGCTTTTGAAATTTGGGCTTTGTAAAAATTGAGCATCCTTCACATTTATAAATTCGTGTGGAGGCATGAAATCTACGAAATATACTTCTCCGATTTCATCCTGCTTTACTTTACCGGAATTCAAAAAACTGATAATGCACCGTTCATCATCAAACTTATATACTTTACTTTTTTTTGTTACTATTTCACCACCAAACCTGTTATCGCTAATCGTCATTTTACAAAAATCACAGTTATCTTTTCCAAGACGCAGCGGCTCAGGTTCCGTGCTACATCCACTGGTCAAAAGAGTAACAAAGCCAAGAATTATAACAGCTTTTGTGCCTACTTTAGCCATAACATGCCCTGCTGCTTTCACATTTTCTTTTTTCTTCCTTCTCCATTCATAAATCACTGCAAAGAATAAAATAGCGCCCACTGCAACAAAGAGCCATCCTCCAATATCAGGAACAGAATAAGCGCCAAAATTTAATAATTGTTTGTAGCCAATTAACGGTGGTTGATAAGCCATGCCCGGAACAATGATTGCGGCGTCGGGATTTAAGTTATGCCCATAATCATATTCCCATCTCCAGAAATCAATCATTGCCACAATGCCGAAGACAACAAAGACAATAAATAATACATTCATCCATCTTCTGCGGGCTACAATTGCGGTAAGAATAACGATGATAGAAAAAAATATGATGATACCAGGTAAAATTTTAAACTCAGGAAAATCATTAGTATGAAGGGTTTTCATGCCGATATAATGATTAAGCCCATTAATAATATCAACATTCCCCGATAATTTATTTGGATAAATCAGTAATTTTAAACCCTCAGGATATTGAGGAGCTTGCAAATCAATGCGCCACATAGGAGTAATTAAAACTGCCAGCAGAGCGATGCCGCATATAATAAGTAATATCCTGCTTAGTGAGCTAATTTTAGAATTTTTCATACTATTTAGATAAAGAAGAGAGATAAATTCTGCAATAGCAAAAGCCACAACACAAATTTATCTCTCTTGCTAATAATTATTTACCAGACGTAATCGTACTATTAAAAGTGCTGTCATCCTTTGGCATGTTAGTACCGGTACTGAAAGTTAAGGGAACACTACTTCCAGCCGGGGATACCCTTATATAACCTGACATTTCCTGGTGCAATGCACTGCAAAAATCAGTACAATACATGGGGAATATTCCCACTTCATCAGGCATCCATTTTAAGGTAGTTGTTTCCCCAGGCATCACTAAAAGTTCCGCGGTATTTGCCGCCTTAATAGCGAACCCATGAGGCACATCCCAATCCTGCTCAATGTTCGTTGCGTGAAAATAAACTTCATCGCCTACTTTAATTCCTTCAATATTATCCGGGGTAAGGTGTGAACGAATCATCGTGAGGTAAACATCAACCCGCTTACCATTACGTGTAACTTTTGTAGCTCCCTCTCCCTTGGAAACATAAGGGTTATTATTCTCCTCAATCTTAAAAAATTTGACAGATTTATCACGTATCACGTCTGCCAGTACGGCTTGAGCATAGTGAGGCTCACCGATTGTTGGGTAGTCCAGTAGCAGTTGCATTTTATCACCACTAATATCGTATAGCTGTGCACTCTGAGATAACTCGGGACCTGTAGGCAGAAAACGATCTTTCGTAATCTTATTATAAGCAACCAGGTATTTTCCATTGGGTTTTTTTGTATCTCCACCGGGTATCATCAAGTGGCCAACTGAGTAGTAAGTGGGTACCCTGTCTAATACTTTCAAATCACTCAACCTCCATTTTACTACTTCACTGGACACAAACATTGAGGTGTAAGCATTGCCTCTTCCATCAAATTCAGTATGTAAAGGACCGAGGCCGGGCTTTTTAACTTCCCCGTGCAAAGCTGCTTCATACTTAATTACAGGAATGCCACTGTACTCTCCTTCAAAGGCTTTATCAGCAATTGCTTTTTGGATTTTATCGAAACTAAAAACGGGAATTAATGCTGCTAATTTTCCACTTCCAACAATGTATTCACCTGTTGGATCTACGTCGCAACCATGAGGAGATTTAGGACAGGGAATAAAATAAACCAACCCCGGAAAATCTTTGACATCCAATACCTGCACTTCATTTTTGATCACAGAAGTTGCAGTATGCGTTTTCTCATCGTAATGATTGCTTGCATATTTTACTGCTTGTTTCCGGCCTTTCCCATCTTTAATTAATTGCTCTGCCATTTTCCAGTTTACAGCCATTACAAAATCCTTATCTCTTTTTGATGCATTCACTTCAAGCAAGGTATTTGCCTGCTCCGTATTGTAGCAGCTAAAGAAAAACCATCCATGTGATTTGCCCTTTCCGGCATGGCTAAGATCAAAATTGATTCCCGGCGTTTGTAATTGAAAAGCAATATCCATGCTTCCGGTATTTTTATCAACGCTTATAAAACTGATAGTCCCCTTGAAATTTTTCCTATAGCTATTAATGGGAACATCTCCATTTTTATCATCAGGTGGTACACTGAATCTTGTACCTGCAATTACATATTCAGTATTTTCCGTAATGAAGGGAGAAGAGTGATTTCCTGCACTATTAGGTAGTTCTAATATTTCCGCAGTACGAAAAGTTGTAAGGTCTATCCTTGCAACCCGTGGTGTATTATTGCCATTTACAAAAACCCAACGACCATCAATCTCGCCATTTGTTTGTGACATTTCCACGTGGTGTAAATCATCCCACGGCACCGGGCCATGCGAAGTATTCAACATCGGTTTTGTTTCCTCGCTGTAACCATATCCTTTTTCTGGATCAACGGAAAAGACCGGTATCACGCGGAGCAACCGGCCACTCGGTAATCCGTAAACCGCTAACTGGCCACTAAAGCCACCGGAAACGAAATTGTAAAATTCATCATATTTGCCGGGAGCAACGTATGTTTTAGAAGCAGCATCACCGCTAACCGCGGATCCGGCATTCTTAGGTTTGCATGAATACATGCTAATTATTAATACGAAGGCAACCAGGCCTGGAGTATATACTTTATTGAGCTTCATTGGTTTTTTTTTAATGTTAGTGGGTAATTATAATAATAGAAAAAGGAATTAAAAGGCATGGTAATACTATTAGGTGTAAATAACCTGTAATTCAAACCGTAAGTATTTCGATTTTTTCAGAAAAATTTAGTCCTACTGTACCCCATCATTTTTACGCATAAATTCATACAGACTTCTTGCATCATTGTCAGCAAGGTTTTGATTCGGCATGCGTACAAGACATATTTCCAGTTGCGCCTGGGCCTTCGGATCTTTAGTCAACATTTCATCTGTGTTGGTAACAAAGTTCATGATCCACTCAGGCTTATGCCTGGCAGTAACGCCTTTCCATCCCGGGCCAACCAGTCTCTCATCAGTAAGTTTGTGGCAACCCGAGCATTTTACGCTGTAAACTTTTTCACCTTCAGTGGCCATAGTAGCATCCAGTTTATCCGCAACTTCAACGTCGGTAAATTTCCCAACTCCCCTGTTGGGATCGTATGTTGAAGCATCAGAACCTCCGGTGTTGGGAATTGTTTCACCATTTGAGTCAGCAGCGGATGTTGCTGGTTTGGAAGACTCATCAGATCCGCCGCATGCCGCCATAAAAATTGTGATAATACTTAGGACCAGTAGGTTTTTCATAATTGATGATTTAGTTAATGAGTTTATGCCGATGATTTAATGCAGGGTTACAATGTAGTGATTTTATACAAGATTATAACCTAATGATTTTATGCAAGGTTACCATAATGGAAAAAGTTTTTTTATGATTTAGATCATAAATGAAGATGATTATCATCCAATGATTTAGTTTGCATTGATGGTATTTTTAAATTTATTATAATATCTCAAAAACTCCTTTTAAGCAGGGGCGCTCCTTTACCAGTAAATGGGCCGGAGCAAAGAATACTTTTGTTTCTTAAAACTTTAAATGAGAGTAGTGGCAATTCATGTCCGGAAAATTATAAGGTTACATTCACGAACACAAATCGCAGATATGATTGGATTCAGAGTTGAGAAAGTAATAAGTACAATTATAAGCCTGGAAAAAAAGGTGTTATTACAATACAAAAAGGGGAAATCCATTTGTAGTCAGAATAAAATTTTATGATTGAGATCATAATCAAACAAATTAATTAGAATTCTTTGTTGTGCTTTTAAAAATGGACATGTTACAATTGAAACATTTGCAAAAATGGATACGTATTGCCTTCGTTAATTTGTTGATAGTTGCCTTCCTGGGTGTTATTATGCGCTATAAGATCGCGTACTATTTGCCCTTTATTGAACAAAAGAACTTCATGCATGCGCATTCGCATTTTGCATTTACAGGCTGGTTAACACATATACTAATGGTATTTATGTGGGGTTATTTATATAATTATTTACCCGCACAATCATTAAAGAAGTACAAATGGCTTGTGATAGCTAACCTCGTAGCTGCTTACGGTATGTTAGCCTCTTTTCCCTGGGAAGGATACGGGATTATTTCAATCATATTTTCAACTTTATCCATACTTATTTCTTACATATTCGCAATAATTTTTTGGAATGATCTTAATAAAATAAAAGTAAAGATCATAAGTAAATACTGGTTCAAGGCAGCTTTGCTTTTTAATGTTCTGTCATCATGCGGTGCTTTTTTTCTCTCATACATGATGGCTAATAAAATTCTGCATGCAGATTGGTTCCTGGCAAGCACATACTATTTTTTGCACTTTCAATATAATGGTTGGTTTTTCTTTGCATGCATGGGTTTATTTAGTGAATGGTTAAAAGAAAACATGTCCTTTAGAACACAACAAAAGATCTTTTGGCTTTTCGCATCGGCTTGTATACCCGCTTATTTCCTGTCCGCACTTTGGCTACCCATACCAAATTGGGTTTACATCCTTGTAGTGCTCGCCGCTGTCTCGCAACTGACCGGCTGGATACTTGTACTAAGAACAATTCAATTAAAAAGTCCGGGATTTTTTAAAGACATTTCAACGGTGACGAAATGGCTTTTTATTTTATCGGCTATAGCTCTATCAATAAAGTTTCTGCTGCAGTTAGGTTCCGTTATTCCGTCACTAAGTAAACTGGCATTTGGTTTCAGGCCGGTTGTGATTGGTTATTTGCATTTAATGTTTCTCGGTGTGATATCGATTTTTGTTATCGGTTATTGCAAAATAAAGCAATTTATTTTCACGAATAAAATAGCGGATGCGGGCATAATCATTTTTGTGTCCGGCATTATTTTAAATGAACTTCTTCTTATGGCCCAAGGGCTTTCGTATATGAATTATATCGCCGTTCCTTACATTAACGAAATGCTTTTAGGAGCAGCGGTCATAATGTTTGGGGGAATAATAGTGTTAAATTTGAAATTAAGAGGACAAGATCGATTAGCTTACTGAAATCAATGATTATGTTATTTGGACTGAATTTTTGTGTTATCGTCAAT
>JBKJRY010000231.1:0-35063 GCA_046593045.1 Chitinophagaceae bacterium | reverse complement strand
AAATTGTTGCATGCAAAATACATACATTAAGACGATAAAGAGAAATAAAAGTTTACTTTTTTAAGTAAAGTTTTTATTTTTTAACTTAAAAGGTTAATTATTCCCAATGTTAACATAATAAATAAAGGTAGCCATACCAAAAATATTTTCATAAAGACCTCTCTTTTAGAATAATCTTCCCCGTTTTGTTTAGAAAATATTTTCTGATAGAAGTATCTTAGAATATCTAAAAACATTTTTAAGATTGTGACTAAGAGCTG
Organism: Chitinophagaceae bacterium; assembly: GCA_046593045.1. Lineage (GTDB taxonomy): Bacteria > Bacteroidota > Bacteroidia > Chitinophagales > Chitinophagaceae > Ginsengibacter. The sequence goes on along the minus strand of JBKJRY010000231.1, from coordinate 34,803 downwards.
AAAATAGAAAAAAGACTATTTGAATTTTAACTTCAAATAAAAAATCTTTAATCTTAAAAAGAGTAAAAAACAAAAAATGACAGAATATCAATATTAAATTTTATAATGCTTCCAAATTTCAATTTTCATAATTCCTTAGCTTTTAATCGGGTATATTAGCTTGTGGTAAGTTGTATATAGTTCCCTCTTTATGCCGAAAAATTAAACTTAAAAAAAATGAAAGCGTGGAAACTATTGATATTTTATTGTGGTATTTTTTTCTGTTCCTGCTCCTCCCCTAAGGCATTAGAGTATAAAACATACCATAATTTTTCAATCCAGAAATTGGGATTTAATAATACCGCTATCACTTTAGACCTCGAATATTATAACCCTAATAATTTTGGACTGCAATTAAAGAATACAGATCTTGATATTTTCATAAATGGAAACAGGCTTGGCCACAGTGCTTCAGACACATTGATAAACATTCCAAAAAGGAGCCATTTTATTCTCCCAATAAAATTTGACGTGGATATGCAAAATATTTTTAAAAATGCATTGAATACACTGCTCGGAAAGGAAGTAGTTGTAAAGCTTTCTGGTAAATTGAGAGTGGGGAAGGGAAATGTATTTCTGAGTTTTCCTCTCAACTATGAATCAAAAGAGACATTTAGTCTCTTTTAGGTGTAATAATATTAATCGCTATGATTTTTTCTCTTCCTGGATATGCTGGCATGTTTTGGGCAGACGTTTATAAGCATCTGGCTCTGCTGTTACGTCATCGGCATCGTAACCCATATTAGCAAGTGCGGTTTTTATATTTTCTATATTGGTTCTGTCAGTGTACCAAACAACGGTTACAGTATGACGCCTATAATCTGCTTTCACTGATGAAACTCCGTATTCATGGACGAGCCGATTCTCAATACGGGTCTTGCAGGCTTCACATTGTACGCCGGGTGTCGCTATAACGGCTTTCCCAACTCCCTTCTTCTGGCTAAAAGATAAGGCTGTGAACAAGAATAGTGAAGATATAATGAGGATAAAAGGTTTCATGGAGACAAATTTTAACGAATGTAAGAATTTGCTTTCCAATTTGCCGGATCCTTTCTCCAGTTTAACAATGTGTTTTCATCATCTTTAGTGATAATATTTTTTTCTATTGCTTTTATAATTAGTGTTTCATAATCAGTAAGTGACTGAAATTTCAAATTTATTTTATCAAATGAAGCTTGTGCCTGGTCAAAACCATAATTAAAAATTGATACTAACCCTATCACCCGCACACCTGAAACTTTTAGAACTTCAGCAACCTGGATGCTGCTTTTTCCTGTGGAAATCAGGTCTTCAATTAAAACTACATTTTTGCCGGCTTCATAATAACCTTCCACCTGGTTTCCCAGGCCATGCTCTTTTGGCTTTGGCCTCACGTAAATAAATGGAAGTTTTAGTTGATCTGCAACCATAGCCCCCCAGGGAATACCTGCTGTAGCCACGCCTGCGATTATATCAGTATTGCTATATTCTCTAAAAACCAGATCGCACATTTCTGATTTAATAAAATCTCTGGCATAGGGAAAAGACAAAACCTTCCTATTATCGCAATAAATTGGGCTCTTCCACCCGCTGGCCCATGTGAAAGGTTCATGCACACTCAATTTAATTGCATTAATTTGTAGTAGTTTTTCAGCTACAGCATCTTTATTGTTCATGATGCGAAGATAATCAACACGTATGAGCTCTATAACAATTTACTTTGGCGATAAGCCGGTCTATCTTTGTGATAATCTGACAAAAGAAATTGATGAGGTCAGGCATCACCCTGATGCTGTTTTCATAGATGAACTTTCAACTTCGGCTATAAATTCTTTATTACATGAAATAAAGAAACCTGCATTTCATGCTGGTATTATATTATACCCGGATTTTTCCAAATTAAAAAAAAGCTTTTTCAAACATTTTAAATTTATTCAAACGGGGGGAGGATTGGTTAAAAATAAATCCGGTGAGATATTGCTAATTTTCAGAAGGGGAAAATGGGATTTACCTAAGGGAAAACTGGATGATGGTGAAACACTGGAAGAATGTGCTATAAGAGAAGTCGTAGAAGAAACAGGAATTCAGGAACTCGAAATTATTTCCAAAATTTGTATTACCTATCACACCTATGTAGAATTTGGAAAAAACATTCTTAAGAAGTCTCACTGGTTCCTGATGAATGCTTCTGAAGATGAAAAATTCATCCCCCAGGTTGAAGAAGATATCACGGAAATACTTTGGGTAAAAAAAGAAAATCTAAAAGAGTACCTCACCAATACATTTCCAACAATCAGGTCAATCCTTGAAAATGAATCAACAATTAAATGAGAATTTCTTATCCTTTTAAGGGCAGTATAGCTACAGTTAACCTGCTCACACAAGTAAGCTTTTGTTGATCATCATACATTTTAATATCCCATACATGAGTTGATTTTCCCAAATGCAACGGCCTACAAGTGGCAGTTACAATTCCTTCCTTCGCACTCTTGATGTGATTTGCATTAATCTCCAAGCCTACACAATAAAACTTATCCATATCTATAACAAGAGCAGATGCTAAACTCCCAGCAGTTTCAGCAAGAACACAGGAAGCTCCACCATGTAATATTCCGTAGGGTTGCTTTGTACGCTCGTCAACAGGAATAGACATTTTTATAAAATCATCCCCCAATTCAATCCATTCAACACCCAGCAAATTAGCCATGGTGTCTTTCTCGAAATCTTTTACCTGCGAAATGCTCAAGGCCTTATTAAACCAGATTGACATTATTTAATGGATTTTTTTACTGCACCAGGAAGAAACTGTGAAACGTCTCCCCCGTTTCGAATAACATCTCTTATTAATGTACTTGCCACCGAAGTATATTTTGGCAGACAAGTCAGAAAAATAGTTTCTACATTATTTGCCAGGCTTCTGTTCATATCCGCGATCGCTTTTTCATATTCAAAATCATTTACGTAGCGAATTCCTCTAAGAATAAAATTTGCACCTACTGATTTGCAACAATCAACCGTCAACCCATCGTACGCCAATACTTTTACTTTTGGTTCATTAGCATAAATATTTTGGAGCCATTCAATTCTTTGATCTTCATCAAACATGGGAATTTTATTACTATTACGCCCGATTCCGATAACAAATCTGTCAAACAATGGAAGCGCCCTGTCAATAATATCAGTATGGCCTAGCGTCACAGGATCAAATGTTCCAGGGAATAAACAAATTCTATCCATAGTGAAGAATATAAATTTTAGAAAATAGGTTGTCTAATTGAAATTTTGTTTGTTACTGAGAAGATACAGAACAGCCATTCTTACCGCCACGCCATTTTCTACCTGCTGTAAAATAATAGATTGATTTGAATCAGCAACATCACTGTCTATTTCTACTCCCCTATTTATCGGGCCGGGATGTAAAATCACAATTTCTTTATTGAGGCTGTCCAGCAACTTTTTATTTAATCCATATGCAAGACTGTATTCACGCAGTGAAGAAAACAATACCTGGTTCTGCCTTTCAAGCTGAATTCGTAAAACATTGGCAACGTCGCACCATTGCAAAGCCTTTTTCAAATTGTATTCCACCTGTATATCAAAGGCCTCTTTTATGTATTTCGGAATAAGCGTTGGTGGCCCTGCGACCATTACTTCAGCTCCTGCTTTTTTTAATAAATAAATATTACTCAATGCTACCCTTGAATGCATGATATCCCCAATCAACACAATTTTTTTTCCTTCAATGGTTCCGCATTTTTCCTTGATTGAAAATGCATCAAGCAAAGCCTGTGTAGGATGCTCATTTATTCCATCGCCAGCATTAATAATTGCAGCAGGAATATGCTTTGCTAAAAAATGAGGAGCCCCAGTGGCGCTGTGCCGCATAACAACCATATCAACTTTCATTGATAAAATGTTATTCACTGTATCCAATAAAGTTTCGCCTTTGGAAACAGAAGAACCCGATGCGGAAAAATTAAGTGTGTCAGCACTCAGGCGTTTTTCTGCAAGCTCAAAAGATATTCTCGTACGGGTGGAATTCTCGTAAAATAAATTTACAATAGTTGTGTCCCGCAGAGAAGGCACCTTCTTTATTGGTCTTTGTAAAACTTCTTTGAATTGTATAGCAGTCGAAAGAATAAGTTCAATGTCGCCGGGTTGTAAATCTTTAATGCCCAGGAGATGTTTGGTGGAAAGTTGCATTAAAGGTCAAAGCTAAGAGAAAAAATTATCTTAAATAAAAAATTATAGTAATAACTTTTGTATCATTAATATAAAATCACTTGTTCCTTATCCCACTCCACTTTTACTTTTTGAGAAATAATTGAATCAATTGATTTACCACAGTAATCAGGCTGAATAGGAAGTTGCCTGCTGAACCTGCGATTAATAAGTACGCATAACTCTACTTTTTTAGGACGTCCGAAAGCTAGTAGTGCATCTAACGCAGCCCTGATAGTTCTGCCCGTATATAATACGTCGTCTATCAGAATCACATTTTTATCTTCAATAGAAAATAAAATATCCGTTTGATTAGGCTGATGAAGTTCCTTCCTTATATCATCCCTGTAGAAGGTTATATCAAGCTTTCCGTACCTGACCATTTGATCAGGGTTCATCTTCTGAAGCAATGCAAAAATTTTATTTCCAAGGAAAATACCCCTGGGCTGAATGCCGATGAGCACGACAGAATCCAGTTCAACATAATTTTCGATCAGTTGATAAGCCAATCGCTCAATTGTAATGCGGAGCTGGTATTTGTTGAGAATGGTCTTCATTTACCAATAGGTAATTTCGTTTCGTTGTGGCTAAATGTAATTCAAATAAAGATCGTATAAAAAATCGATTGAAATTTCATTCTTCAGTCATGAAAGGATAACGATAATCCGTTGGTGGATTGTAAGTTTCTTTAATCGTTCTTGCGCTTAGCCAGCGATATAAATTTAAAATACTTCCGGCTTTATCATTGGTACCGCTACCTCGTGCTCCACCAAAAGGTTGCTGGCCTACAACTGCGCCTGTCGGCTTATCATTTATATAAAAATTGCCTGCACTATTCACCAATTTTTTTGTCGCAAGTTCTATAGCATACCTGTCCTGTGCCAGAATTGCTCCTGTAAGTGCATAAAGTGAAGTAGTATCAACCAATTTTATAGCTTCTTCAAACTTATTTTCATCATACACATAAATAGTAAGCACGGGTCCGAAAAGCTCATCGCACATAGTAACATAACGGGGGTCAGTAACCTCTATAACAGTGGGTTCAATAAAATAGCCATTTGCTTTATCACATTTACCGCCTGCTAATATTTTTGCATTTTTATCTTTTTTTGCCTGCTTAATATAACCTTCAAGCTTGTCAAAACTTTTCTCATCAATTACAGCATTTATAAAACAAGTAAAATCTTCAACGCTTCCCATCTTCATGGATTTTATTTGTGCAACTAATTTCTTCTTTACCTGCTGTGCAATATTGGAAGGAAGATAAGCTCTTGAAGCAGCCGAGCATTTCTGTCCCTGGTATTCGAATGCCCCCCTGCACAGAGCTGTTACTACCACATCCACATCTGCACTTTTATGAACGAGAACAAAATCTTTGCCGCCTGTTTCGCCCACTATTCGCGGGTATGATTTATATTTCTTCGTGTTTTCTCCTATTGTCTTCCACATGCTATTAAAAACTTCGGTACTTCCCGTAAAATGAATTCCCGCAAAATCAGGATGATTAAAACATACATCACCAAGTGTTGGCCCATCCACAAATAGTAAGTTGATAACTCCATCTGGTAAACCAGCTTCCTTTAAAATACGCATGAACATTTGTGCGCTGAATACTTGTGTATTTGCACATTTCCATATCACCACATTTCCGCACATCGCAGCAGAAGTGGGGAGGTTTCCGCCAATTGCAGTAAAATTAAACGGTGTAATTGCCAACACAAATCCTTCGAGTGGACGGTACTCCATCCTGTTATGAATTCCCGAATCGCTTACAGGTTGTTGCTTATATATTTCACTTAAAAAATGAACATTGAATTTCAAAAAATCTATTAATTCGCAAGCTGCGTCTATCTCTGCCTGGAAAGCATTTTTACTTTGACCAAGCATGGTGGTTGCAAGTATGTAAGGCCTGTATTTGGTTGCAAGTAATTCTGCAGCTTTTAAAAAAATGTTCGCCCTGTTTTCCCAACTTGTATTTGCCCATTTATCTTTGGCCTTCAGCGCCGCATTGATAGCTTTTTTTATATGAGTAGCGTCTCCAAAATGAAAAGCTCCTAATACATGATTTTTTTCATGCGGAGGATATATATTAATCTTATTGGCTGTTCGTATTTCTTCACCGCCAATGTACATGGGCACATCCGCTTTCTTACTTTTTAATTCATTGAGTGCATTTTTTAAAAGTTCCCTTTCAGTGCTTCCGGGAGCAAAGTTTAGGACTGGCTCATTGGCCGGCATCGGATAATAAAAACTTCCAGTATTCATACAATAAATATTTAATCACAGCTCGTGTGAACTCTGAAAATTAAAAATGGCAGCAGTATGGTTAGACTTATTCCGAGACTATTTTTTCAGATACATTACTTCCTTTACCAGGTTCACAGTACGGGGGACATCTGGCAAATATAAAGCAACCAAATTGGGAGCATAATGCATGGGCGCATCAACTGAAGTAATTCTTCGTATAGGTGCATCAAGGTAATCAAAGCCCTCCTTTTGAATGCGGTAGCTTATTTCTGAAGATACAGAAGCGAAAGGCCATTGTTCTTCAACAATTACAAGTCTGTTAGTCTTTTTAACCGATTCAAGAATTGTTTGCCAGTCCATTGGGCGAATAGTTCTTAAATCAATTACTTCGGCGCTTATATTTTCTTTAGCAAGTTCATCTGCTGCTCCCAGTGCAACTTTCATCATTTTATTAAATGACACGATGGTTACATCTTTTCCTTCCCTAGCAATCCTCGCTTTTCCAATTGGTATTAAATATTCTTCCTCAGGTACCTCGCCTTTTTCGCCATACATTACTTCACTCTCCATGAAAATTATCGGATCATTATCACGGATAGCGCTTTTTAATAAGCCTTTCCCATCATAAGGATTGCTTACTGAAATGACTTTCAATCCCGGGATATTTGCGTATAATGCTTCATACGCTGTTGAATGCTGAGCCCCTAATTGCCCCGCACTTCCGTTAGGTCCGCGAAAAACTATAGGACATCCAACCTGGCCTCCGCTCATAGCAAGCATTTTTGAGGCGGTATTTAATATTTGATCCAGGGCTAGATTAGCAAAATTCCATGTCATATATTCTACTATAGGGCGTAAGCCATTCTGGGCCGCCCCTACAGCAATAGCAGTAAATCCAAGTTCTGCTATGGGAGTATCAATCACTCGTTTTTCGCCAAATTCTTCCAGCATACCCTGGCTTACCTTATAAGCTCCATTGTATTCAGCCACTTCTTCTCCTATCAAAAAAACTGATTCATCTCGTCTCATTTCTTCGACCATAGCTTCTCTTAATGCTTCTCTAAATGCAATTTCTCTCATTCATAAAAATTTGAGTGGCAAAAATATTGGTTACAAGGCAAATGAGCAAAACTCATTATGCTGATTTTATATTCAAACAGCAGTTTGTAATATATTAATGTATAGATAAACTATCCGGTATGAGACGTTATACGGGTGCAGCCCAAATTTTCGCATGCTAGTGCCGGATGTGGGCGGTGGAGACACCGCCCACGGCGGGCTGCCCCGGTTGGTGTCTCACCAACCGGCGAAAACTTGGGCTGCACTCGGTTATACAGCCAAAAGAAATTTATTTATTAATTTACTATTAGCTCGGAAAGCTTATCAAGCAATTTTTTTCCAAAAATATTTTTTGCGATAATCCTTCCTTCCTTATCGAGCAGAACATTTGAAGGTATAGCCTTGATACCATATTGATCAGATGTAGAATTTGTCCATCCGCCCAAATCAGAAACCTGGTACCATTTAAGTTTGTCTTCTGCTATTGCTTTTATCCAACTGTCTTTTTTTGTATCATAAGATACTGCGAAAACAGTAAATTCCTTGTCTTTATATTTATTATACGCTTCAACAATGTTTGGATTTTCGCGGCGGCATGGCCCACACCAGCTTGCCCAGAAATCAATCAATACATATTTCCCGTGCAAAGAGCTTAACTTCAATATGCTACCATCCGGAGTTTTTTGTTCAATTGCAGGAGCAATTTTCCCAACTGCAACAGAACTATAGACTTCTATAAGTTTTTGAATTTCCATCCCCTTTTCAGAATCCTTTATCCTTTGATCGAGGAGTTCGTAAACTGGTTGTACATCGCTTGCTTCAGCGTAATAGCCATAATTTTCGGTTACCGCCATTGCGCCACGTATTGAACGAGGATTTTCTTTTACAAATGCTGAAACAACTTTTCTTTTTTCAGCCAAAATATCATAGTCGACTTCATCAAGACTATCCATCATTATCTTATTTTTTTCTTTAAAGGCCTTCTCATATAATTTACTATTAATTTCCTGCCATTTTGTAATGTACTTCATCCTTTCTTTCAATAGCCTGTCATCATCATTTACACCAGATCCTTTTACAGTAAGCAGATGTAACGAATCTCCCCTGCCGGAAATATTCATAGATACAGATTCTATATAAAAAGTAAAAAAGTCGCTGCGTTTAACCGGCATCGTAAGTGAAGCAAAATAAGGGGTTGAGATATTCCCTTCAAAATGAAATTTTCCGTTTTTAATACTGGCTGAATCTCTCAGGGTTTTATCACCTTCATATATATTTAAGATAATGGTTCCCTTCTTAATTTTTTCAAGCTTACCATTTATTACAAAAGATAAATCCTGTGCTTTTAATAAGTTAGTCGTGAATATGATAATTATTAAAAGTCTTAAATGATTTCTCATGAATTATTTTTGGGAGTGAAAGGTAATGGAATTTGAAAAGAATAATTTGCCGTTCGCGTAAAAATCAACCGCTGATGAATTGATAAATTAATTGAGAACTTCAGGGCAAAACAGCACCAACTAAGAATAAGAGTTATTAAAAATAAAAAGAGCAAATAATCAGCCTAATTCAATTACCATCGAACTTGCACCGCCTCCGCCATTGCATATTGCCGCAGCTCCAATTTTCCCATTATTTTGTTTAAGGACATTTATAAGAGTTACAATGATACGGGCACCACTTGCACCCAAGGGATGTCCAAGTGCTACAGCGCCTCCATTTACATTTACTTTTGAGGAATTCAATTCCATTTTTTGTGTATTGACTATACCGACTACGCTAAAAGCTTCATTAAGTTCGAAATAATCAATCTTGTCAATAGTTAATCCCGCTTTTTCAACTGCCTTTGGTAGCGCTAAGGAAGGGGTCGTAGTGAACCATTCCGGTGCCTGCTCAGCATCAGCGTAGCTAACTATTTTGGCCAGTGGCTTAATGCCCATTTCGTCAGCTTTTTCTTTGCTCATAAGAACAACTGCTGCTGCCCCATCATTAATTGTACTGGCATTTGCAGGTGTTACACTTCCTCCTTTTTCAAACGGAGATTTCAATTCCGGAATCTTGTCAAATTTTACATTAAAAGGTTCTTCATCACTCTTCATAAAAATCGGGTTGCCCTTCCTTTGAGGAATTTCAACTTCTACGATTTCATCTTTAAACCTGCCTTCATTTACTGAAGCCTGGCTGCGTTTATAACTTTCTATAGCAAACGCATCCTGGTCTTCACGGCTTATCCCACATTCTCTTGCGCAGAGTTCCGCAGCGTTACCCATAGCATAATCCTTATAAACATCAGTGAGGCCATCTTTAGCTAAACCATCAATTAATTGTGCGTTACCATATTTATTTCCCCAGCGCAAGGAAGGAGCATAGAACGGAGCACTACTCATGTTCTCCATACCGCCTGCGACCACAGTATCTACGTCGCCAAGTAGAATGCTCTGTGCGCCATTTATTATAGCCTTCATGCCACTGGCACAAACTTTATTTACTGTGGTGCAACAAACGCTTTCAGGCAGGCCTGCGAGCATAGCCGCCTGCCTTGCGGGTGCCTGGCCAAGGTTGGCTTGTAATACACATCCCATATATACTTCCTGTACATCAGTCGCTTTGATTCCTGCTTTCTCTATTGCTCCTTTTATTGCGATGGATCCCAGTTTTGTTGCAGGTATATCTTTTAGTGCTCCACCAAAGCTGCCAATGGGAGTTCGCACTGCGGCTATTATATAAACTTCTCTTTTAATCATATTAGAAATTGAGGTACAAAGATAATGGAAAGAGGAAGGCTACGAGAAGTTAAACACGTAATTGGGTGAGATAATGATCAGAGTGTTTCCACTATATTATATTCATTCCTGGACATTCAATTCTCACACAACGCACGAGCATCTTGCTTTTCGCCCATTAACGTCCCTGATTCTGCATTGACTTGTTAATACCTTCTTTAATCGAATTACTATCTTCATAGCGAATGAACAAACTATGACCCACTTTTAAAATTGATAAAATTAACTTTTAAGTAATGGAAATTCCTGATCAAATGATTTAGTTTGTATTTTTTAATATTCTGTTAATTGAAGTTATTTTTACCACAAAAATTCAAAACATGAAAGCAATCCAGGCAAAAAAAGTTATTACAATTATGATCATTACTGTAGTGCTACTTTCCATCATTGGAATTATAGCATTACGATATAGATTGTAATTGGGTATTCACGCTAATTACAAATATGTAAAATTTTACTGAAAATTAATTTCGGAATAAATATTAGCATAGAGACTTTCTTGTAAATAGAATATAATTTTTGAGCAGGATTCAAAATTAGGCTGTAGATGATAGCACCGGAAACTATACAACAAATCGTTAGCAGAATTGATATTATTGAAATTTTGAACTCTTTTATAAAACTCAAAAAAAGAGGTCAAAATTATATAGGTTTATGTCCCTTCCATAACGAGAAAACTCCATCTTTTACAGTATCACCTGCCAAAGAAATTTATAAATGCTTTGGTTGCGGCAGAAGTGGCAATGCCATTGGATTTTTAATGGAACATGAAAAGTATAGTTATGTCGAATCATTGAAGTGGCTTGCAAAAAAATACAATGTTGAAATAGAAGAAACTGAAACAAGTACCGAGTTCAAAGAACAACAGCAGGTAAGTGATAGCCTTTACATCATAAATAAATTTGCCCAAAAGTTTTTTACTGAAGTTTTATTTTCTACAGAAGAAGGAACTGACGTCGGATTAAGCTATTTAAAAGAGAGAGGCTTTAGAGAAGATATCATAAAAAAGTTCGAAATAGGATATAATCCAAATGCAAGAGATAGTTTTTCAAAGGCTGCCATCAGCGCAAAATTCAATGAGGATCTTTTGCAAAAATCCGGGCTTGTTGTTTCACGCGATAGTAATTTAATAGATAATTATAGGGGTCGAATAATTTTTCCTGTTCATAATCATTCAGGTAAGATTGCAGGCTTTGGAGCAAGGCTAATAAGAAAAAACGATAAGGCACCCAAGTATATAAATACTCCTGAAAATGAAATTTATGTAAAAAGTAAAATTCTTTATGGCTCCTGGTTTGCAAGGCAGACAATCGACAAAGCTGATGAATGCCTGCTCGTAGAAGGTTATACCGATGTGCTCGCCCTTCACCAGGCCGGTATAGAAAATGTAGTTGCAAGCGGTGGCACTTCACTCACACCTGACCAACTGAGGCTTATAAAAAAATATACAAAGAATCTTACAATACTTTACGATGGAGACAGTGCGGGTATAAAAGCTGCATTGCGGGGCCTTGACCTGGCGCTGGAAGAGGGATTGAATGTGAAGCTAGTAGTATTACCGAATGAAGAAGATCCCGATAGCTATATTAATAAATCAGGAGTCGCTTCTTTTATTTCCTTTGTGCTTGAGAATAAGAAAGACTTTGTCATGTTTCAGTTGGAATATGCATTAAAAGATGCAGGAGATGATACCAATAAAAGATCGCAGGTAGTAAATAAAATCGCTGAAACGATTTCAAAGATCAATAAGGCGGAAGATTTTACAAAGCAGCAGGATTACATTCGTAAAACCGCTGAACTGCTGAAGATCGATGAAACAGGACTTCACACATTGGTAAATAAATATATAAGGGAAAAACTTACAAAAGATGAAAAGCGTTTTATAGCCGCTGATAATTCTACTCAGAATTTTAATAGTTCACTACGGGAAATCGCGGAAGGCGATTTGGACGCAATTGAATTATTAAGCAAGGATGAAATTAACGAAAGAGCAGTAGTGCGATGCCTGCTAGAGTTTGGATTTATGGAATGGGAAACTGATAAAACAGTTGCAGATTATCTTCTTTACGAAATGATTGATGATGAAATGATAACCAATTCATCACTGCAAAAAATTATAAGTGTTTATAAAATATGGTATGAAGAGAACCTTGAACCTGGCATTAAGAATTTCCTTTATAGTGATGATACTGAAATGAGTAAAATGGTAGTTTCAATCATTGAATTTCCCTATGACATAAGCCCGGGATGGTTGAATAATTACGAGATGCCGGTACCCACAAGAGAAGATAATTATAAGAGAGAGATTGTCTCTACCTTAAGTTATCTCGAACTCAAAAAAATTAAAAAGCTAATAAGCTTAAATGAAAAAGAATTAGAGGAATCAACATCTGCCGAGAGGCAAATTTTCCTTATTCAAACTCACAACCATTTAAAGAATATGGAAATAAAAATCACCAAAGAAATGGGAGTGGTTATTTTAAAATAAAAGGGATGACATGTGACATAATCACACATCACCCAATACAAATAATATCGCGGTTATTAATTATTAATAATCCGCTGCTTCAACAATTTTTCTTCCTGCAACAGCTTTCATCCTGATAGCATTTGAAGCACCAGAATTTGAAACACTTTCACACTCGCTTTTGGTGAAACGCAATGCGCTCCATACGTAATCAAGTCCTACTTTCTCCCCGGATTCGAATCCTTTTTCAGTAAGAAATTCCCATGTGCAATCCCTGTTTAAGTCACTCGTTATTTTAGAAGTAGCTTTCGGGTATGCTACCCATAACTTGCCCTCGGGATGTAAGGCAGGGCAAACCTCCGAAAGGATTTTATACAATTGCTTTGAATTTAATGCAAAAACAAGTGCAAAATCAATTTTTCGCGTTTTTAAAAGAGGAGTAACATTTTTAGAAAAAGAAAGCTTTGAAAACTGCTTTTCGATTGTAGATGGAAGGCCTTGAATTAAGAGATTTTTTTCATCCTCTAATTGCAATTTTTCAAACAATGTTTGAGACATAAGCGAAGCAATGTTTTAAGATTAAAAAATGAGTCTAAAAAACACCGCATCCCTCACATTCACGGGGTTGGACAATATAATAATTAAGAAATGCGGCAAGACAGGTGCAAATTTACGACAATATTGCTATAAAAAGTACCCCGACTATAAAATCAGCATTTTATTTGGATTTCTTTAAGTATTACTTCGCGTTAACCGGATTATAATACTTAAGAGCCTCTCTCATATAACTTTGCAACTTATCAATTCTTTTACTGTCAAGCGGGTGATCACTTAAAATTTCAGGAGCCTGTGAACCTCCCTGGTTTAAATTAGCCATTCTTGTCCAGAAAGGTATTGCTTCACGCGGGTTATAACCAGCCATTGCCGCGAAAATAAGTCCATAATGATCTGCTTCATACTCCTGGTTCCGTGAGTTTGGCAACAAAACGCCTATTTGAGCTCCCGGAGCGTAAATGCTTTTGAAAATATTATTTGCCTGCGCATTACCGGAAGTAAATATATCACCTGTTAAACCGATTCCCTGGGCAAGAAGCGCCTGGCTCATTCTTTCTTGTCCATGATGCCCGACAGCATGAAAAATTTCGTGTCCCATAACTATTGCCAGGGCTGCCTCATTTTGAGCAACGGGCAAGAGGCCTGTATACACAACTACCTTCCCGCCAGGCATGCACCATGCGTTTACCTCTTTATTATCTATTAAATTAAACTCCCAATTATAACCAGAAAGCTCATTTGATATTCCCTTTTGACTATAATACTTCGTTATAGCTGACGCAATTCTGCTTCCAACACGTTTCACCATTTCGGCATCTTTACTTGCAGCAGTGTTCACTACTTTATTTTGAGATAAGAAAGACCGGTATTGTGTAACTGCTTCCTGCTGAAGACTTGCTTCGGATACGAGAGAAAGTTGTTTGCGGCCCGTGATAGCATTTGTAGTACATGCTGTGATAAATAGGCTAAAACTGACGAAAAGTATAAATAGATTTTTCATAATATTAATTTACAATGAGATATTTTTTATCTGTTTACTATGACAAACAATTGGCGTACCAAGTTTAAATTCAGTTATGTGAACAAGATGTAAAAATGTTGTGTAAAGGTTGCAGTGGAAGAAATGTAAATAGTATACGGTAGTTATTCTTGTTTTCTGCGCAATTTTTTCCGGTCGCGATATTTTAAAATAGGGACCCTGCTTTCGCTGCCATTAAGAAGGCGACTAATATTCTTCTGATGAGTGAGTACTATAAGAGCTGAAACGGCAACAGCAAAAACCCTGTAAAAGACTTCTTTTTCATTATAAATCCATAAAACGCATATGGGTAATGCGATTCCTGCAAGAATAGAACTCAGAGAAACATATCGTGTTAAAAAAAGCACCAATAAAAATACAAGTACACAACTCCCTGCCACCACAGGCTGTATAGCCAGCAACATTCCAAACAATGTTGCGACACCTTTACCGCCTCGGAATTGAGCCCATATCGGGTAAATATGCCCTACTACAGCAGCAAGACCCAGCCCGATCATAAGGTTAGTCCTGTCAAGTTCATTGGTTAGATAATAAGGCAAAAGATTGTATAACGCAACTGCAAAAATTCCTTTCAGCATGTCTCCTGCCATTACAATTGTACCAAATTTAGAGCCTAATACTCTAAAGGTATTTGTCGCTCCCATATTACCACTGCCATACTCACGTATATCAATATCAAAGAAGGATTTACTTATGATTAATGCGGTTGGAATGGAACCAATAAGATAGGCCGTAATGATTAGTACGAGTTCTTTCATAATTGAATTATACTATGAGGCAGTTGACAAATATAACATAAAATTGATGCGAACCTTCAATAATTTTCATAAAATAATTAATCCTTTATGAGAAGCAATGAAGCCCAGTTTTCTCTTTCACTCTCAACCAATTCTGTAAATCCATAAGTATTAAACGTAGTTAAAATCGCTTCCTTATCCTTGCCAAAAAATCCACTCATTAACAATAAATTTCCGCTTTTGGATATCCGGGAAATATCACCTGAATTTGTCAATAAAATGTTCAGGTTAATATTTGCCAGGATAATATCTGGCTGTTCACCATCTGTAACGGTATCATTTTTCGCTACAGTTACTAGTTTACAATTATTCGTTTTTATATTTTCATTTGCATTGTTAATACTCCATTCATCATGGTCTATTGCAATCACTTTTTTTGCGCCCAATTTCTCCGCAAGAATAGCCAGGACGCCAGTACCGGTTCCAAAATCAGTAACCGTTTTATTCATAAAATTGATATTTTCCATTTGTTCAATCATTAAGTACGTCGTTGCATGATGCCCCGTACCAAAACTCATCTTAGGTGTTATGATAATTTCATGATTAACATTATTCAAAGGTTCATGAAAAGATGCCCTTATTCCTGCAAATAAATTTATATAAACCGGCTGAAATCCGCTCTCCCAATCCTCGTTCCAGTTCCTGTTCTCAATAATTGTCACCTTGTAAACTGCCTTATCCGGCAAAATTTTTCGAAAGCTTTTTTCATCAAAATCGTCCCTGGGTATGTAAGCATTCAAAACATTCTTATTTTCTTCAAAAGCATTAAATTCTATGTCTGATAACTCAGCTATTAAAATTTCCACCTCTTCCGGCGAACCTGCTTCAATCTCTATTTTGATGAATTGTTCCATAAAAAAAAGCTTGTAGTTGTCTACAAGCTTTATTGAATAATATTTTTTGAACTAATTATTTTCTGATCGTTGCTGTTGTCCGGATGTATTTGTCTCAGGCTTTGGTATTAATGCCTTACGGCTCAGTTTGAATTTACCTGATTTGGGATCAACACCTACCAGCTTTACCTTCACTTTATCTCCCTCATTCAACACACCCTCCATACTCTCAAGTCTTTTCCACATAATTTCTGAAATATGTAGAAGGCCCTGTTTACCTGGCAAAAATTCAACAAAGGCTCCAAATTCTTTTATTCCTTTTACTGTTCCTTCGAAAACATCTCCAATCTCCGGCACTGAAACAATACTTTTTACCCAAGCCACTGCCTGGTCAAGGCTTTCTTTATTTGCAGAGAAAATACTTACCTCACCGGTCTTACCTACTTCGGTTATATTAATAGTCGCACCGGTAGTTTTTTGAATTTCCTGTATAATTTTGCCTCCAGGTCCAATTACGGCTCCTATAAATTCTGAATCTATTATCAGTTTTTCCATACGCGGAGCATGTGGCTTAACATCACCCCTATGTTCAGGTATGCAGTTATACATTGCTTCAAGTATATGCAATCTTCCTCTCTTAGCCTGCTCAAGCGCCTTTCTCATAACGTCCATGCTTAAGCCATCTACTTTTATATCCATTTGCACCCCACAAATACCTTCTCGTGTACCCGTCACTTTAAAATCCATGTCACCAAGATGATCTTCGTCTCCAAGAATATCGGATAATACCGCAAATTTTCCTTCTTTTGAGATTAACCCCATGGCAATTCCACTTACGTGTTTTTTGAATGGAACGCCAGCATCCATGAGAGCCAATGAACCTGCACAAACTGTAGCCATTGAAGAAGACCCGTTACTTTCCAGGATATCACTTACAATTCTTACTGTATAAGGGTAGTCATTTCCCGGCATTATTTCCTTTAATGATCTCATGGCAAGGTTTCCGTGTCCTACTTCCCTGCGGCCTACTCCCCTCATCATTTTTACCTCCCCGGTGGAAAAGGGCGGGAAATTATAATGCAGGATAAATTTAGAATAATCGCTTGTAGCTGCACTTTCCACAAGTAGTTCATCAAGAGGAGTACCTAAGGTAACTGTGGTAAGCGATTGTGTTTCTCCTCTTGTAAATAAAGCGGAGCCGTGTGGAGAAGGCAGATAATCTACTTCCATAGTTAAAGGTCGTATATCTTCAACACCTCTTCCATCAAGACGCTTTTGATCATTCAAGATCATATCTCTCACTACATTGTATTGTAGTTCGCCAAAATAATATTTTATCAATCCCTTGTCTTCATCTGGCAAGTCCTCCCCAAGAAAAGTTCTTATTTCGTCCACCAGGTTTGTAAACGCATCAGTCCTATCATGTTTTTCTGAAGCCGAAGAAGCAATGGCGTATACTTTATCTTTTGCAAAACCAATAATCTTTTCGTTAAGTTCCTCGTTGCGATAAGGTTTGGTGTACTCACGCTTTTCTTTTGCTCCTACTTTGTCCCGTAGCTCTTTTTGAGCACTTACCTGCAATTTGATAGCATTATGTCCAATTTCGATAGCTTTAATCAAATCTTCTTCCTGGCATTCCTTCCCTTTTCCTTCAACCATCATTATATTACGCTCAGTTGCAGCAATGATAAAATCCATTTCAGCTTCTGCAAGCTCAGAACGACTTGGATTTACTATCATTTCGCCATTGACTTTTCCCACGCGTACTTCAGAAATGATCTCTTGGATAGGAATATCAGAAACAGCAAGGGCCGCAGATGCTGCGAGGCATGCCATTGCATCAGGCATAATTTCAGCATCGCTTGAAATTAATGATACAAGTACCTGTACATCGCATAGATAATCATCGGGAAATAAAGGCCTCAGGGCACGATCAACCAATCTTGACGTTAATATTTCATAATCATTGAGACGGGCTTCCCGTTTGAAAAATGATCCGGGAATACGCCCTGCAGATGCGAATTTTTCCTGGTAATCAACTATTAATGGAAAGAAGGATTGGCCTTCTTTGGGTTCTTTATTTGCAACAACTGTGGCAAGGATAATGCAGTCGCCTAACCGCACTGTAACCGCACCATCAGCCTGTCGTGCAATTTTGCCTGTTTCAATTGTAACCATACGGCCCTCCCCTATATCAAAAGTAACCGAGATGGGATTTGGAGTCATCATATTATATGTTCGTATTAGTAGTAAAAAAGTATTCCCAACCGTAAAAGTCAGTTGGGAATAGCTAAAATATCATTTCAAAGAAGTTATTTACGGAGTCCTAACTTTTCTATTAATGCACGGTAACCAGTAAGATCATGCTTACTTAAGTATGTTAGTAAACTCTTTCTTTTACCAACCATTTGCATTAATCCACGTTGAGTACTAAAATCTTTTTTGTTAGTTTTAAGATGTGCAGATATGTGATTAATATTCTCGGTAAGTAAAGCAACCTGTGCTTCAATCGACCCTGTATTTTCGGCTTTCCCGCCAAACTCGGTGAACGCTTTCGCTTTTTTTTCAGCTGTTAAATAAGACATTTTATTGAATAGATTTATTAATTGGCTGCGAAGGTAATAATTAATTTTAATAATTAACTTACCATTGTTAATGCTTATGTAAAAGTTTAGTTATTATGGCATTATAGTCCTGGCAACAATTTATCCCCTAAGGGATTTAAATATTAGGGCATACAGGGCAATGAATATCAGTCCAAAAAAGCTTGTAAAAACTGATATTCCGACGGCCAAAAGATTATTGCCGTATAAATATAATGGAATAATGATCCCAATTATCACCCCTATAATATAGAAGTAGAAGCCCATGCGTTTTAACCGCCACATCAAAATTGCACCAAGAAGCGTAAATGCCGCTGAAATAGCTCCCCCGATTGCATTTTTACGAATAGTATCTGCTGTAAACATTTTAGAGAATGAATTCATTATTTTTTCTCCAAGTACTTCCCGTTTCTTTTCTCCTACCTTATAAACTATTGAATCTTTTCTTCTTATTGAGTCAGATGCCATGGTGGTGGGTGCATACGAAACCATTTTGGCTGTGCGTGCGGCAGTTGTATAAACCCATAGATTACTAAGCATTGCCCCGGTACTACCTACAAAACTGAGAATGCAAAGGACATTCAGAAGTGTCGATCTTGAAGCGGGTTCTGTCTCAAACTCAGTTAAATTTGATTCAATTTCTTTAGTCACGATAATAACAATATTACATTTTTAGTAGAAAATTGCAACACTTTTCACTTTCAATCTGCTGGTTTTTCGGTGACAAATTGCAAATATTACATCTATATTTGGATTTATAAATGACGATCCGTTTCACTGTTACCAATGATCTTACTTACGATCAGCGAATGATACGAATTTGTTCATCATTAGCGAATGCTGGCCATAAAGCCGAACTTATAGGTAGAAAATTGAAAAGCTCAATCCCTCTCACCCAACAATCATTTTATCAAAAAAGAATAAAATGTTTTTTTGAAAAAGGAAGATTATTTTATATCGAATATAACCTCCGCCTATTCTTTTACCTAATATTCAAAAAAGCCGATTGCCTTTGCGCAATCGACCTTGATACGATTTTGCCAGTTCTTTTTTGTTCCAAAATAAAAAACATAAAAAGGGTATATGATGCACATGAGCTTTTTTGCGAAATGAAAGAAATAGTTACACGACCTAAAATTTATTATGTATGGAAAAAAATAGAAGAATTTTCAGTTCCGAAATTTCCAAATGGATATACAGTAAATCGCCCAATAGCAAGGGAATTTAAAAAAATGTACGGAGTTGATTATTCAATCATCAGGAATATCGCTATAAAGAAGGACTATGAATCGGTGGTGAAAGAAGATGAATTTATATTATACCAGGGAGCAGTAAATGAGGGTCGTAGCTTCGAAACATTAATTCCTGCAATGCAATTAGTAAATGCAACGCTTATTATTGTAGGTGATGGTAATTTTTATAACCAGGCCAGAACCTTGGTAAAGAAAAATATACTCAACGATAAGATAATCTTTAAGGGAAAAGCGGAACCTTCAGTATTGAATAATTTTACAAAGGAAGCATCAATTGGTATAACTCTTTTTGATGATAAAGGGCTCAGCAATTATTATTCCCTTGCTAACAGGTTCTTTGACTATATACAGGCTGGAATTCCTCAACTATGTGTAAATTACCCGGCCTACGAAGAAATAAATAAAGAATTTGAAGTCGCGGTTTTGATAGATGATTTGTCCTCGTCAAATATAGCATACCATTTGAACAGGCTACTGAATGATAAGGATCTATATTCCCGTTTACAACAACATTGCCTAAAGGCACGAGAGGTTTACAATTGGCAGAATGAAGAAAAAAAGTTGATTGAATTTTATGAAAATATTTCACGGTGAAACTTCAAGTCACAATAAATTAATCAACATAACAAGGCACTATAACTCTTAATAAAATAAAAATACAATCCAGGTCTCTACATATTGTTTGTCACGACGTGCCCTACCCTCCTGATTATGGAGGGGTCTATGATTTGTTTTACAAAATAAAAACTTTGGCTGAGTGCGGAGTCGTGATTAACCTGCATTGTTTTGAATATGGACGCGGTGAACAACCAGCGCTCAATAAATTTTGCAAATCAGTAACTTATTATAAAAGGAAGAGCCTCATAAGAAGCCTGCTGTCTCGTTTGCCCTACATTGTAAGTTCCAGGGCTAATAGTGCATTACTACGTAACCTGCTAAAAGATGATTGCCCAATTTTACTGGAAGGTGTTCATTGCACTTATTTTTTATATTCCAACGATTTGAAAAATCGTAAGATCGCTGTGCGGTTGCATAATGTGGAATTTGAATATTATAGAGAGCTTACCAGGTCTGCAAATAATATTTTAAAAAAAATATACTTCTCTGTTGAAAGTAAATTATTAAAGACTTACGAAAAATCTCTTTCAAACAGGGCAATGTTCCTTGCAGTGAATGAAAAAGATAAAACAACATACATCAAAAAATTCAATGCCCCGAATGTTAAATTCCTCCCTGTTTTTTTACCCTTCAATAAAGTCTCTTCAGAAAAAGGAAATGGAACTTTTTGTTTATACCACGGGAATTTATCAGTGGCGGAAAATGAAAAGGCTGTGTTATGGATTCTCAATAAAATTTTTGACACTTTAACAATTCCATTCGTAATTGCGGGAAAAAACCCTTCAGCCCATTTACAAAAAATAATACACCGGAATAATAATGTATGCCTGGTTGCTAATCCTTCACAATCTGAAATGGATGATCTTATTCAAAAAGCTCACGTACATATTTTGCCATCATTCAATAAAACAGGTATTAAAATAAAATTATTGAATGCACTTTTTAGTGGCAGGTTTGTGATCGCTAACGACGCAGCGGTTGAAGGAACACATCTTGCTCCTCTTTGTAACATTGCTAATACACCGCAAGATTATAAAAAAATGTTGCCTACGCTATTCAACGAATCATTCACGGAAAATGAAATTGCAAACAGAAAAGGTATCCTTGGTTCAATTTATAATAATGATGTAAATGCTCAGCAGCTTATGCAATGGATATACTAGCATTGTCCCAAACTTTGCCCCTCTCAGTTTTTATGGTTCTGGCTGGAAATTTGTTGATAACAGGGTAATCGTGAGTGGCCATAACAATTGCGGTTCCATAATCCTTGCTGATATGAAACAATAATTGCATTATCTCATCTGAAGTTTCAGGATCAAGGTTTCCGGTAGGTTCATCTGCAAGAATAAGCCTGGGAGAATTTAAGAGAGCCCGTGCAACATCCACTCTCTGCTGCTCGCCACCACTTAATTCAAAAGGCATTTTAAAGCCCTTCGTTTTTAATCCAACCTTATCAAGAACGTCGGCTATTTTTTCATCCATTAATTTATGATCTTTCCAGCCGGTTGCCTTTAATACAAATTTTAAATTCTCATTTACATTCCTGTCTGTAAGTAATTGGAAATCCTGGAACACCACGCCAAGATTTCTGCGCAGGTAAGGAACTTTTTTCCAATCGAGTGATTGAAGATCATACCCTACCACGGTTCCTTCTCCTTCCTTGAGCCTAAGATCTCCATATAATGTTTTGAGAAGACTAGATTTACCCGTTCCTGTTTTTCCAACCAGGTAAACAAATTCTCCCCGGTTTACGGTAATGTTTACATCTCCTAAAATAAGTGATTCTCCCTGGTAAATAATTGCATTCCGTAATTCGATAATTTGTTCTGACATAATTTTTTCTTATACAATTTAGATTGCTCTTTTCATAGCAGATCTCGATACCCCGGCAAAGTTAGTTTTATAATTATATTTTATCTATAAGAAATGACCCACAAGTGTTAAAAAATAAAGTTTTTTAAGTTAAACTAAAAATATAGTTGTTAAACTAAATATTTAGTTTAATTTCGATTTTAGCATTCAAATTATAAAACAATGAAGCCATTAACCAAAGCAGAAGAACAAATAATGCATGTGATATGGAAACTTGACAAAGCTTTTTTGCGGGAGGTTATTAATGAACTCCCTAATCCAAAACCGCATCAAAACACGGTGGCAACTATACTAAAGATTCTTGTTGAAAAAAATTTTGTAGGCATCAACGTTTTTGGCAGAAGCTATCAATATTATTCCCTGGTAAATAAAGATGCTTACTCAAAAGGTAGTATGAAATCGCTTGTAAAAAAATATTTTGAAGGTTCATTCACTAATGCTGTATCCTCAATGGTAAAGGAAAATAATATAAGCATAGAAGACCTGGAACTGCTTTTAAAACAATTAAAAAAAGAAAAATAAAATATACTCATGATTATACTTGCCTGGTATCTTTTGAAGGTAACTATATGCTCCGGCATCTTGTGCGGATATTATTATATAGCGCTGCGAAATAAAATCTTCCATCGCTGGAACAGGTTCTATTTGCTGGCTTCTGTAATCATCGCATTAACAGTGCCTCTTATGAAAATTAATATTTTTCAAAGAGCAGGTGGCGATACAGGAACTGTTATTAAAATGCTCCGGACTATCAATAGCGGCGATGAAATAATAATTGAATACAGCAGGCATAGCGGCCTCCGGTTTAGTCCTGAGAATATTCTTGGAGGAGTTTACCTTTTAATAACAATAGCTTTACTATCTGTTTTTTTTATCGCTCTCTATAAAATATCAAGATTAAAGAAAATATATCCTGAAACAAGTTACGAAGGAATCAATTTCATAACCACGGACGCCAAAGGAACACCCTTTTCCTTTTTCAATTCAATCTTCTGGAACAGTGCAATTGATATTTATTCGAGGCAAGGCCAGCAAATATTTAATCACGAGATTGCCCACGTAAAAGAAAAACATTCCTATGATAAGATATTCATGAAAGTGGTGCTTATATTTTTTTGGGCCAATCCTTTCTTCTGGCTTATTCAAAAAGAACTGGGCATGATTCATGAATTCATAGCAGATAAAGAAGCCCTGGAAGATAGTGACATCAGTTCTTTTGCGGAAATGATCCTGCAAACAGTTTATCCCGGAAAACAATTTTCAATCGCGAATAATTTTTTTCATTCACCATTAAAAAGGAGATTAATCATGTTCACAAAAAATAAAAATCCGAAAGTAAGTTATATAAGCAGGTTATTGGTTTTGCCTTTAGCAGCAATCGTTTTTATGGCATTTACATTGAAAATGAAAACTCTTAATACGCTTACTAAATACGAAGGAAAAAAAATAACCGTAATTATTGATGCAGGTCATGGCGGAGATGATAATGGAGCCGTTGAAAATAATGTGAAAGAAAAAGATTTGAATCTTTCAATTGCTAAGGAGGTTAAACTGCTTAATAAAAATGAAAATATAAATATCATCTTATCGAGGGATGGAGATGATGCCAAATCCCCAAAAGACAGGGTAAAATTCGCAGATGAAAAAAAGGCGGACTTGTTTATTTCAATCCATGTTGATGGAGAAGAAAATAAGAATACTCACAACGGAGTAATTATTTTCATACCTAAAAATGATAACTCCTATTTAAAAGAGAGCAAATTATTAGGCTCTGCTTTAATTGAATCATTTAAAAATAATTATCAGCTTAATGTAGCCGAAGATTTGAAACAGCGTGAACAAGGAATATGGGTTTTGAAAGCCAATCAATGTCCGTCTGTTTTACTCGAAACCGGTTTTTTAAGTTCACAAGCTGATCTTGAATATTTAACGAACCCGGCAAACCATAAAATAATTGCACAAAATATTTTAAACGGAATAGAAAAATATGCTGAAGAAAATGTTTCGGATAACAATTCAGTATCATCAGAATCAAAAATCTTTGCCCGACTGGAAGGCAATGCTATGTTTTACGATTCGATTAATAAAGTAACAGGGGAGGCTGATACTATAATCATAAATTCAATCGACCCTTTATCTGATTTAAATATACGTGGAGAAGCTAAGAGCAGTATAGATATAAGAAAATATAATACTCCAAAAGATCCTGTTTATTTTGTTGACGGGAAAGAGATTACTAAAGAAGAAATGAAATTAATTTCTCCCAACTCTATTAAATCCATAAACGTTTTAACAGGTGAAAATGCTGTGGGCGTTTACGGAGAAAAAGCTAAAAATGGAGTTGTTCAAATAATCAAAAAAGATATTAAAACCACTGCTGTCAAGCCTTTTGACAGTGATGAAGTTGCATCAGTCCCCGCTATGGTAACTTTTAAAAAGAGTGTAGGTACCACGCAAAATCCCATTTATTTGGTTGATGGAAAAGAAACTGATGTGAGTGAAATGAAAAACATTCCCCCTGGGAATATTGAATCTATAAATGTGATCAAAGGTGAAGCTGCTTCAAAAAAATATGGCGAAAAAGGAAAATCCGGTGTAATTGAAATAACATTGAAACAAGAGCGTACACGGAGCGATACAATTCCTCAAATGCTTTTTACCAAGGTGGAAAATGAAGCCGAATTTCCTGGAGGATACCAGGCATGGTTAAAGTATATTGTAAGTAAGATTCAGCAAGAACAAGATTCAATACAAAATGAGGATTTCGGTACATGTCTTGTAAAATTTATAGTAAATACAGATGGATCTATAAATAATGTTGAAGCTACAACAATGAAGAATTCACAATTGGCAAGAATCGCTGTTGATGCAATTCGCAATGGGCCGAAATGGAAACCTGCCACACAAAACAACCAGGTGGTCGCTTCTTACAGGCTGCAGCCGGTAACTCTTTCTGAACCGAAATAAAATTTAGGCTTTTCATTTTTCAATGAAAAAGTTTTATTAAACTACCAGGCTTTTAGGGCCTGGCTTTTTTTTATTGCTCCTCAGATTTATCAACTTCTTCTTTTGAAAATTCTTTTCTAAAAACATAATGATAAACGTTGTTGATGGAAGCACCGGTTCCTTCTGTTACAAGAAAGGCATTTACAAGTTTCCAGCCCTGTTGCCCCATAAAATTTAATGCATCAACTACTGTATTAAATTTTTTTAATTTTCCCCTTTCATCTTTCAACCGGTAATCCCTAAACAATTTTCTCTCGTCACCATAATCAATATCGATATTTTACTTTGCGGCTTAATAATCCTGACTGAGCAATTAGTTCACAATATTACTCAACATTCTCTTGCGTTTGAGATATCCCTGATAATGGCACCAGTAAAAAAAGCAATAAAAAGTTTTTCATCATTTTTTCCATAATAAAAATTTTATCTTAGCGCATAAATAAATGTAAAACTAACAAGGCTATCGGATCAAATCTGAATTTCTATTTTTAATTTCTCAATTACCCTTAGCTCATCCAGTTCACCCCCGCTTCAGCATTCCATTTCACAGTCGTCTTTTTCAGCTTCGTCCAAAACTCGATTGAACTCTTTCCGGTAATATCGCCCACGCCAAATTTACTTTCGTTCCATCCACCAAACGAAAACGGCTCCCGCGGCACAGGCACGCCTACATTCACACCAATCATACCCGCACTGGCATTGTCAATTATATACCTTGCTGCGCCGCCGTTTTGAGTGAACACGCTGGCTGCATTCCCATATATGTTTGCATTTTCAATAGCCAATGCTTCATCAACAGTTTTGGTTCGCATAATACTTATTACAGGCCCGAAAATTTCTTCTTTGGCCACCGACATACCGGGGGTTACATGATCAATTACCGTCGGGCCAACATAAGTCCCGTTTTCCTTGCCATTAACTTTTGTATTTCTTCCATCTACCAAAATTGTGGCGCCCTGCTCTTCAGCTTCAGTTATGTATCGCTCAATTCTTTCTTTGGAATCTTTATTAATAACTGCTCCAAGATTTTTTCCCGGAATAATTTTTTTTGCTTCCTCACAAATCTTATCAATGATGTGGTCAATTTCTCCCACCCCTACCATCGCACTCGCCGCCATACATCGCTGTCCCGCGCAGCCACTCATAGAAGCTGCGACATTTTGTGCGGTCATACCGGGTATTGCATCAGGCAGCACCAGCAAATGATTTTTTGCACCGCCAAGCGCCAGGCACCTTTTATATTTACCTGTTGCCCGCATGTATACTATTTTAGCCACTTTAGTCGAACCAACAAATGAAACCGCCTCAATATCCGGATGGTCACAAATCGCTTCAACAATTTCCACATCTCCATGTACCACGTTGAACACTCCGTCAGGTAAGCCCGCCTCTTTTAATAATTCTGCAAGTCTTCCTACACTTAATGGGACCTTTTCAGAAGGCTTCATGATCATGCAATTTCCTAAAGCAATCGCGTTGGGTAACGTCCAGTTAGGAACCATGCTTGGGAAATTAAAAGGAACGATGGATGCTACCACACCTAAAGGCCTCTTTTCTGTTCTGCATTCTACCCCTTTGCTTACTTCAAGAATTTCTCCCGTGACCAGTTGGGGTAACGAAGTTGCAAATTCGGTCAGTTCTATGCATTTTTCGATCTCTGCTACGGACTCACTTAAAGTTTTACCGTTTTCCTCTGAGCACAATTCCGCTAATTCCTGTAAATTTTTTTCGAGCAGGGTCTTGTATTTGAATAAAACCTGGACCCTTTCTTTTATGGGAGTTTTACTCCATACTTGAAAAGCCTTTTTAGCCGAATACACGGCGTCATCAAGGTCTTTCACGGTTGACATAGGAACTTCAGAAAGCTTGTTTCCGTCTATTGGGGAAATGACATCCAGTTTTCTTTTAGCCGATGACTCGACGAATTTTCCATCAACAAAGTTCTTTACAGGCGTATACTTCATAATGCAATATTAAATTTGTATTGAAATAATAAGGTAAAGTAACAAAATTCACTTAATTCTTCGTTTGAGATTATTCTATTGTAATTTTATATTTTGCATAAAGTCTTCTTACTCTACTGAATTCTTAATTATTATGGTAAATCGCAACGTACTCTTAATATTGTTTTTTTTTGCAAAATTTCATGCTTTCCAGGGGTGTATAACCAATCAAAACAAAGTTGCGCTTCCCTCTCATGAATATGACCTTAACAATCCTGCAAAAATATTTTTAGGTGATGCCCTTTCTGAAATTTCCGGAATTAGTTTTTATCCGAAGGACAGTAGTGTATTTGCCATTTCTGATGAGTCTGGTAGCCTCTTTAAAATTCACCTGAATAAAAGATTTCTCACAGAGCAATGGGAATTTGATAAAAAGAGAGATTATGAAGATGTAATCCAAAGCGGAGAGATATTTTATGTTCTTGAAAGCAATGGCAATATTGAAAAATTGAAGTTTAACAGCACAGGCGATACCGTTGTTAATCGGCGCAGTATTTTTCCCGGCGATAATAACAAAAAAAATGAATTTGAATCTCTTTATTATGATGATGAGTACAAAGGTTTGGTAATGATTTGTAAAGATTGCGAAGATGACAATTCTGATTTCACCTCCGCTTACATGTATGACCATGCTAATAATAAATTTACACCACCCATTTTTAGGATCGAACTTGAGTCAATTGCAAAAAAAATTGGTGTTGACAAAATAAAGTTCAGGCCTTCTGCGGCTGCGTTGAATCCTTTAACAAAAGACGTCTGGATAGTTTCTTCCACCAATCAATTGATTGTGGTTATTGACAGGAAAGGTGATGTGAAAGATATATATACATTAAATCCTGTAATTTTTAATCAGCCTGAAGGAATTACTTTTACCCCATGGGGCGATTTGCTTATAGCAAATGAAGCTGGCGATAAATACAGCTCCGCGACTTTATTGATATTCAAACACAAAAAATAACGGTTGATGTTTAAGAGTTTAGTGTTCTTCATTTTTTTTATAACAGCTTTTCAAATTATTTGTATTGCTCAAAGTGATAGCTTGCAGTCCCGGATTGTTTTGATAGGTGATGCCGGGGAACTTACCAATGGCAGACAACCCGTTGTTTCCGGTGTCCGCAGTACCATACCCTTGGATGAAAAAACAACCATTATTTTTTTAGGTGATAATTTATATAAGGTTGGATTGCCTGATGATATAATGCCTACTTATGATCTCGCCAAGGCGCCACTCGATTCGCAAATAGATATCGCAAAAGGTACAAAGGCCAAAGTGTTTTTTATTCCAGGGAATCATGACTGGAACAATGGAAGCAGGAATGGCTACGAAGCCATTTTAAGAGAACAACGTTATGTTGATCTTTTAGGGGAGGGTAAAAATGTAAAATTTTATCCTGAAGACGGCTGCCCTGGACCCGTAGAGATTAACATAACAGATGAGGTAGTACTTTTAATAATTGACAGCCAGTGGTGGGTGCATCCGTATGATAAGCCTGGCATTGAATCTGATTGCCCGTATAAAACAAAAAATGAAGTATTAGCGCAAATAGAAGATATTCTAAACAGGAACTCAAAGAAGTTGGTAGTGTTCGCCCTTCACCATACTCTTAGAAGCTACGGAATACATGGCGGGTATTTTACATGGATAGAACATATTTTTCCGTTGACCGATGCTATCCCCTGGTTATACTTACCGCTTCCTGTATTAGGTTCAGTCTACCCGATTACCCGTGGGATTTTTGGTACGTCAGAAGATTTAAGGCATCCCCTATATGCTGACATGATCCATGATCTCGACAACGTGGTAAAAACGCACCAGAATGTTATCTTCACTGCCGGTCATGAACATACGATGCAGTTAATTAAAGACAGCGGTCAATACTATATGGTCAGTGGATCGGGCAGTAAATCAACCAGGGTCTTCAAGGGAAAAAACACAATTTTCAGATCCCAAAAAAATGGTTTCGCTACTTTGGAGATATCTAATAACAAAACTGTAAGGGCAAAATATTTTACCGTTGAAAATGAAAAAGTTGATAAAAGATACGACAGTGTTCTATTAAATTTTTCTACACTACCTACTCCGGAAAATCCAAAAGATACACAACGCACGGCAGAAATAGTTTTCAAAGACAGTGTACTCATTTCCGCAAGCGACAAGTATAAAAACCCAACAGGATTTAAGAAATTTTTTCTTGGAGAAAACTACAGGGAAGAGTGGAGCACACCCGTAAAACTCAAAGTGTTTAACCTAAGAAAGGAAAAAGGAGGGTTTAAAATCGAAAGTCTTGGTGGAGGTAAACAAACCAAATCATTAAGGCTAAAAGATAAGAATGGAAAAGAATGGACTCTCAGGACTATAGATAAAGATCCCGAGAAAGCGTTACCTGAAAACCTTCGTGGCACACTTGCACAGCGTATAGTACAGGACCTCATATCGTCCAGCAATCCTTATGCACCATTGGTTGTTGCAAGCCTTTCAAAAGCAGCCGGCATTGTTGAAGCCACACCAGAGTTCTTTTTTGTGCCGGATGATCCGGCTTTTGGATTTTATCAAAAAATGTTTGCAAGTACGGTTTGTCTTCTCGAAGAGAGAGAGCCCACACCGGGCAGTTCAAATACAAAAAGCACCAGTAAAGTGATAAATAATATAGTTGACGATCATGATGACCATATCGCACAAAATGCTTATTTAAAAGCCAGGTTGTTGGATAATCTTATTGGCGATTGGGACCGGCATTTCGATCAATGGAAATGGGGAACTGCAGACACCGGCAAAGGTAAATTATATTATCCTGTCCCAAGGGATCGCGACCAGGCCTTTTTCTATTCTGATGGTTTACTTATGTCTTATATTTCTAAGTACCGGATGCGTTATTTACAGTCATTCAAAAAAACGATTACCGATATAAGCTGGTTCAACTGGGAAGCGAGGGATATTGATAATATATTTTTAAACCAACTTAGTAAAGATGACTGGAGAAAAACCATAGACTCTTTTCAAAAGGAGATCACTGATAGTGTAATCGCCCACTCAATAAATAATTTGCCCCCTCCTATTTACCAACTTGATGCTAAAATACTTACCGGAAAATTAGCTGCCCGAAGAAATAGCACGATGGATGAAGGTTTGAAATGGTATAATTTTTTATCAAAAAATGTAACCGTTGTTGGCAGTAATCAAAGAGAAAATTTCAGCATAAAAAAACACGATAAGGGTTTGGAACTGACGGTGTATAAAATGAAGCGCTTTGATACAACGGGCATAATGTACCATCGAATATTCGATCCTTCAGTAACAAAAGAAGTGCGGTTATATGGATTGAATGGCAACGACAACTTTCAAATTGATGCTGATGCAGATTCAAAGATCAAGGTGAGAATAATTGGCGGTAAAGGCAAGGATAGTTTCGACTTAAAAGGAAATGTGCGAAACTACATTTACGAACTGAGTTCAGAGGCTAATGGTATCATTCATTCTCATAAATCAAAAATTAATTTATCCTCGGAGCCGATGGCCGATCAGTATAAAGCAACCGCAAACGAATACAATATTTCCCAGTTTCCTCACATGCGTTTTGGTTTCAATCCTGAAGACAACCTGTTAATAGGCTTGGGATTTTCCAGGAAAACTTATGGATTTAGAAAGGAACCTTACGCTACTTTTCAAAAAGTATCAAGCCTGTTCGCAATAAATCATTTGGCTTATCAGCTAAAATATGAAGGTATATTTAATTCGGTTTTTCTAAAAAAAGATTTATTGGTGAACGCCGAATTCGTAAATCCCACGCTTAACAATTTTTTCGGCATGGGAAATGAAACTGTTTACAATAAAAGCCTGCCCCTTGAATTTTACAGGGTAAGGTATAAATACGTAACAGGTGAAGTGCTCCTGCGTAAACGACTGAACGAAGTACTTACGATTGCCGCAGGCCCTTCTTACTACCATTACTGGATAAGGTATAATGATAATAAGACAAGAATTTTAGGAAAGCCATCAATTATAGGCAGTGATTCAGCCAGCATCTATTCAATAAAAGATTACTTCGGTGGCAAGCTCAAAATTGATATTAACTATGTAAATAATCCTGTTTTTCCTACCAGGGGTGTTACCTGGTACACTGAGTTTAGTTCAATGGCCGGGCTAAACAATAAGAGTAAAGGTCTCACCAAAATAACTTCTGACATGACCGTGTATGCCAGTCTTACTGAAGACAGAAAATTAATGGGCGTATTCAGGTTAGGAGCAGGCCGCATCTTTAATAAGGATTTTGAATATTTCCAGGCATTGAACCTTGGCGCGAACAATTTTATTAGAGGGTTTAGGAAAAACAGGTTCTCGGGTTCATCACTTCTTTACAGCAGCCTTGAATTAAGAGTTAAGTTATTTAAATCCAAATCGTACATTTTACCGGGAGATGTAGGTGTTCTAAGCTTTTATGATATAGGAAGGGTTTGGCAATACAACCAGGTATCGCATAAATGGCACCAGGCATACGGGGCGGGAGTTTATTATACACCGTTTGACATAATAATAGTTTCAGCTACCTTAGGCCTCTCCGATGAAGGCCAGGTTTTTAATTTTTCAATTGGCACAAAATTTAATATAACATACTAAAAATGAATCTTCATAAATGGACTATCATAAATTATACAAAAAAATAGAGGAGTACGTAACAGGATTGTACGAACAAATGCATGCGCCTGCGCTTGCATTTCACAATCTGGAGCATACGCGAAATGTGGTAAAACGTACACAAGAAATCGCTGGCCATTATAAGGTGGCAGAAGACGAGATGCTTATTTTGTACTCGGCAGCGTGGTTTCATGACACAGGGCATTTATTTACTGAGCCCGCAAAGCATGAACAAATGAGTTGTGAGATAATGGCAAAGTTTATGAAAGATCATGTGGAAGATGAAAAAATTATTGAGGAAATTAAGGCCTGTATTTTGGCGACAAGATCACCAAGAAACCCCAAAAATTTGCTGCAGCAGATAATATGTGATGCGGACACCTATCATCTTGGCACTAAAGAATTTAAGATCACCAATAAAAACGCGAAAGAAGAAGATATGACAAGATCCGGTGATACCGACAATGAAAAATTCAACCAGTCAACAATCAAAATGATGGAACAGCATAAGTTTTATACGAACTATGCCAAAGATTTGCTAAATGAAAGAAAGGAAAAAAATCTGAAAAAATTGAAGAAGAAAATTGAAAAAGGGGAGCAGCAAAGCCCGGAGGATGCCGGTACGTTGGCAGGGCTTGAAAAAGATAAGAGCGGCTTGATGAGTAAAGGTATTCAAACCATGTTACGCCTTACTTCAGAAAACCATTTGAAACTTAGTGACATGGCCGACCATAAGGCCAATATTCTCATTTCAGTAAACGCGATTATCATCTCCGTTATACTGGGCGTACTGTTGCGCAAGTTGCAGGAAGAAGAATATCTAACCTACCCTACTATCATTTTTTTGACAGTAGCTGTTACGACAATTGTAATATCGATCTTAGCCACGAGGCCTAAAATAAGTGAAGGACGATTTACAAAGGAAGATATAGCGCAAAAGAAAACAAATCTTTTGTTTTTTGGAAACTTTCACAAGGCCTCTTATGAAGATTACAACGCTGCAATGCGTGACATGATGCTTGACACTGACTACCTTTATACGTCACTGATAAAGGATATTTATTTTTTAGGCGTTGTGCTTGGCAAAAAATACAAACTGATACGCCTTGCGTACAATATTTTTATGATTGGAATTATTGTTTCGGTACTATCGTTTGCAATAGCTGCGTATTTACACGGCGGTGAATCTGCGGGGGGCACAGTTATTAAAGGATTAGGTTCTCCTCTAAACTAAGCGCTAAATGAATATTTATAACAGGGACCTAAGCTGGCTTGGTTTCAACTTTAGAGTTTTGCAGGAAGCAGAGGATCCGGAAGTCCCTCTTTTTGAAAGATTGAAATTTCTTGCCATTTTCTCTTCCAATCTCGATGAATTCTTCAGGGTGAGATATCCGGGTGTCGTTGCGCTCTCGGCTCTGAGTAATAAAACATTAAAGGCCATCCAGGGAAACGAAGAAAACATTGCCGAAAAAGTACAGGATGAAATAAAAAGCCAGCTTAATATTTTTGGGAAGATTCTTAATCATAAAATCTTACCCCTCTTAAAGAATGAAGGAATAATTTTTTATTACAATACCCCAATAAGACAGGAACATTTTCATGAGATAAGAGAAATTTTTCTTTCTCATGTTCTTTCATTTATTCAACCGATTTATCTTGACGGCAAGCCGGGGAACAACTTTATGCCGGTAAACAACTATCTCTACCTGGTAGTAACATTGGAGGAAACGTCAGGTGGTATTTTAAAGCAGGCAATTGTAAATATTCCTTCAGAAAAATTGAAAAGATTTTTTACACTTACTCCATGCGATGGATATGAATATGTTATTTTTCTTGATGACATCGTACGTGAAAACCTGGTGTATCTTTTTCCCGGTCTGAGCATAATGAGTGTATATAGTATAAAAGTAAACCGGGATGCTGAAATATACCTCAGTGAAGAATTTACCGGAAACCTTTTGACTAAAATTGAAAAACAGCTCAAGAAAAGAGACTTTGGGCCACCCTCACGTTTTCTCTACGAACACGGCATGCCCGGAAATTTACAAATGTTCCTGGCCTCATCGTTTAATGTCACCACTGAAGATTTGTTTGAAGGTGGACGGTACCACAATCTCAGCGATCTTGCAAAATTTCCATCATTTAATAAGGGGCTCACTTATCCGAAAATAAAACCCCTATCCTCCGCGAATGTTATGAACAGCGGAGATATTTTTAAGATCCTGGTTAATGAAGACATTCTTCTGCACGTTCCTTACCACTCTTACAATCCTGTGCTTTCTTTTTTCAACCAGGCTGCAGTTGATGTAGATGTTACTGACATATTTATTACCCTATACAGGGTCGCAGAAGAATCACATATCATAAATGCACTTATCAGCGCAGCTAAAAACGGTAAAAATGTTATCGCATTTATAGAACTGAAAGCCCGGTTTGATGAAGCAAATAATATAAAATGGAGTAGGATAATGAAGAATGCAGGAGTAAAGATTATCTACAGCCTGCCGGACATAAAAGTGCATTCAAAAATTGCTTTGGTTCGTAAAAAAAGCGGATCCGGAAAACAGTCATTCGCGATTTTGAGCACAGGTAATTTCAATGAAATTACCGCCCAGTTTTATACTGACCATGTGCTGATGACTACGGATGCTGAAATAACAAAAGAACTTATTCAGCTCATTAAGTTTCTTCAGTTAAAAAGTGCCCCGGATAAAGACAGTAATTTAAAATTTAAAAGCCTGCTTGTTGCACAATTTAATATGGTGGAAAAACTTGAAAAGCTTATTAATAATGAGA
>JBKJRY010000407.1:0-9126 GCA_046593045.1 Chitinophagaceae bacterium | reverse complement strand
AGTACTTTATTCTCCTGCCATTCGGCGAAGTTTCAAAATGTTGATTTACCTGCGCAAGCAGTTCTCTTGCTTCGATTTTCAAAAACGTTAATTCAGTCATAACAAGAGTCCAGGTTTTTAAATGATTGAGTGTTGGATGTATGTTCCCCAAATTTCAAAAGAAAAGACCCCGGATAAAATGACGGTGATTGGTTTCTGAATGATTTACATCATGTATGTGCAAGAATTTTTTCTGGTAAGTAGCCACATAATGAATGGTTTATTTTTGTTCAGAATAGAAGGTTCGGCGAATTAATTATAAGCGCTTAAATAGATTTAGTTTTTTCATCAACCACCTGTTGGTTGATGTTCATTAGAAGCAGCCCTAAGAATAATATAACAGCTGCTGCTAAAAGCGCTTCATTAATGTACGGAACAGATTTATAGTCTAAGTCTGCGATGCCTTGTACCAGGAGAAATGCTTCGTTAATGATAATTCCTGCAACGAGCCTATTTTGGAAAATGCCACGCAGCTAAAATCTGTTTCTGACACTGCTGCGGCAAACCCGCTCTTCCAGGCAATAAATGCAAGACTAAATGAATATCGTAACTTTTTCGAAAGTTGAGCAGGCAGTATAAAATTTCAAATTCATTTTATCCAAAAGAAGGCAACAGTTTCATTTCATTCCGATAGAGAATAATTTTCTTGTCGTTTTCCAATTGTTTCAGCAGCCTTGATACTACCACTCTCGAAGTGGCCATTTCATCTGCTATAAGGCCGTGTGAAGCTTTGATCACACTTGAGCCTGACAGTCGTTGCTTTTCTTTTAAGTAAGCAATCAGCCTCTCATCTAATTTGTGAAAAGCAATGCTTTCAATGGATTTCAATAATTCTATAAAGCGCTCGTTGAAACTGCGCATAATGTAGTTTTTCCAACTTTTATAAGTACAGAGCCATTCATCCAGCTTTATATGTGGTATAGCAACGATCTCTACATTATCCTCAGCTATTGCTTTCACTTCACTTTTCTTAGCCTCAATACAGCAACTGTAGGCCATTGAGCAGCTTTCGTTGCTGGATAAGTAATACAACAGGATTTCGTTTCCATCCTCATCCATCCTGAAAACTTTTACGGTCCCTTTTAAAACAACAGGCATCATACGGATATACTTTCCGTAATCCATAATTAAATCACCTTCCCTGAAGTGCTGCAATGTGCCAAATTGTTCTATTTCCTGCAACAATTTAGGTTCAAATATATTTTTTAAATTATCGAGATTCATCTTCCAAATTTAAAGCAATAGTCCTGCACAAGTTCTCTATTAACTATATCTACTGATCATTTAAAAAAAGAAATTAATGCGGCAATTTTTCTTTGAAGTAGCCGTATAAAAAAGTGCCTATAATCCCAAAGAGAAATACGATCGTCATTGCAAAAAATCCGTAGCCAATATTTACAACCATTGGACCAGGGCAAGCACCGCTTAATGCCCATCCAAGGCCAAAGATTGTACCTCCAACCAGGTAGCGTGTAATTGATTTGTCTTTTGGATAAAACAGAATTGGATTGTCGTGGAAGTCGCGGATATTGAATTTTTTTATTAATGCAACACCTATCATGCCAAGCACAACAGCCGTCCCTATAATCCCATACATATGGAAAGCCTGGAATCTAAACATCTCCTGTATTCTAAACCACGAAATTGATTCTGATTTTGCCATCACTATACCAAATACAATCCCGAGGATCAGGAATTTTATAAACTTCATTTTTTAAAATATTAAAGGGAGAACTAAAAAAGTCATGATTAAGCCACCTGCAAAAAATCCTATGACGGCAATCAATGATGGTAATTGCAAATCGGATAATCCGCTAATCGCATGGCCCGAAGTACAGCCTCCTGCATAGCGGGAACCAAACCCTACCAATAGCCCGCCGGTTGCTAATACTAAAAATCCTTTTAAAGAAAATACTGCCTGCCAGCTAAAAAGTTCTGCAGGTTGTAAGGAAGTAGGGGCTGCGATGCCAAGTTTACCTAAATCAGCAATGGTGGCTGGCGAAATTTGTACGGCTGCATTTGAAGGCAAAAGAAATTTGTAGGCAATGAATCCACCGACGATTGCACCCACTAAAAATACGAGGTTCCATATTTGTGTTTTCCAGTTGAAGTTGAAAAACTTTGCCTTTTTGCCTAAGCCGGCTGCAGCGCAGATGGTACTTAGATTGGCAGAAAAGCCAAACGATTTTCCGAAATATAAAAGGAAAAACATGATACCTGCTATCATCGTTCCAGAAAACCACCACGACCATGTTTGCGTTATAAATTCTCTCATGCCTTCTCTATATTATTTGATTAGTTGTTCAGATGAAATGATATGATAGGTTTGAACAAATGATTTACGAGTTTCTCTGTGGCACTTTGGTGGAAGATGCCACCTTTGCCATGCGTGCCGATACACACGATATCCATACTATTCATTTGATTAAAATGAATTACCCCGTCTTCAATATGTTTGTCATTTATTAAATGACATTCGTAGTTGGTAATATTATTCAATACAGCAAGCTGTTTCATATTTGCTTTCACTGAATCCTCTTCTATATCAATGTCGCCGGATACAATCTGCAGGAAATGAATTTTTGCATTAAAGGCTGTAATCACTTTGTGTATTATTTCGATATCTTCCTTTACCGGGTTATTAAAATTGTGCACGAATAATAGGTGCTGGATCTGTAAATCAGAGCGGTCGCACATTAACGAAAGTAAAGGCACTTTTGACTTGCGGGCAATTATTTGTGTTTCTGAACCGGAAAGTTTTTCTTTAATTCCCCATGCTCCTTTGGTGCCCATTACTACCAGGTCAAAGTGATTGATTTTTGAAAAATTCAAAATGGTGTCTGTCATTTTACCTGCTTCAAGATGGGTGTGAATAGTTTCACCATACACCGTCTTCAAAGTTGCCAATTGCCGGTTGGCAATTTCCTTTTGCCGGGCCAGGTATTTAATATCAATTTCGCCACAGGTTTGAAAATTGCCATTACCATCCAGTGTAACAGTATCCGGCACCGTTAGTACATGAATGAAATGAATTTCTACAGGTATTTTTTCTTCCAGCTTTTTTACCATCAGGTAACCAAACTCTGCCTGTACGGAAAAGTCTGTGGGTATCAATATTTTTAAACTGTCCATCCCGGATACTTTTTTATTTTACAAATTGATTCACCTCTTCCCATGTGCCACCATTGATGACGTTGGTAAATCCATTTTGCTCTAAAATATTTTTTGCCTGTCCGCTCCTGGCACCACTTCTGCAGAAGACGATAATATTTTTTTTGTTCTTAAACTTCACCAGTTCAAAAGACACCCGGTCTAAAGGGATATTTATTGAACCCTTTACATGTCCCTGGGTGAATTCGCCTGCTGTTCTTACGTCTGCTAAAAAAGCTCCATCATCAATAATGTTTTGCAAGTTGGCAGCGGGAGCGCTCGTACCAAAAAGATTTGAAAAAAGTCCCATAGTTTTTTATTTATTTATGTGTTGTTTAATAATATTTATTATCGCGCCTTTCGGCACCACACCACTTTGGCGCCAGAGAGGTTTCCCATTCTTAAACAGGATAAGTGTAGGTACTCCCTGCACCTGGTATTGCTGCGCTGCCTGCGGATTCTTATCTACATCCACTTTTATAATGCTGACATCGTCGCCTATTTCATGCTTTACATCTTTAAGAATAGGAGCCAACATTTTACAAGGGCCGCACCACTCTGCAAAAAAATCTACCATCACGGGCTTGTCAGATTGAATTATTTCATTAAATGTCATAGTCAATTATTTATTTATGGTACATTTCTCTTTTTTAAATATCCCGAAAAGCAGTGCCCCCATCATAGCGCCGTATATTGTACTATTTAACGGCTTTGAGGTAATAGCACAGGTTCCACTGGAACATCCCACCATCTTCCAGTATACATACCCGGTGATAGCACCTGCGACCAAGCCTGCAACGTAAAGCATATTATTACTAAGCCACTTCTTCATAACTGATGTCTTTTGCAAGTGTTTGTTTTTGTTTTGGGGAGACCCTGCAGCCGCGGGTACCACAACAGCCAATATTAAAAAGAGCCATTACCGTAAATGCAAATCCTGCGATAGCAAGCAAAAAATCTTTTGATACAACAGCCTGTACTATTATTGCGATACCGATAAGCAACCTGAAAACTCTTATAATATTCCAGTTATCTAAAAAAGTACTTTTCATGTGTTTGTTTTTTTTTATAATAGCAAAGTTATGCTGCTTGTCAGCCATTCCTTGTAACAAAGGTTACACAGTAGACCAATGTCTGTCATTACTCTATTGCCGGTTTAATACCTTTTTTACCGGCGCGACATTGCTGCTGTTGCAGACGCTCATTGTAAAGCCTTGTATTCATTGTTGTGTAATCTGCTGTGTATTTTTTGTGATTTCTCAGGCAGCAATGATTTCACAATTAGCATCACGCCACCATTTTTTTAATGTACAACACATGCGGAAGTGAGCAACAATGCCCGCTGATGCAGTAATGCCTGCAATGATCAAAAGTGTATTCATTAGTCCCAATGCATCTGCTAAAACGCCTGCGAGTAAAGCTCCGATTACATATCCACTGTCTCTCCAAAAGCGAAAAATACTTAACGTTTCAGCCCGCTGTGAGGGATGTGTATTTTCCGATACTACGGTTAAAAAATTGGGATAAACCAATGCTGTTCCCAACCCCAGCAATACTGATGAAACAATCAACAATTGTAACGCTGCAGATAACGCTAAGATGGTAATAGCAAAAGCCTGTAACAACATGCCAATAGTAATAATTTGTTTTTTACAATAATGGTCGCCCATTTTCCCGGTAAACAACTGCATTATTCCCCACACTACAGGATAAATACCTGCAACCAAACCCACCTGGTAAATATTAAATCCACGTTGTATCAATAGTATAGGTAGCAGGCCCCAAATGATTCCATCATTCATATTATTTACCAATCCATTTAAAGTGACGCTGCTAATATTTTTATGTGTCCATGTGGTTTCTTTCCACACATTTTTAAGTATAGGAATATTGCTTGTACTACTTTCTGCTTGTACAAAATGAGTGGTATCTTTTACCAAAAACACGGACGCCGCTAAACCCATCAATGCAAAAGCCAATCCTGGAATAAATGGGAAAAATATAAAACCATAACGTGCTGCGATACTGCTTGCTAAAAATGCTGCAAGCCCCACGGAAATATAACCTGCAAATTCGTTAATGCCCATTGCTAATCCCCGGCTCTTATTGCCTACTAAATCAATTTTCATAATCACAGTACTGCTCCATGCCAGGCCCTGGTTGATTCCTAATAAAATATTTGCAATGATTACCCAGTTCCAGTTGGGCGCATACATCAATAAAAGCGGAACAGGTAATGCAAATAACCAACCGGTTACTAAAACAGTTTTGCGAGTGTATTTTCGGGTAAGCTTTGCTACACTATAATTACTTATGGCCTTGCTGATGCCGAATGCTGCTATAAAAGAAAGGATAGCGGTATTGGCATCTATTCCAAATGCATCTTTTGCCAGGCCGGGAATAACTGCCCTTTCAAGACCCACCATTGCACCAACAAAAGCATTAACCAAAACCAATAAGGCAAACTGATATTTGTTGTGCGATAAACCCTGCATGATTATAAATTATTGTTGCCGGTATTTTTCATTACCTCTATGTTATAAATTGTATCGAACTTTTTAGAATCTGTTTTAAAAAATGAAAGGCAGCTATATTGCCACCTTTCATTTCCCCTCGTTATTCCATCCTCGTTATTTAATAAGTTGTTTCGCTTTCATCACTTTACTCTGGCACACATAATCTGTTTTTGGAAGCGTTGTTTCAGCAATGTCTTTAAAACCACCTTCTATTTCAGTAAAGTTTCTGTAACCGCGAGCCTGTAAAATGCTGGAAGCAATCATGCTGCGGTAGCCACCCGCACAATGAATGTAAAAATGCTCTTCGGGATTAATATCTTTTACCCAATCATTAATATAAGCCAAAGGCCTGTTGTACGCTTCTTCCACATGTTCTGCAGCATATTCCGTTTCCTTGCGCACATCAATAACTTTGTCTTTGCCTATTTCTACCGTATCGGCAAATTGCCCTGCGGTAATGCGATCCACAACATCCGCCTCTTTACCGGCGTCCAGCCATGCTTTAAACCCTCCTTTCAAATGTCCGAGGATATTATCAAACCCCACACGGCTCAGCCGGGTAACAGTTTCTTCTTCCTTTCCCTGTTCTGTTACAAGTAATAAAGGCTGGTTTACATCAACAATCAGCGAGCCTACCCATGGTGCAAAGTCTCCATTAAGCCCAATGTTTATTGATTGGGGAATGAATCCTTTGTAGAATTCTGCATTGTCCCTCGTATCTAAGATCAGTGCATCTGTATTTTCTGCTGCTACTTCAAACTCGCCGGGCAGCAAGGCTTTCATGCCATTGCTTAAAACTGCATCAAAGCTTTTAATGCCGGATTTATTCATCGCCACATTTAAACCAAAGTATGCAGGCGGTGGAAGCAATCCATCGGTCACCGCTTTTACAAAAGCTTCTTTATTGGGCTGGTTCAACGCATAGTTCATACGTTTTTGATTGCCCAGTGTATCCACAGTTTCTTTCATCATGTTTTTGCCGCAGGCGCTTCCTGCACCATGTGCCGGGTAAACAATTACGTCATCTGCAAGAGGCATTATTTTATTCATAAGACTGTCATATAATAAGCCGGCCAATTCATCT
Source organism: Chitinophagaceae bacterium (assembly GCA_046593045.1). Classification (GTDB taxonomy): domain Bacteria; phylum Bacteroidota; class Bacteroidia; order Chitinophagales; family Chitinophagaceae; genus Ginsengibacter. Next base: position 2,337 of record JBKJRY010000407.1, on the reverse strand, counting down.
TGTGTCATATGAGCTGCCTTTTGTGCAAGATCCGGACGGCCAACATCGCCTAAGAACAATGTATCTCCACTGAAAATGCAATAGTCTTTACCTGCTTCATCTTTTAAAAGGTAAGTAGTGCTCTCCATCGTATGACCGGGTGTGTGTAGCACTTTAATAGTTACATCACCAATTTTAAATTCCTGGTTATCCCTGGCTGAAATAAATTTAAAATCAGGGTTGGCGGCAGGGCCATAAACGATTGCTGCGCCTGTCTTTTTACTTAAGTCAATATGTCCGCTTACAAAGTCAGCATGAAAATGTGTTTCGAAAATATATTTCAGTTTAACATCGTCTTTTTGTAAACGCTCCATGTAAGGCTGGGTTTCCCGTAGCGGGTCAATAATAGCGGCCTCACCATTGCTCGTAATATAGTAGGCCCCTTGTGCAAGACAACCTGTATAAATTTGTTCTATGTTCATGACGTTAATTTTAATTTGTTTAATAATGTAAAATTGAATTAATAATATTTTGTAAAGGTCAATTTTTGTTACACTTTAGCTATTGATATGATTACTTTAATAAAGTTTCTTTTACTATGATGTAAATACCCATCAAGAGTACAAACCATCCAAAGGCTTTTTTGAGTTTATCGCCATCTATTTTTTTTGCTAACATTCCGCCAACGAAAATGCCGGAAACAGCCATAGCAGTTAATATCAGCATAAATTTCCAGTCAATCGCAAAATGTCCAAGGTCTCCGGTAAACCCAATTAAGGAGTTAAGGCCAATGATCAGCAATGAAGTCCCTATGGCTTCCTTCATTGGCATTTTAATTAATATTACCAATACAGGTATTATAAGGAAGCCGCCACCTGCGCCCAAGAGACCCGTTACCAGTCCAATAACAACCCCATAGATCAACAGTTTAAAAGTATTGGTTTCTGCATGGTGGGTTGGCTCTTTTATTTTTACAGTTTCATTCTTACTTTTTATCATCGCTGAAGAAGCCAGCAACATTAATATTGCAAACAACACCATGGTTGCCATCGACTGAGTGATTTGAACATGTTTACCTGTAAGTAATACTGCCGGAATTTTCGGCATCAGGATTTTCCTGGTAAGAAACACGGTTGTTATAGAAGATATTCCAAAAAGTAAGGCAGTTTTGATACTCACCAGCCCTTTGCGATAATTATTTATGGCTCCTACCATAGATGTAGATCCCACAATAAACAACGAATAGGATGTTGCCAGCACCGGGCTTACTCCCATTGCATACACCAAAATGGGTACAGTTAATATTGAGCCGCCACCACCGATCAGGCCTAGTGAAACACCAATAATCGCTGCTAAAAAATATCCGACAATTTCCATATATAAATAATTTAATACTGCAAAGATGTCTAACCCATACCTGAATCTTGGTAACAAAGGTTACATTGATAATTAATTAGGGGTAAAGAGTTGAATTGAAATTGTATCAATAAAAGTTGGGAAACCCTGACACACAACATTTATCGTGATGTTTGCTATCATACACGATAAAAGTCATGCTTTATACTTTTGGTTAATTACTGAACGGAAGTACATGTTTAATCACATGTGGCTATTGCTTACCAGCGCTACTATTCATGCACATGAGCATGAAGTTTCTATTAGCGCTGTAGATGATACGAACATGGTAAAGCCCATTATGTACTGTATATGCGTAGACGAAAAAACAGGAAGATTTGAAAAACAATAAGATAAATATAAAGTGAAGGCGCTCGTATATCACGCACCCTCAATTAAATCATGGGGAGAAAAAACAATGCCCAAAGTAATTGATGCTACAGACGCCGTTTTTAAATCATAAATTTGAGAATCAAGAAGTCTGTAAATAATGGAGTATAATAAAAGCGTGACCGCTGAAGAAGCCGTTAAAATCATTAAGCCGGGTAACAGGGTTTTCATACATGGAAGCGCCGCAACCCCCATACATATTTTGGAAGCTTTACAAAAGCGACATGCGGAGCTCAGCGATGTCGAATTGGTAAGCATCACCACTTTAGGTAAGATCAACTTTAATGATCCTATTTATAAAAAAAGTTTTTTTATAAATTCATTGTTTGTTTCGGAAAACAACCGGGCCGTGGTCAACAGTGATCACGGGGATTATGTACCCATATTCCTCAGCCAGATACCGCAATTATTTACAAAAAATATATTACCGCTGGATGTTGCCATTGTGCAGGTGTCGCCACCGGATGTGCATGGATATTGCTCTTTAGGCACCTCTGTTGACATTGCCCGTGCTGCCGTTGATACTGCCAAATATATTATAGCCCAGGTAAATTCAAGAATGCCACGCACCCA
>JBKJRY010000303.1:0-32727 GCA_046593045.1 Chitinophagaceae bacterium | reverse complement strand
CTCTGGCGCACAGAGGCAATCAAATGTTGGATACTTATTTACAATTATCTTGTAAGTGCTTATCGGAATTTTATTGCTCAAAAATTAAAAGAGACTTTTTGAGGGACGACTAATTAGCCTGATCTCCTTCGTATCTTTCATCCTGTTTGTAACGCGGCTCATTTAATTCTACTACTCGTTTTACCTGCTTTTTTCTAACATTCATATTCAGTAGCTCAACTACAAATGAAAACGCCATACCGAAATAAATATAATTTTTCAGGTTAAGATCTTCGGCTTTTTCCGTGGCCCATCCTTCTATAACAAGGCTTAGGCCAATCATTACAAGGAATGAAAGCGCCAGCATTTTAAATGTCGGGTGCTTATGAATAAAGCCCGCAATCGCCGGACTGAATGAAAACATGATGATCATGGCAATAATTACGGCGGCGATCATTATTTCAACATGTTTTGCCGTGCCGCCGGCTGTAATAATACTATCAAATGAAAAGACCATATCCACCAAAACTATTTGCACGAGAGCTTGCGTATAACTGAAAACTTGGGGTTTTCTTTTTTGCACATTCAGGTCGTCTCCTTCCAGCTTTTGATGTATTTCGTGAACGGATTTGTAGATTAGAAAAAGCCCGCCAGCCAGCATTACAATACTTGCAAGGTCAAACCCTTTATTAAATATTGTAAAAACAGCTTTCCCTTTTTGCGATAATAGCCAGCCAAGTCCCAACAGGAGCACGCTTCTTACAAGGCTTCCGGTTATTACCCAAAACAACCTTGCTTTTTTATGTTTCTCTTCTGGCAACCTATTAATAATAATGCTCACAAAAATGACATTATCGACTCCTAATACGATCTCAAGAAGTACGAGGATAAAAAAACTGATAATGCTTTCGGACGTAAATAAATGGCTCATGTTATATTGATTCCGGCGGTAAATTTAAATGATTGATTTGCAAATATTTTTTACAACAGATGGACCTTCATATATAAACCCCGTCCATACCTGTACAAGCGAGGTGCCATTTTCAAATTTTTCAATAGCATCAGCACTGCTGAATATACCACCGCTTGTAATAACAGGAATTTTTCTCCTCGTTTTTTCAACAATATATTTGGTAATTTTCGTAGATGCCTTTCTTAATGGTGCTCCGCTCAATCCGCCTGCTCCGGCCCTTTCTATTTCCCGGACTGCCGAATGAAGACCTTCACGGCTAATAGTTGTATTGCAAGCCACAAGTCCATCCAAATTTATTTCTAAAGCAAGGTCAATTATATCATCAAGTTCATCAACAGATAAATCAGGAGATATCTTTAGGAGTAAAGGCCTTTGAATATTTTTTGCGCTATTAAGGCCCTGCAGGTGGGAAAGAATTTTTCTCAATGAATCTTTTTGCTGAAGGTCCCGGAGGCCGGGCGTATTTGGTGAACTGACATTTACAACAAAATAATCTACATAGTCATGTAATACGTTAAAACATATTTCATAATCTTTCCACGCATCCTCATTAGCTGTGTTTTTATTCTTACCAATATTGCCACCAATAATCAGTTCCGGACTGACTTGCCCACTACCATTTACTCTCGTCTTGAGGTCAATCTTTGTTCGGTATGCTCTGAGACGTTTAGCAATTAATGCAGCGCCTTCATTGTTAAAGCCCATCCGGTTTATAAGTGCCTGGTCTTTTGGCAAACGGAATAATCTAGGTTTGGGATTTCCCGGTTGTGCTAAAGGAGTTACCGTACCAATTTCAACAAAACCAAAGCCTAATGCAGAAAGTTCTCTGAGATATTTTGCATTTTTATCAAAGCCTGCCCCAAGACCCACAGGATTGGAAAAAGTAAGGCCAAAAAAATTTCTGCAAAGATGTTCTTCAGCGGGCTTAAATTTTTTCTGAAGAGCATTTTTTATGAAAGAATTTTTGCAAAATAAGCTGAGAATATTCATAGAAAAATAATGCACATCTTCAGCATCAAACCAAAATAAAATATTGCGCAGCAGCTTATACATTCAGGTGTGAAGATACTTGATAGAACTTTTTTAAAAACAACAACCGGGAAAAATATTTCTGCATTCGAAAAGATAATTATTATTCGGTGTCGTACCTATCAACACTTTCTATACCCGGCAAATTTTTAAGCTCAGTTACAAGCTCCTCCAGTTCGTCTTTGTCATGTACGTATATTCTTATGTTCCCTTCAAACAAACCATCTTTCGCTTCAATAGTGAGCGCATTAATATTAATTCTTAAAGTACCGCTTATAAGATTGGTTATCTTGTTTATTACGCCTACATCGTCAAGTCCTACAATTTTTATCCCTGTTAAAAATGATATCTCTTTATTTTTAACCCATTTTGTTTTTACTACCCTATGCCCGTAATTTGACAATAGCCTGGCTGCATTAGGGCAGTTTGTTCTGTGAATTTTAAGGCCTTCGCCTTGCGTGATAAAGCCAAATACATCATCCCCGGGAATTGGTTTGCAACAGTTAGCCAACGTATACATGACTTTGTCGCTGCTCTCTCCGAATATTATCAGTTCCGTGTCCTTCTTATTATGAGACTTGTGATCAGGTTCGAGCTTCTCCTCAACTGGTGGCTTATGAATTTTTGGTGGAAGTATCTTATCTCCAAGCAATGCAAATTCTTTTAGTTCCTGCAGGTCAATTTTTTTTACGGCAATTTCATATAAGAGATCAAGCTGAGATGGGAGTTTGTAGTAAGATGTGAGCTCATCAAGGTTGCCCTGGCTCATAGCAGCTCCCAAATGATCAAGCTTTCTTTGTAATATATTTTTTCCTTCTTCCGCAATGGCTCTTTTTTCTTCTTTAAGCGAATCTTTTATTTTAGATTTTGCCTTTGTGGTAACGACATACTTTAACCATTCCCTGTTGGGCTTCTGTTTTGATGAAGAAATAATTTCAATCTGGTCCCCACTCCTGAGTTTATGCCCCAGAGGCACGAGTTTGTGATTAACTTTAGCTCCTATGCATTTTTCACCAACAGCTGTATGTACAGCAAAAGCAAAATCAAGTGCGGAAGCGCCAATCGGTAACATCTTTACGTCGCCTTTTGGAGTGTATACATAAATTTCTTCCGCTAAAAAGGAAACTTTAAAGTCCTGCAAAAAATCAATTGAATTTGTGTCCTGGTTGGCAAGCATGTCTCTGATTTGTTGAAACCATTTGTCAAAGCGGTTTTCATCATTGGTGCCTTCCTTATATTTCCAATGTGCTGCCAGGCCTTTTTCTGCAATGTCATTCATCCTCTTTGTGCGAATCTGTACTTCAACCCATTTTCCCTGTGCTCCCATTACCGTGGTATGGAGCGCTTCATAACCATTGCTTTTAGGGTTGCTTAGCCAGTCGCGTAAACGCTCAGGTGCTGGTATATACTCATCTGTTACCATACTATATACTTTCCAGCAATCCTCTTTTTCTCTTTCCGGTGGCGAGTTCAGGATTACCCGTATAGCAAACAAGTCGTACACCTCATCAAATGACACACCTTTCTTTTTCATTTTATTCCAGATGGAATGAATACTCTTTGGCCTTCCATGGATTTCAAAATCAAACTTCCCGTGCAGCAGTTTCTCTCTTATTGGTCTGATAAAATCATTGATGTAGCGTGTACGTTCTCTTTTTGTATTATCAAGTTTTTGTGCAATGTAGCGGTAGCTGTCAGGCTCCATGTACTTCATCGCAAGATCTTCCATTTCAGTTTTTATGTTGTACAAACCCAGCCTGTGAGCAAGGGGGGCATATACATATACCGTTTCAGAAGAGATTTTAAGCTGGTTCTCCCGCTTCATACTATCAAGCGTACGCATGTTATGAAGACGATCCGCAAGTTTAATTAAAATAACTCTTGGGTCATCGGTAAGAGTAAGCAATATCTTTTTGAAGTTTTCAGCTTGTTGCGATGAATTAGCATCGAGTACATTGGATATTTTTGTGAGCCCGTCAACAATTTTTGCAATTTCGCCGCCAAATTCTCTTTGCACATCATCAAGTGTAATATCTGTATCTTCCACTGTATCATGCATAAGAGCACAAATGGTGCTGCGCACTCCAAGGCCGATCTCTTCTACACATATCATGGCCACAGAGATAGGATGTAAAATATAAGGCTCTCCGCTTTTGCGACGCATTGTTTTATGTGCTTCAACTGCTATTTCAAATGCATGGCGCACCAATTCTTTATCACCGGGTTTCAATTTTGGTTTTAGAACCCTGAGGAGCGCACGATAATGCCGAAGAATTTCTTTTTTTTCTTCAGCTTCGTTCAAAACATATTTGGGGATGTCTAATGTTTCCATTAATACGAATTTACAGAGAAAATGGGTACTGAAATTTATTGAAATTGCGTATTTGCCAAGGCGGGTTTTAGACTTTGCCAACTTTTGACTTGAAGCACGAATATGGTACGAATCAGCCTTGGGCACAAATTTTTTACTCCTTAATTAGACATGTAAGACAGAAATTTCAATCTTTGGATGCATAGTAATTGCTTGTGTGAACCATCTCCCTTAATATGCCGGCTACTAACTGCTTTGTCGCGCCATAAAATTACTTTCAAAACAAACGGCTTATTATTTGAATTAGCGTAATCATAAAATCTTTGAACAGTCGTGTTTTTTAATCTAAATCAATTACTTTTGCCGCCCCAAAAGCGCATGTGGTGAAATTGGTAGACACGTCAGACTTAGGATCTGATGCCGTAAGGTGTGGGGGTTCGAGTCCCTCCATGCGCACACTCACAAATATATTTTCTGCGAGAAAAATGTAAAACACCGCTCCTGAAGCGGAATATAAAAAACAATTAATGGCAAATATTACAAAAGAAAACATTGGTGAACTTCATGATAAATTAACCGTAAAAGTTTCCAAAGAGGATTATTATCCTTCGTTCGAAAAGGCAATAAAGGATTACAGTAAAAAGGCAAATATTCCTGGATTCAGAAAGGGAATGGTTCCTCCTGGCATGGTTAAGAAAATGTATGGATCTTCCATTTTTTATGATGAGGTTATTAAAGCAGTTGAAAAAGAATTACAGGAATATTTAAATAAAGAAAAACCTGAAATCTTCGCTCAGCCATTGCCAATGGAAAGCGACATGAGTAATCTTGATATGTCGAACCCCCAGGATTATGATTTCCCTTTTGAATTAGGAATAAAGCCTGAGATATCATTGGAAGTTGTAAAAACGGCAAAGCCCGTATTTTATAAAGTGGAGGTAACGCCTGAAATGGTGGATGAAGAAGTAGAAAAGCTCGTGACCAAGCATGGAGATATGAAAGATGCCGAAGAAGTTACTGCTCCTGAGAATGTGTTGAACGTTACTTTTGAAGAATGTGATGCAGAAGGCAATTCATTATCAGAAGCCGCTTTAAAGGAAAATTCAATACTTGTAAAATATTTTGCTGAAGATTTTCGTAAAGAAATTTTTGGGAAGAAGAAAGATGATGTTATCGTATTGCAATTAAAAAATGCATTTTCTGAGAAGGAAAGAGAATGGATATTGTCTGATTTGGGTTTAGATAAAGATGATGCTTCGTCTGTAGAAAAATATTACAAAATGACCATTACAAAAATTGGGATGGTTGAAAAGAAAGAACTCAATAAAGAATTTTTTGACCTGATTTTCCCCGCGAAGGAAATTACAACAGAGGCGGATTTTCGTAAAAAGCTCGCTGAAGATATTCAGCAACAATGGGATAATGCAAGCAGGGGCCAGATGCACGACCAGCTTTATCATATGTTACTGGATACTCCTTTCAGGCTGCCTGATAATTTTTTAAAGCGCTGGCTTGCCATAGGAGGAGAAAAGAAAAAAACCACCGAGGAAGTTGAGGAGGAGTACCCCACATTCACTAATCAGTTGAAATGGACATTAATAAGCGACAAAATTTTAAATGAAAATAAGCTTGATGTTACTGAGGAAGAATTAAGGGATAATATGAAAATTGAGATCATGCGATATTTTGGTCAAATGAATTTCGGAGAAGATACCCAGTGGATTGACAGTTATATTGACCGCATGATGAAAGATGAAAAGCAGGTTGATAGTTCTTATAGAAAGATCATTACGGAAAAATTGTTTAACTGGCTGGAGACTCAGGTTACCCCAGAGGAAAAGCAAACATCCCCTGAAGAACTTATGGCAATGCAACATCACCACCATTAAGAAATGCTTATCAGCACAAGTTTTAAATAATAGTAAGTTTCCGGGAAGTTTCGATTTGTAGAATTAAATTAATTGGAATTGAATAAATTAAACAGATCTTAGGGCTAATTGTCAGTTATCAACTATTAATTCACCCCATGCCCTTTTGTCTCATTTTTTTTGTTAGCATAATATTTGGAACTTCATGCCAGTAAATTGTCATTACAAAAATCCCATTTATGAATTTCGGAAAAGAATTTGAAAAATATGCTGTTAAACACAAGGGTATCAACAGCAATACCCTACACGGATATATCAATCATAATGTGACCAATCTCACACCTAACATTATTGAAGAGCGACCAATGAACGTGGCAGTGATGGACGTCTATAGCCGCCTAATGATGGATAGGATTATTTTTCTGGGTTACCCTGTTAATGATGAGGTAGCCAATATTATTACAGCCCAGCTTTTGTTCCTGGAGAGTACTGACAGGTCAAGAGATGTGCAATTATATATAAACTCACCTGGTGGCGGAGTTTATGCCGGACTTGGCCTTTATGACACTATGCAATTTGTGTCTCCTGATATTGCTACCATTTGTACAGGAATGGCAGCAAGTATGGCAGCCGTTTTAATGAGCGCTGGAGCAACTGGTAAGCGAAGCGCATTAAAACACTCGAGGATTATGATGCACCAGCCAAGCGCCGGAGCAGCAGGACAGGCTTCTGACGTGGAGATTACCGTAAATGAAGTGAGAAAAGTAAAACACGAACTGTATGAAATATTGAGTAATCATACCGGCCAGACAATAGAAAAAGTTACTAAAGACAGTAATCGTGATTTTTGGATGACTGCAGATGAGGCTAAAGAGTATGGGTTAATTGACGAAGTGCTCTTGACTAACTCGAAGAAGACAAAAAATAAATAATATCTCAATTAAATAACATGAGTTTATATAATAGAAATTTAACACGTTTTGAAGAGGAAGAGGAACCCGAAAAATCATCACCGGAAAATCCTATGGAAAAAATGATAGGTGGGATGATGTTTGATAAAAAATTTATTGAGCAAAGGAAGATATTTTTATGGGGACCAGTAGATGATAAAAGTGCGAAAGATATTACCAACAGGCTTTTGTTTCTTGAGGCAGAGGCTCCCGGCAAAGAGATTACTTTTTATATCAATAGCCCTGGGGGTATTATTACAAGCGGCATGGTTATATACGATACTATGCAAATGATTACTTCGCCTGTAAGTACTGTGTGCATGGGTATGGCAGCAAGCATGGGAAGCATACTCTTAAGCGGGGGACAAAAAGGTAAGAGATTTATCTTCCCTCATGGCGAGGTTATGATACATCAGCCAAGTGGCGGCGGACAAGGTACCAGTGCAGACCTTGAAATTATTGCAGTGCAGATTTTAAAAGCAAAGCAATTAGGTGCAAAAATTCTTGCAGATAATTGCGGGCAGACTTACGATAAAGTGATGGAGGATTTTGACAGGGATTACTGGATGGATGCTAAGGAAAGCCAAAAATACGGTATTGTGGATGGTATACTCGACAAGCTTTAGTGCAACTTTTCATATGTTTTAATTGTCCTTGATACACAATCTTTTATTTAGAGATAGGTTATTTAATTAAAAGGTTGTAATTTATAATATAAAATACTACAGAATTTAAAAACTGTAACCAAGTATGGCCAAACAACAGTCTTTACATTGTTCCTTTTGCGGAAGAAACCGTGATGAAGTAAAAATTTTAATAGCCGGGCAGGAGGGGCATATATGTGAAAATTGCGTGGAGCACGCGCAGGAAATCATTACACAGGAGATTTTTCCTATGCCGGAAAAGAATGCGCATTCATCTAATTACAAGTTATCAGTTAAAAAACCTATTGAATTAAAAAAATTCCTGGATGAATACGTTATAGGGCAAGACGATGCAAAAAAGGTACTATGTGTAGCTGTTTACAACCATTATAAAAGACTTAATCAAAAAATAGACAGTGATGTTGAAATAGAAAAAAGCAATATCATAATGGTGGGTGAAACCGGGACAGGCAAGACTCTACTTGCCAAAACGATTGCCCGTATTCTTAATGTACCTTTCGCTATTGTCGATGCCACCGTTTTTACTGAAGCTGGTTATGTTGGCGAAGATGTAGAGAGTATATTAAGCAGGCTTCTTCAGGTGTGTAATTTTGATGTGAATGCTGCGCAGAAAGGTATTGTTTATATTGACGAGATTGATAAAATTGCACGAAAAAGCGATAACCCAAGCATCACCCGTGATGTAAGCGGAGAGGGGGTTCAGCAGGGCTTGCTAAAACTTCTTGAAGGAACTGAAGTGCTCGTGCCGCCACAAGGGGGCCGTAAGCATCCTGAACAAAAGCTTATAAAATTAAACACCAGTAATATTCTTTTTATTTGTGGGGGAGCTTTTGATGGAGTAGACAGGCTTATTGCCCGTAGAATAAATACGAATGCGATTGGTTTTACAGTAAATAAGGACCTCCAGGAATTTCAAAGAAAGAACTTATTACAGTTTGTAAATGCACAAGACCTCAAGTCTTTTGGTTTAATCCCTGAACTCCTCGGGAGATTACCAGTTGTAACCTATCTTACTCCTCTTGATAAAATTACTTTACGGAATATTTTAACCGAGCCTAAAAACTCCCTGATAAAGCAATACAAGAAATTGTTTGAGCTCGAAGGGATTGAGCTGGTTATTGAGGATGAAGTATATGATTTTATGGTAGAAAAGGCTATGGAATATAAATTAGGTGCGAGAGGTCTTCGCAGTATTTGCGAAAGCATTTTAACTGATGCTATGTATGAACTTCCTTCGCAAAAAGTGAAAACTTTTACTGTTACACTTGAATATGCTGAACGTAAATTTAAGATTAGCAAGCTGAGCCTCCTTAAAGTTGCGTAATAATTTCCCTCTTATCTGAAGGTATCTAATAAATGGCTTCATTATTTTTCAACTCGTATTATTTCTCTCGCCAAATTATTCTTAGGAATTAAGATGACAATGTCAACAAAAAAAGTCATTTTTATTTTTTTCATTTATTTTTACCGCCTGTGTTCATTAAAATATGTTTTTAAATGGTTGATGTAATTCTTGGCCTCCAATGGGGTGATGAAGGGAAAGGAAAAATTGTAGATTATTTTACCCCGGGTTACGATGTTATTGCCCGGTTTCAGGGGGGTGCTAATGCCGGCCACACGTTGTACATAAAAGGTGAAAAAATTGTTTTGCATCAAATACCTTCCGGTATATTTCACAATAATAAGATCAACCTGATTGGGAATGGCGTAGTGCTTGATCCCGTTACTCTCAGGAGTGAATGTGAATCAGTGGCTGCCATGGGAATCGATTATAGAAAAAATCTTTTCATAAGTGAAAGGACCCACTTAATATTGCCAACACATCGTGCATTGGACAAGGCAAGTGAGGCAGCCAAAGGTTTGGATAAAATAGGTTCAACATTGAAGGGAATCACGCCTGCCTATATGGATAAAACCGGCAGGAACGGTTTACGTGTGGGAGACCTATTGAACAAAAATTTTATTTCCCAATACATAAAACTTCGGCTAAAACATCAAAAATTATTAGATAATTTTTCCTTTACAGAAGATATATCTGCCTGGGAAGAAGATTTTTTTGAAGCTCTTGATTTTATTAAATCCCTGAAAATAGTAAATGGCGAATATTTTATAAACGATGCTATTCAAAATGGGAAAAAGGTTCTTGCTGAAGGTGCACAGGGTAGTATGCTTGACGTTGATTTTGGCACTTTCCCCTTTGTTACTTCATCAAGCACTATTTCTGCAGGAGTGAGTAGCGGACTTGGTGTTGCCCCGCAAAAAATTAAGGAGGTATTTGGAGTGACTAAGGCATATTGTACCAGGGTGGGAAGCGGACCTTTTCCGACTGAACTTCATGATGCTAAAGGAGAACTGATCCGGAAATTGGGAAACGAGTTTGGAAGCACAACAGGCCGACCCAGGAGGTGCGGATGGATAGATCTCGTAGCATTGAATTTTGCATGTATGATTAATGGCGTTACCCAACTTATAATGACAAAAGCCGATGTTCTGGACACGCTTGAAGAATTGGAAGTCTGCAATAATTATAATATAAACGGAGAAGATACAAACCAGATTCCATTTCAAATGCAGGGAATGAAAATTGATCCCATTTATAAAAAATTCAAAGGATGGAATACTGACATAACTTCGATAAAAAATTACAATGATCTACCTCTGGAAACGAAATCTTACATCAGTTATATGAATGACGTTTTGAATGTTCGGGTGAATTATATATCGAATGGTCCGGGGAGTGATCAAATCATTGTGGCATTATGATTGTTGTTTTTCATCACAAGACTAAAACAATTTTTTTTTAAAAAAACTGTTAATAATATTTGGCTATTTGAAAATCTAAATGAAATTTTACACGAATAATCCTTAAGAAATTATGAAAGCAAAATTTGATAAGGAAAATAAACTTCCTAAATCGCCCCAGGGACCAAACAGTGCAAAAACATCTTCTCAAAAAAAGATGTCGTCCAAAACTGACGATGATGATGATGAGGATTTGGACATGGACGATGAAAAAGCTTCTAAGAAAGTCAAGGCTGCAACCCCTAAAAAAGGTAAAAAGGACGTGGATTCTGACGATGAAGATGATGACCTGGACGAAGTTGACGATGATTGGGAAAAAACCGATGACGACGATTATGATCCTGATTTCGAAGAATTTGACGTTCCAAAATCAAAAATCAAAAAGCCCGGCGGAACCAAGAAAGGAAAAGGTGATGACGACTTAGACCTGGACGATGATTTCAAAGACCTCGATCTTTTCGATGATGGCGGTGATGATGATGATGACGATGATTTTTAAATTTCGGGAACACCGGTTCATAGCTGTTATCTATTAATTTGAAGAGAAAATTTACATCTTATACAATAGCAGATTATTTAATTATAAAAAATCAGGTGCTGAACTTTGGTAACAAGTTCAGCACTTTTTGTTTTTTGGATAATCATGGTTATGATTTTAAGAAATCTTATGATTGCATTGCAGGGGCCGGCGCTATTAGTTTTGTAAAGGCTGAAAGGAATCCTGGAAATTTAGATCTTAAAAGATTGGATGAATTTAAGGCAAGGAACGAAGATTGGATTTTTGGGCATTTGTCTTACGATGTAAAAAATGAAATTGAAGAGCTCTCTTCTTCAAATTTTGACGGGATACAATTTCCGGAAATACTTTTTTTTGTACCTGAGATCGTTTTCATTTTTTCAGGTAATTCATTAGATATCGGTGTATTGCCTACACACAATGCCGATACAATTTTCAATGCTATTATTTCCGAAGTAATTCACGAAGAGAAAAAAACAAAGCGTCCTGTTTTGAAAAGCCGGTATTCAAAAAAAGAATACGAAGAAATTATAGGGCACTTGCAAAAGCATATTTTAAAAGGAGATTGCTACGAAATAAATTTTTGCCAGGAATTTTATGCCTCCAATGCATCGATTGACCCCGTAAGGGTCCATAACAATCTGAATTTGTTTTCCCCGAATCCGTTCTCAGCATTTTATAAATACCATGATAAATTTCTTATGTGTGCCAGCCCAGAGAGATTTTTAAAAAAAGAAGGCAATGAATTGATTTCACAACCTATAAAAGGAACAGCTAAACGAATTGCCGGTGATGAGGAAGCTGACAAACTTCAAAAAGAAGCTTTACTACTGAATACCAAAGAAAGATCTGAAAATATTATGATCGTAGACCTGGTAAGAAATGACCTTGCAAAAGTATGCGAAGAAGGCACGGTAAGGGTTGAAGATTTCTTGGGAGTCTATACTTTCCCACAGGTTCATCAAATGATTTCAACTGTAAGAGGTATTTTGAAAGAAAAAAATATCCGGCTCTCTGAAATTTTTCATGCCACCTTTCCAATGGGGTCGATGACTGGCGCTCCTAAAAAGAGAGTGATGGAACTTATTGAGAAATATGAAAAGACAAAAAGAGGTTTATTTTCCGGGTCAGTTGGATACATAGATCCCGAAGAAAATTTTGATTTCAACGTGGTAATAAGAAGTGTACAATTCAACAGTACAAATAAATATGTTTCCATTATTGCCGGCTCTGCAATTACCCATAATAGCAATCCTGAGAGTGAATATGAGGAATGTTTACTAAAAATAAGTGCCATGAAAAAAGCACTTGAGTAAGATTTATTTTTTCTGAACGTGTGTGGAAGACTTCTTTTGTTTTTTGTACAGAGTTCCCGGATCCTCCTTAACATCTCCTAACAATTGTTCGACACATTCATTAAGGATGGGATATTTATTAGCGACGAAAAGATCCATTTTACCATTAGGTAATCTGAGATCATATGAAGCCCCGGTTGCAAGCATATTATCAAAACCTGGATTATAACGATTAAAGTCGTTGATATCCATATCCAGGTTTTTTGCAATTACCGTAGCAATATATCTTCCTGATACAGAAAGCGCATCTGAAGTTGTATCTTCTTCCACGGTTGTACCGGGTAAATTAGTGCGGCCACTTAAGCTTTTATAATCAAAATTGGAACCTGCTAAATTATCACTGTTGCCCCTTGTTTCCATAATGTAATGAGTGGCGATAAATTTTTTGACATGATTCCGGGATTCTTCCGGAAGATAATATTGCAAATCCCAGAAATTCCGGCTCCCACTTTTTTTAATAGCACTGTAAACACGGCCCGGCCCTCCATTGTAAGCCGCTATTACGAGAAGCCAATCTTTTAAATCTTTATACAGTGTTAGCAGGTATTTGGCTGCTGCATTGGTGCTTTTATAGTAATCCGTACGGTCATCTACATATTGGTTAACCTGCAACCCAAAATCCCTGGCTGTATAACTCATGAACTGCCAGGGGCCCCGTGCCCCTGCCACAGAAAGAGCATTTGATTTAAGGTTGCTTTCAATAACTGCGAGGTATTTTAATTCTTTAGGAAGCCCATATTGTGAAAGAATACCGTCAATATAATTGAAATAAGACATTGAGTTTAATTTCAATTGATGCAGGTATTTTCCATGGGCATTCAAATAATCCTGCATGTAATTCTCAGCATATGGATTTACCTGGGATGAATAGGGTAACGTCGGATTGTAGGAGTAATTTTTGAATAAATTTTTAAAACCATATTTTGTAACCTGGCTTACATATTGAACTTTCTCCTTCACGGGAGGAGCAGGGGAATTGATAACTTCTTCAATTTTTTTATCTTCAAGAGAATTTTTGTCAACAATAGAAGTATCAGTTTTAGGTATCTTCAAGTTTACACTATACCCACTTACGGCTTTAACAAAACCGGCCTGCAAAAAAATAATCAATATTATTTGTAAAGAATTTCTCATTGGGTCTTAATACTGTTTATAATTCCTCAAAAGCATACTGGAAATATTCAGTAAAGGTAATTCATTGAATTTATTTGCCAGTAGCTGTACGCCGAATGGCATTCCGTTTGAATGTTTGAACAGTGGAAGTGATATCGCCGGGGTACCTGTAAGGTTGGCGTAAACGGTATAAATGTCTGCGAGATATACTGCTATTGGGTCTTTTTCCATATTCCCAGCTTCAAACGCGGTTGAAGGAACGGTCGGCATTATGATTGCATCATATTTGTTAAAAATATTATTTGTCTGGTCGATCAATAATCGTCTTACCTGCTGTGCTTTTGTAAAATAAGCATCATAATATCCTTCACTCAATACAAACGTTCCCAGCATTATGCGCCGTTTTACTTCCTTACCAAATCCTTTACTTCTTGTTTTTTTATAGAATTCAGTAAGATCATGGGCATTTTCTTCATAGCGGTGTCCAAATCTCACGCCATCATACCTGGCGAGGTTACTGGATGCTTCTGCAGTCGTAAGTACGTAATAAGCAGGTACGATGTAATCAATGAGATCAAAATCTATTTCTTCAATTAAATGCCCGTCTTCTTTTAAATTTTCAGTAAGTTCATAAATGCTTTTCCTGATTTCAGGATCAAGGCTTTTATGTTCAAGAGCATTTTTTAAGACGGCAATCTTATATTGATTTTTGTTGGGAGAAATTGAAAATTCAATTGAATCTTTCTGGCTTACGGTACTATCAAAATTATCTTTGCCATTTATTATTTCCAGTACTTTCCCTGCATCTTCAACGCTATTAGAAAATATTCCGATTTGATCAAACGAAGAAGCGTAAGCAATTAAACCATACCTTGAGACAGTGCCATAAGAGGGCTTGAGGCCTGTTATTCCGCAGAAATCTGCCGGCTGTCGAACAGATCCCCCTGTGTCGCTGCCAAGGCTTATCATACACATATCAGCCTGCACTGCCACTGCTGATCCTCCCGATGAACCTCCAGGCACTTTTTCTTCATCAAGTGCGTTTTTCACTCTGCCATATACTGAATTTTCATTGGTGCTTCCCATTGCAAATTCATCGCAGTTGCAATTTCCAATTATAATAGCATCTTCGTCAAGCAATCTTATAACCGCTGTAGAGCTAAATATGGAAATAAACTCTTTTAAAATTGCTGAGGAAGCTGTAATTCTGTGATCCTGATAACAAATAACATCTTTAATCGCAATTATAACTCCATGCAGTTTCCCACAATCGCCGCCATCCTTCCTTTTTTTATCAAGTTCTTTTGCTCTTTCCAAAGCTTCCGATTCAAATACTTCGACGAAAGCATTTAAATGTCTGCAATCATCAATTTTTTTAAGGTAATACTCAACCGCCTCATAACAGGAAGCCTCTCCTTTATGAAGCTGTTCTATATATTGCTCAATGCCTTTGTAAGAGAACAAAATTTGTCAGTTAAAAAATGGCTCAGGATTAGTGTTCTCTATTACATAGAAAATACCAATCCTCAGCCATTAAGAATAAAGATATTATTTAGAAACCTCTGTTTCTTTTACAGCCTCCCGCGGAGGTGTTGCCGAAGTGTCTTTTTCTTTCATGCCCGCATCAATTTCATTCTTCACGCTTTCTTTGGCATCATTGAATTCTCTCACACCCCTTCCAATTCCTCTCATCAGATCAGGAATTTTTTTACCTCCAAAAAATAGCAGGACAACCAGCAGGATTAATATCCATTCGGAACCACCTGGCATAGATAATAATAAACCCGGATTTAAAAAATTAAGTGTCATTTACTTTTAAATTAAGTTCCAAAGATACTTAATAATAAAATATCCATCCAGATACAAAAATAAAATTGAAAGATTTTAATTTACCTGAGGTATCGACCACATTTAGCTTTGCCGTTAGCAGCTTCATAAGGAGTTATTCCACGGGCACATGATGCAAATAATATTGCAAGAATTAAAATAAGCAGGCTTATTTTTTTCATATAACATAAAATGGTTAGGTACAGTTATATCATTCTTGCGGTTTGGTCGAGTGCAATTATATAAAATAAAAACCCGGAATGCAATAGCAATCCCGGGTTTTTATTATTAAATTAGGTTGATATTATTTTAATCTCTTCTCCTGTATACGTGCACTCTTGCCGCTCCTGTCTCGTAAAAAATATAATTTTGAACGACGCACTTTACCTACTTTATGTAATTTAATACTCTCAATATTAGGAGAAAAAACAGGGAATAGTCTTTCAACACCGACCCCGTTACTTATTTTGCGAACCGTAAAAGTAGCTGTTCCTCCCTTTCCCTGGCGCTTGATAACATCTCCCTTAAAACTTTGGATACGCTCCTTATTACCTTCAATAATTTTATAATTAACAGTAATATTATCGCCCGCTTTGAACTGGGGTAATTCCTTTTTTTGTGTCAACTGATCGTGAACAAATGCAACTGCATTCATGGCTTTTTATTTTAGGAGTGCGAAGGTAAGAGAAAATTTTAGATTTTAGAACGAGAGTTTCATAAAACTTATTACAAGCCCTGACTATACCGCCAAAGGCCCGTGAAGAGGCAGTTCTTTCTTCTTGGCGGGCGTCGCCACACGACATTTCCTAAAAATTATCCCCTATCTATATAGATATAATGCGTAAGCATTTTAAATTCATCTTTTCCTGTTTTACAAAATTTAGCAGATGAAAATCTATATTCAATAGGACCTTTACATAACTGCCGTTGTTATTCAGGTGTCATTAATGCATATACTCAAGCTTCATTTTACCCGCCATTATTCTATTAGTTATTAATATTGCCAAAGGATTTCTTAGCCAGAAGATATACGTTCTATCTTTTTTTTCTGTTCAATAATCATTTAAACTTTGTACGCTTTTTCTTAATGTCCGGCGTTTGGATGAACAGCTGCTAATACACTTTCAGTTCCCAAATTGCCGGTCGTGGTGTGCTTTTTCTGTTTGGCATGGTCACTCTCACAAATCGTGCATTTAGTTTTTTGTCCAAAAACATTGGCGAGCCGATCTTTGTATTTTCCATTTGATCATCTACGGTTCTCCAATCTTTGCCATTATTCGAAACATCTAATTGATAGGAGTACGCATAAATAGGAAATTCCACAAAAATTTCTATCCGTTGTATAGGCAATACTTTGCCTAAATCAATGGTCAACCAATCCTGATCCGCCTTTCCTCCAATCCAGAGCGTACCATTGTTTTCATCGTTGACATAACTGGCTTTTGTTATCGGATCCAAATCGGAGGAACTTTGCACTTTGGCCCCAAAAGCTAAATTTTTTCTTTTAGCTTCAATTGCAGGCAAGGTGCCTCTATGCGTTGTAAGTACGTGTTGAATGCCCCCGGTTGAATCAAAAATAAGTTGGTCAATAACAACCTGGCGAAGGTTTCCCGTAATATCATAATTGCCCATAGTATTAAATCTGTGGTACAAAATATAGTCTTTGTCCTGGTACCGCAGCATAGTATGGTGTCCGGTAGATGTGATTCGGTCTCCCTTTTCGTTACTCACCAATATGGGGCGTACTAAGCCTTCCTCCCAGGGGCCAAAGGGAGTATTGCCCGTTGCATAGCGGACCTGGTAGGTCTTATCCCAGGTTTTCCCCCAGGAGTACATCAAATAATAGACATTGTTATGTTTTAACATGTAGGGTGCCTCAAAATAATGGGGTGGAGTTACATCACGGGGAGGATCGGTGAAGGAAGCCATATCGGGATTGAGTTTGACAGCGAGGCACCTACCCTCAATATCGAAACCAGAATCGGTGGATCCCCAATAGAGATAGACCTGCCCATCGTCATCCATAAAGCATTCTGCATCTATAGTTTCCACATAATAATATTCTTTATGCCGGATCAACGGGCCCCCATCTGCACGAGCATTTTTCCAAGGACCCAGGGGAGTATCGGCAACACCAACCCATATTTCACGACCCACAGTTACGTACATATAAAACTTTCCGTTTTTGGCCTTTACCACACTGGGCGCCCAAACACCATCCTTTCTGCCAGTTTTACTTACACATTGCTCTTTTGTTGGCCAGTTCAAATATGAACATTTCCAACTCTTAAGGTCAGTGGAACTCCAAACTCCCATTTTGGTAATGGCATCCCAGGAAGTAAGGTCACTGGTAGCGTAGATATAAAAAGTGCCGTGCTCTTCAATTATGGTAGGATCCGCATAATAACCGGGTAATATAGGATTTCCGTTTTGAGGATCATTGTATTTTGTATCATTTATTGTCCATTGTTGGAGAATTGAATTATCAATATCCTGGCCTTTGCCGATGAAGACATATATCAGGAAGAATACAAGAATTATGATTCTAAGGGATTTCATGCTTTATGGGTTTGATGCATCCCGAACACTCTACCCCAACAATTTTTATGATTTTCATATAAGCCCTGCTATTGTGGAAGGGATATTTCCCTGGGCTCAATTTGTTTTCATTAGTTCTCAGATTACTCTCAACCCTTATTTTTATGAAAGTGCAAACTTAATGCCCTGGGAGACACTGGTCGGTTAAAGAAAATAGTTTTATTACCTTTTATACCGGGGAAGCTCAATTAATATTTTGCCGCTTTGCTCTATTTAGGACAACCAGTCTGTTAACACAGATCATCCTGCATAACACAACTATTTGTTTATATGCTGGGACAAACGAAATTATCTCGCTACATTCACTGCTCTTTTTTCACGAATCACAGTCACTTTTATCTGGCCTGGATAGGTCATCTCCGTTTGTATTTTTTGGGCAATCTCAAAACTTAGTTTATCACTGTCGCCATCACTTACCTTCTCAGCTTCCACAATAACCCTCAGCTCCCTGCCAGCTTGTATAGCATATGCCTTCTCAACACCCTGATATGTGAGCGCCAGGTTTTCAAGATCTTTTATTCGCTGCAGATATTGCTGCATTATCTCCCTGCGTGCCCCCGGCCTTGCACCGCTCATTGAATCGCAAGCCTGTACTATAGGTGAGATTACATATTGCATTTCAACCTCATCGTGATGCGCCCCGATAGCATTGCATACCGCGGGGTTTTCTCCATATTTTTCTGCAAGCTTCATTCCAAGCAATGCGTGGCTTAATTCAGTTTCGTCATCCGGCACCTTGCCGATATCATGTAAAAGGCCCGCTCTTTTAGCCAATTTTGAATTCATTCCAAGTTCCGCCGCCATAATACCGCACAGATTGGCAACTTCTCGGCTGTGCATCAAAAGGTTTTGACCGTAGGATGATCTGAATCTCATTTTGCCTACAATACGCACCAATTCCTTGTGCAGGCCATGTATTCCCAATTCAATTACCGTGCGTTCTCCTATTTCAATAATTTGTTCTTCCAGTTGCCGCCTTGTTTTTTCTACTATTTCTTCAATGCGGGCGGGGTGTATGCGACCATCTGTAACAAGTCTCTGTAAAGAAAGACGGGCAATTTCGCGACGTAAAGGATCAAATGAGGAAAGTATTATTGCCTCAGGAGTGTCATCAACAATGAGATCGACCCCTGTAGCCGCTTCAATTGCCCTGATATTTCTACCCTCACGGCCAATTATAGATCCCTTTATTTCATCGCTTTCCAGGTTAAAAACAGTTATCGCATTTTCAATAGCCTGTTCTGAAGCAGTTCGTTGTATGGTCTGTATAATAATTTTCCTGGCTTCCTTATTTGCCCGCAATTTAGCATCATCCACAATCTCCTGCTGAATTACAAGCGCTTGTGAATTAGCTTCTTGTCTCAAAGTCTCAATGAGCTGTGCCTTTGCTTCTTCAGCAGACAGGCCTGCAACTTTTTCAAGTCGTTTTATATGCTCTTCCTGGTGTTTTTCAAGTTCAGTACGTTTGATATTGACGACTTCAATCTGCCGGTTTAAAGTTTCCTTGATAGCTTCATTATCCTTTACCAGTCGCTGGATATTCTGATCCTTTTGATTGATCGACTGTTCTTTCTGCTTTGCCCTGTTTTCAGCATCATTTATTTTTTGATTTCTTTGAAAAACTTCTTTATCGTGTTCCGATTTTAACTGAACAAAATGTTCTTTTGCTTCAAGTTGTTTTTCCTTTTTAAGTGATTCAGCCTGATGTTGAGCATCTAATAATATTTTTTGAGCTTCTTTTTCAGCGTTTTCTACTTGAAGTTTTGTGTTTTTGGCGAATAAAATTTTACCCAGAATGATACCTGCTATTAATGCAACGATACCTATTATTATCGGGAGTGTTTGTTCCATTTTTTTTTAATGATTTAATTCGGTTCATAATCGTTAATCCACTGTAGATTTTATACCCTGATTTTTTTAAGGGTAATAGACGAAGATAGATAAATTGTGTGGAAATTTATGGACAAGCTACGCTTTGAATTATTCTGTGACCACTGAAAATTAGATTGTTGTATCTACGGGGCCACATGAGTTTTCTGAATAAAAGTATTTCACCTTTATTTTGATTATAACATGACATCATCAATCTGGCTTTCTAATTTATGCAATAATCTCTGCCATTCCTGCTGATTATCATCGTTTCCAGCTGAGTTTTTTGGCAACGTTGCATACCATATTAATACCATCGAAATATAATCCTGCATGTCTTTCCCCGCATATTGCGTTCTGAATTCAAGTATCTTTTCATTAATAATTTTTAAAGTGCCCCGGACAGTTTCTTCATCTTCCGGAAGTACTTTTATACGATATGTTCTGTCGCCTATTAAAATATTCAAAGGAATGAGAGCTGCTGCCATAATTATTTATTTAGCATTGTCATGCATTTTTCAAGATCCTTAATGTAATGGTTTATTTGTTTTTCAAATACCGTTCTTTCTTTTTCATCCATTTTACCGGCCGAAGCCTTTAGTATAAATGTTTCCATCTCAAGAAGGGATATCTTTTCCATACCGGCTTTTTCTTTTGTCTTGATTTCATTTAATTCTTCCGAAAGTCTTAAGTGTTCTTTCTGCAATGCTGTATGCTTTTTTACAAGTTGTTGCAATTTTGCATTTATTCCTTTAATTTGTTCTTCTACTGTTTTCATTTTATTAGTTGTTTCTCCTTATCTCCGCATTGTTTTCTTTTTCAAGAATATTAATAATACGATCCATTATAGAATCAACCTCAATATCGGTCAATGTTTTTTCTTTATCATAAAAGGTAAATGTAATTGCAAAAGACTTTTTTTCTTTTCCAAGTTTCTCGCTTTCGAATACGTCAAATAATTTAATATCCGTAAGTTTTTGCAATCTTAATGATGCAATTGAATTTTCTATAACCTTGTAAGAAATAGTTTTATCTATTACTATGGAAAGATCCCGGTTTACCTGTGGATATTTAGGAATTTCGGCAAATGCAATCTTTTTCTTCATTGAGTGTTCTATTAATTTTAGCCAATGTATTTCAAGGTAAAATACAGGTTGCTTTATCGAAAATTCATCAAGGATGCCGGGTAAAACATTACCTCCTTCTCCAATTATAGTTCCATTATCAGATATAATAAATGAATCTGACAAGGCGGTATGACTTTTTTGAGAGAACTGAAAATCATTTATTCCGGCAAGTGATAAAATTGTATTACAAATGCCCTTTAAAAAATAAATGTCTGTTTTCTGCGCTGTTTTCTGCCATGTGCTTACGGTACTGTTTCCTGAAAAGTACAAAGCAAGAATCTCTTCTTCAGAATATTGTCCGAGGCCTGTTGTCAAATATTTTTTTCCGTATTCAAAAAAAAGAAGGTCATTATTTTTCCTGTTCAGATTATATGAAATGCTTTCAAGCCCCGTTGGAAGCATTGTTGGACGCATGACATCAAGGCCTTCACTGAGGCTATTGATGATTTTTATAGTTGATGCCAAAACATCATCATCAAAATACCTGCTGTTTGTGATTGAATTGGTAAATATCTCTGAAAATCCATTACCTGTTAACCAGCTCGCAATCTTGTCTTTCATTGAAGCGCCGAAGAGGTCGCTTTCAATTGAGGGGGACATTTTTATAGTAGAGGGTATCTCAATGTTATCAAGGCCATCTATGCGCATGATCTCTTCAATCACATCAGCCTGTAAGAGTACGTCAGGATTGCTGTAGGGGACAGAAACAGTGATATCATCAATGCCTTCTTTCACAATTGAGAAGTTGAGGCTTTTTAAGATGCTCTTTATTGTTTCCTGGTGATAGTGTTTCCCGCTTATTTTTTTTAAATAATGATTTTTCAGGATTATTTCTGTAGGACCTTTCGGGTCAGGGTACACGTCAACGATATCTGAAGAAAAATGACCGCCGGCAATTTTCTTTATAAGCAGCCCCGTCCTTTTCAAGACGTTTACGGTATTGCTTATATCGACCCCTTTCTCAAAACGAATAGCAGCTTCGGTTCTTAGACCATGCCTGAATGATGTTTTACGGATTATTGAGGGCTTAAACCATGCGCTTTCAAGAAAAACATTGCAAGTATTTTCAGTAACACCACTGCCAATTCCACCAAAAACGCCGCCAAAACACATCGGTTCCTCATCACCATTGCAGATCATTAAATCTTCAGTGCTCAAATAGCGTTGCTTATTATCCAATGTAATAAAGGTCGATTTCGCGGGAAGATTCTTTATAATTATTTTATTCCCCTTTATCTTATCGGCATCAAAAACATGTAATGGCTGCCCGGTTTCATGTAAAATAAAATTTGTAATGTCTACAACATTATTAACGGGGCGGACACCAATACTTTTAAGCTTGTTTTGCAACCAGGCCGGTGAAGACGCTACTTTAATTCCTGATATGCTTATCCCCGAATACCTGCGGCATGCTTCGGTATTTTCTATTTCTACTTTTATAGCCAGCTTTTTACTATCTGCCTTAATATTTTCACCTAACGGGGAATCAGGTCGTGCCTGGATTTTATGATGGTGAGATATGTATGCGCAAACGTCTTTAGCAACTCCCAAATGACTCATGGCATCAATTCGGTTAGGTGTCAGGCCAATCTCAAGTATCCAGTCAGAATAAGTTTTATAATATTCTGATGCCAGGGTTCCAGTCACCAGTTCATTTGGCAGAATAATAATTCCCGAATGATTTTCACCAACACCTATTTCATCCTCTGCGCATATCATTCCCTGGCTTTCCTCACCCCTTATTTTTGTTTTTTTTATGGTTATTGGATCTCCGGTGATAGGGTAAATAGTTGTCCCTACAGGGGCAATTATCACTTTTTGGCCTGTGGCAACATTAGGAGCTCCGCAAACAATCTGTAGCGTTTCACCTTGCCCGTTATTTACAAGAGCTATCTTTAATTTATCAGCTCCCGGGTGTTTTTCAATCGACATTACTTCGCCGACTAACAATCCTTCAAGGCTATTAGTAACTTGTTCATACTTATAAAGGCTTTCCAGTTCGAGGCCGACCTGCGTCAGGATAGAACCTAATTTTTGTGGGCTATCCGCCATTCCCGGTTTCGTTGCAATTTCCGGTAAATACTCCCGGATCCAGTTGTAGCTTATTTTCATTAGTTTTTATTACAATTATTGTCCGGGCTACCGGAAAAATTCAAAAATAAGAAAGATGCATTTGTAAAAAACAACCAGGGGCCTTAAACTTCTGCCAATTGCGCATTTTAGCAAAAATGAGCCTGTTTCTCTTGTAAAAAATTTGGAAATCATTCGGTTTTCCTTACGGATTTTTTGTTTTAATTCGTAATAAAAAAGACATTTCTTTTCTGCACACGGCGTTGTTAATTAATTCAAGTTGAAGACTGAAAAATATTTTAAATTGTGGAGAAGGGAAGTATAATTGTTAACAACTCCCGCAAAACCGGGAATTTAAATGTGAATTGAAGTGGTATAAATATAAGAGCTTAACAATTTCTTTAAATAGGAATTTGTACTTTACCTTAGTCGCCCCCTATGCAAATACCCCTTCCAAAACATAACAACTTTTTTCTCATTTTCGAAAAGCTTTTAGAATAAAAATGGATCTTACTAACCTCAATAAAGATAGAAAAGTGAGGCGCAAAAGCGGCTCTCTTGAGATGGGAACTATGATGTTTGGCAAAGTGCCTCCCCAGGCTAAAGACCTTGAAGAAGCGGTTCTCGGAGCCATAATGCTGGAAAAGAATGCATTTGATGTTATCATCGAAATTTTGAAGCCCGAATGTTTTTATGTTGAATCAAACCAACGGATCTTCCGGGCAATGCAAGGGCTTCAGCAAAAGAATTCTCCTATTGATCTGCTGACCGTAGTTGAAGAATTAAGATTCAGGGAAGAAATTGATCTCATCGGAGGAGCTTATTATGTAACAAAGCTTACTAATTCAGTTGTTTCATCTGCTAACATTGAAACCCATGCAAGGATAGTACTTCAAAAATTTATTCAAAGAGAACTTATAAGAATAAGTGGTGAAATAATCGGAGATGCCTATGAAGACAGCACAGATGTATTTGACCTCCTTGATGAAGCGGAGAGCAAATTATTTGAGATTACTAACAATCACCTGAGGAAAGATTATGCAAGTATTGACACTGTTTTGGTAAAAACAATTCAGCGCATTGAGGATCTTAGAACCAGGCAGGATGAGATTACCGGAGTGCCAACAGGATTTAATATTCTTGACCACATAACCTACGGATGGCAGCCTAGTGACTTAATAGTACTGGCGGCCAGGCCTTCAGTCGGTAAAACTGCATTTGCACTTAACCTTGCCCGTAATGCCGCACTACATCCAACTAAACCTACGGTGGTTGGTTTTTTCTCTCTGGAAATGAGTGCAGGCCAACTTGTGCAAAGAATTTTGAGTGCAGAAAGTGAGATATGGCTTGAAAAGATTGCAAGAGGCCGGCTTGAAGAGCATGAGATGAAGCAATTGTATAAAAAAGGAATAGAAAGACTTGCATCTGCCCCTATACATATTGATGATTCTGCCGCTTTAAATATTTTTGAGCTAAGGGCTAAATGCAGGAGACTTAAAAATAAACATAATGTAGGCCTAATCATTATTGACTATTTACAACTAATGAGTGGCGCTGGCGAAAACAGGAACAGCAACAGGGAACAGGAAATAAGCCGGATTTCCAGGGACCTGAAGGGATTAGCAAAAGAATTAAATGTTCCAATAATTGCTCTTAGCCAGTTAAGCCGTGAGGTTGAAAAAAGAAAAGAAGGAAATAAAATGCCACAATTAAGTGACCTGAGAGAATCAGGAGCAATCGAGCAGGATGCCGATATGGTTATGTTCCTCTACCGCCCGGAATATTATGATATTACTGCCAACGAAATGGGAGAAAGCAATAAGGGCGAAACTCATGTGAGAATTGCGAAGCATAGGAATGGCCAGTTAGATACAATAAAATTAAAAGCCTTGCTACACATCCAGAAATTTGTGGAAGATGATGGCGATGATTTCAGTGCCAGCCTGCCGCAGGGAGGAAGTTGGAAGCCAGTAACGGACGTTGGGGGTGATGGCGCAAAACTTTATATACAAAAAGGCAGTAAAATGAACGACGGTGAATTTGATGATGAAACACCGTTTTAAACTCGATGCAATTACCCTTTTTTTTTGAAGATAATATACCTGGCTCCGGGGATTTTTTTCTTAGTGAAGAAAGCTCGAAGCATATAACCCAGGTATTACGTATGCAAAAAGATGAAGCCATTCATATTACCGATGGAAAGGGAAAACTTGTAACGGCTTCAATAATTACGGCAAATAAAAAAAAGACTGAAGTCAATATTTCCAATACAGCATTTGCTCGAAGACAAGGCAAAAATGTCGCTATAGCTATTTCACTTATTAAAAATAGCAGCCGCTTCGAATGGTTTCTAGAAAAAGCTACTGAAATAGGCGTTTCTGAAATTATCCCTTTGCTATGCAACAGAACTGAGAAGCAATATGCAAAAATGGACAGGCTGCGGAATATAATTCTAAGCGCCATGTTGCAAAGCAGGCAAAGTTGGATGCCTGAATTTAAAGAACCCACCCAATTTTCTGAGATTGTAAATAAGGCTGGCTACGACCAAAAATTTATTGCCCATTGCAATGATGCCGATAAAAAAACATTCAATAATATTAATACAGAATTCTTCTCCTCTATAATTTTAATAGGTCCGGAAGGGGATTTTACAGCAGATGAGATAAATGCTGCAATTAAAAACAGTTACCAATCTGTAAGTTTGGGCGACACCAGGCTAAGAACAGAGACCGCAGGCATAGTGGCTGCGGTCTTGCTTTTAAATAAATAGATCCCCGAAATATTTTTTGCTCTTATTCCTGCACAACAAGGCGGAATCCATTTCCATGAATATTTACAATTTCTATTGTGGAATCGTTTTTAAGATATTTACGAAGCTTAGCGATATAAACATCCATGCTTCGTCCGTTAAAATAAGTGTCGCTACCCCATATTTTTTTAAGAGCAGCCTCCCTTGGCAGCAGGTCATTTTTATATTCGCAAAGCATTTTCAATAATTCATTCTCCTTTGGGGACAGTGTTTGCACATCTTTGCCCACGGATAATTGTCTCAGGCGGGGATTGAAATGATATTGTCCAAGATCATATTCAGCATTTTCCTCTTCACGATGCAACTCTTCATTGCGCTTTAAAATCGCTTTTATTTTATGCAATAAAACATCACTGTCAAAAGGCTTGGTAATATAGTCATCAGCACCAAGTTTGTATCCTTTAATAATATCGTCTTTCATTGTTTTTGCACTCAGAAAAAACAGGGGCATATCGGGATCAACATTTCTTATTTCTTCAGCAACTGTAAATCCATCCATATTAGGCATCATTACATCCAGAAGGCATATATCAAACTTTTCACGTTGAAAAGCGGCAAGCCCAAGTCTGCCATCTCTTTCCAGTACGACATCATAGTCATTTAATTCAAGATAATTTTTTAATACCATTCCGAGGTTCGGGTCATCTTCACAAATCAGAATTTTAGGTTTTTTATTTTCCATAATAATGTTTTAAAAATTTTTGCGAATAAAGATATTCAGTTTTTTTTGAAATGATTTACATATTTGATTTCATGCATTATGATATACGTTACAATAAGCGTGCAAAAACTAAAAACAATTATAAAATTGATATCGACTTTGTAACTTTCAAAAAAAATCAATGGCAAATAAAGATTCTTTTATCGAGCAAATCAAAAATGGCTACACATTTAAAGGGGAGACTTTAAAGATCGGTGCGGCAATACTTGATGGTGAAGTAATTCCCGAAGCAGAAATTTTTCTTTCTTTGGCTACATTAAATCGACATGGCCTGGTCGCTGGCGCAACAGGCGGCGGCAAAACAAAATCTTTTCAGATGATAGCAGAAGGATTGAGTGATGCAAGCGTACCTTGTTTGTTGTTGGATATAAAAGGCGATTTGAGTGGAATAGGTGCCGCTGGAACAGTAAATGATAAAATCAATACAAGATATCAAAAATTAAAAATGGAATTTAAACCCGCAGTATTTCCTGTTGACTTACTCACATTAAGTGATCAAAAAGGAATACGGTTGAGAGCAACAGTTTCTGAATTTGGCCCCATATTAATTACAAAAATATTGGGATTAAATGACACACAGGGCGGAGTAGTGGCCATGATTTTTAAATATTGTGATGATAATAAATTACCTCTTCTTGATTTAAAAGATTTTATTAAAGTACTGCAATACGTGGGTAATGAAGGCAGGGTCGAATTACAGGCAACCTATGGTAATATTTCTACAACTTCCACAGGAACCATTTTGCGCAAAGTGATAGAATTACAACAGCAGGGAGCAGATGTATTTTTTGGAGAAAAAAGTTTTGAAGTAGAAGATTTAATGCGTAGGAATGATGATGATGGCCGGGGCACGATAAGTATATTAAGAGTAACGGATCTGCAGGATAAACCAAAATTATTTACAACATTCATGCTGCAAATGCTGGCAGAATTATATGCGGTTTGCCCTGAAGTGGGTGATTTGGATAAGCCCAAGCTGATTATTTTTATTGATGAGGCACATCTTATTTTTGAAGAGGCAAGTAAAGCCTTGCTGGATGAAATAACGACCGTTATTAAATTGATTCGTTCCAAGGGGATAGGCATTTATTTCTGTACACAAAACCCAATGGATGTGCCTGCGGGCATTTTGGGGCAATTGGGTTTAAAGATTCAACATTCATTAAGAGCGTTTACGGCAGCAGACAGGCAGGTAATAAAACAAACTGCACAAAACTATCCTGAAACAACATTTTATAAAACTGAAGATCTGATAACTCAATTGGGTATTGGTGAAGCATTGATTACACTTTTAAATGAAAAAGGAATTCCAACGCCGCTTGCACATACTATGATGTGTACGCCCCGAAGCAGGATGGACGTACTTACAGAAACTGAAATTGAGAATATAGTAAATCATTCAAAATTGGCAGCAAAATATAACCAGGTAATAGATAGTAATAGCGCTTATGAAATCCTAACTGCAAAATTGCAGGAGGCTGGGGCCAGTCAGTTAGCTAGTAAAAAAATTAATACCCCTGAAGGAAGGGTTTTGGAAAAAGGACAAGACGGCGCACAGGAATCAGGTTTTTTTAAAAAAATTGCCGATACTTTAGAGAAAGGAGCAAAGAGTACGGCTGGAAAAAGATTTTTGGGCACTTTGGCAACCGGCATGGGTAGAAGTTTATTAGGCGTGCTAGGACTTGGTGGAAAAAATGCCAGGCAAAAAGGAAGTAGCTGGTTATAACCTGTAGGTATAAGTTATAATCAAACTGTAAAAATTGCGACAAACATTTTAAATTAAAAAACATGAATACTTTTTTACTTAATAACGATTTACATCTTAAAGAAGCATTTGGAAAGCTTTCCAACGAAGATTTTAATGCAACTTAAAAATCGACCGCCTTTGGCGGTGGTCATGTTCTGTTGGCTTCGCCTTAATTTTGGGAGATGGGAAGTAAATATAAGAAGCTGTCACATGTAGTATATAAATGCGATTATCATATAGTGTGGACACCGAAATATCGTTATCGTGTATTGTTTGGAGAAGTAAAAAGTTTGGTGGAAAATGATATAAGAATGTTGTGTGATCGAAAAAGTGTAGAAGTGATAGAATTGAATGTTCGTATTGATCATGTTCATGTATTGGTATCGCTACCACCGAAAATATCGGTATCAACGATAATGGGAACACTAAAAGGAAAGCTGGCAATAAAATTATTTAAGAGTTATCCGAAGTTAAAACAGAAACCATATTGGGGGAATCACTTTTGGTCAAGAGGTTATTTTGTAACGACAGTAGGAGTAGATGAAGAAATAATTAGGCGGTATGTAAAATATCAGGAGAAAGAAGATAAGAAAGAGGAAAGCCAAGGTCAAAGTTTCGATTTGTTCTCGCTGCCTCCAGAGAGTTAAAGAGGGCTATGCCCGATGCATTCCAACCCACCTTCTTAGAAGGTGGTGGTTGAGTGTGTATATTAAAAAGATTTGCAGACTTATTCATACTGATGAACTTAATCAACAGAGTGTGGACAATATTTTAAAGGAATATAATATTATACAAATTGAAGACATTAAAGAAGAAATACTCGACTTAATACTTTCTTATATAAATATAGTTCTTGATGATAATGTTATGACTGAAACCGAAGCCGGAAATGTAAAACTTTTAAAAAGGTTTTTTAAAGTAAAGGAAGGAGATTTTTATAATTATCGTTATCAAAAATTAGAAGGTGTATTAAGCAAGCAATTTGAACGCATTTATGCTGATAATAAAATTAATACAGATGAAGCACTGCATAAAGTTGGATTGCAGGAACTATTTGATTTAGGCTATGATCAGTTTTTAAAGTTAGTTAACAAAGAGGTTAAGGCGGCACTTGAACGCGGGGCTAGTCTTGATGAACTGGATACAGTTTTTAGTGACGCTTATCATAAAGAAGATCAATCATCCCAGTAGAAAAAAAGATTATGCCATTAAGATTCAGGCAAAGGTTTAAAATTTTACCAGGAATATATCTAAATCTTGTAAAGAACGGTATAAGCACTACGATCGGTCCAAGAGGAGCAAATATAAACATTGGCAAACAAGGTGTTTATCTAAACACAGGCATACCAGGAACAGGAATTTCTAATAGGCAAAATCTTTTAGGAGGGAAAGAAAAATTAAACTTCAATCAACCAATTGATACCACTCCAATAATACTAACTGATGAAAATAGCAATATTGATAGCACTCAACAAATTATTACCAGTGTAGGATTAAAAGGCTTAAAAGAACATCTTGAAGAATCAAAAGATCAAAGACAATCACTTGCATCTGAAATAAAAGATATAGAAAATATACTTAGTGAACTACAGTCAGATCTATCAGAAAAACAAAAAGGGTTTTTTTCATTATTTACTAAAAAAGAAACGGTTGAAAATTTAGAAAATAATATTAATGAAACCACACAAAGCATTGCTGACCTCAAAAAAGAATACGAAGAAAGTAAAGCAAATATTGACATTCAATTTGATGCAGAAATTCAAGGGCAATACAAAAAACTTTCCTTTGCATTTAGTGAGTTAATTAATAGCAAAACAATTTGGGATATTACCACAGAGACTATAAATACTGAAATAAAATCTTCTGCAAACTCAATAGTGGAACGAAAAGAAGTAAAATTTAAATGGGATACAATAGATTTCATCAAGTCTGATCATTCGGCCTTCCATTTACAAAATGCGAATGGAAGTAATCTTTTTATTTATCCTGCTTTTGTCTTGTTAATGGATAAGCAAGATGAAATTACCTTGATAGATTTGAAAGAATTAAAATTTAATTTTCTTGAACAAAGATTCAACGAACGAAAAGAAACACTGCCATCTGATTCAAAAATAGTTGACTATACATGGTATAAGGTAAATAAGGATAATTCCCGAGATCTCCGTTTTGTGGGCAATTTTCAAATTCCCGTTGTAAATTATGGAGCTATTAAATTTAGTTATGTATCAAGTAATATTAATTTAACTGAAGGGAATTCAATTGTTCATTCCCTTTTGGGATCATTACAGGTTGATGGATTGACAAAGTTTTCCAATTGCTTAAACGAAACATATTATATAAGCAATGTTGATGTTACAAGAAACTTTGCAAATGAATTTGAAAAATATTTGGGTTTATTGAGAGGAGACGGATTAATGACATTAGATAATTCAGAAATATTCTCTAAAAAGTACTTTGATTTACTACTTGATTTTTCAGACAATGTTAATATAGTCGTTAGAAAATTAGAGTCAAATCCAAAATTACTTGATAAACTAAAAGATGTTGTAG
Organism: Chitinophagaceae bacterium; assembly: GCA_046593045.1. Classification (GTDB taxonomy): domain Bacteria; phylum Bacteroidota; class Bacteroidia; order Chitinophagales; family Chitinophagaceae; genus Ginsengibacter. The sequence continues at coordinate 1,847 of JBKJRY010000303.1, read as the reverse complement.
AGGGAATGTCTGTCGTTGATTTTGTTCAATTTTGTGTTTTCTATGATTTTTATCAAATTCTAAAAATCGTTGGCAAAGAGAAGGGTTCGGTTAATCCTAATAGTTTAGGAGCATTTGGATTTCTTTTAATTTCTCCCAAAATCATACAAAAACTTTCTGCTGCATCTTTAGAAATGAATTATGAAACTTTAAAGATTATGTTTTCCACCGGTATTCAAAAAGATCCAGTGGAATCAATGATTAAGCTGGCCGACATACCAAACCCCTTAAAAATATCTATTCAGGATAATACTAAAGAAAGTTCACCGAAAATTTTGGGAAATGCTTTATCGATAACAACTGCATTGAAACTGATCAGTGATCCATTGTTTGATGAGTATGCTACAATTTTATATCGCTTCGCAAACATTATTGCAAAGGCTGATAATTCTATTTCAAAAGAAGAGGAAAATGTTTTAAAGGAAATCTATCAATTTACTCACAATCCTCTTTCAGATGAAGAAAATAAATCATTAAATATTTCCAAAGTAAATGAAAAAGAAACCATAGCTGAAATTCTCAATGAACTTGAAACTCTTGTTGGACTTAATGCGGTAAAACAAGAAGTAAAATCTTTAATTAACTACATAACTATTCAAAAAGAAAGAGAAAAAGTTGGATTAAAAAGTTCTCAGGTTTCATATCATTGTGTATTTACTGGTTCTCCAGGAACTGGCAAAACAACGATTGCTAGAATAATTGCAAAAATATATATGCATTTAGGAATACTTAAAAAAGGGCAATTAGTTGAAACAGACCGTTCGGGATTAGTAGCGGAATACTTAGGGCAAACAGCGGTCAAAGTGAACAAGACAATTGATGAAGCTTATTCTCTGGTTGGAGAACATAAAGATGATTTTGGAAAAGAAGCGGTGGCGACTTTGATTAAGCGAATGGAAGATGACAGGGATAAATTAATTGTGATTTTAGCAGGTTATACGTACGAAATGAAAACTTTCATTGATTCCAATCCTGGTTTCAAATCGCGATTCAATCGGTACATTGAATTTGCGGATTATCCACCAAGCGAATTAGGGGCAATCTTTAAATTAAATTGTAGTAAACTTGATTATATCTTAACAGCTGATGCAGAGAAAAAATTACTTCAAGTTATCACTACTACTTTTAATAATCGAGATAAATCATTTGGGAATGGAAGATATGCACGTAATCTATTTGAGAAGTCATTAGAAAGACAGGCTAATAGAATTGCAAGTGTACCATCCTTAACCAAAGATATTCTGATAACAATAACAGAGGATGACATTCCTAATGAATAGGCCTAAACATTCTTTAAACCTAAAATCGCTATTGCGAAAAGTATTAGGCTCCCTCGGACTTGGCGGCAGAAGTAAAAAGTCGACCAAAAGCTGGTTTTAAATTAAAGGTAATACTACTATTTTTCTGATTTTTTCCGTACAGCTTTATTAAAAAAGTTGGCTTGCAAAATAAGCATTGCAATAGTATTGCCTTTTAATCAACAACACTAACCATTAAATAAATTAAATTGAGTATACATACTTTTATTTGGAAAATCTTCTTAAAAGTCTTGTAAAATATGAATTTCCCTATTATCTTCGTCTCGGTTTTTCATAGGATATTGGATTTTAAAGCGGGACTAGATTTCAATCTGGGTCCCTTTTTTTTGCACACAATTTACCTTCTGTTCCAAATTTTTGACGAAAACTAAATAGTCGTCCCTCAAAAAATCTCAACTAGGTATAATACTTGCCTTTTCTATAGAAAAGGCGGTAGAATAGTTGCAGGTTATTTGCAAAATAGGCAAAAAGCCTGCAAATTTATGTATG
>JBKJRY010000274.1:0-31625 GCA_046593045.1 Chitinophagaceae bacterium | reverse complement strand
GCTAACGATTCCTTCCAACTCGGCTCGTTCGGAACTTTCATCCTATAGAAATATCCCATGCACGGCGCGCAATAAAGAAACCGTCTCTTTAATGAGACGGTTCAGCAGTTTGTTTAGGTAAACTTTTCATAGCAGAATCTCTGAAGATTGCCTTTCCTATTAAAAGAAAGATAGGGTCCTTCTTAATTTCAGAGATACTTTAAATTTATAAAAATGACGCAAGATCAATTAAACTTAAGCCATTACTATATAGACATTAACAGATATTAAAACGCTGCTTTATTTCAAATCAAAAACTTTTAACTACTTTTCAAACCTGAACATAAAGTTCCCCGAGGATGATCTCTATTGCCAAAAAAGAATTACGCCAGTTTTTCAGCAGCCTTACAGGTTATATTACCATTATTCTATTTCTCCTAGTTACGGGATTTTATCTTTTTTTTTTAAAAGACAATAACATCTTTGATTTTGGTTATGCTACACTTGACCAGTTTTTCGAAATTGCTCCGTGGATTTTCATTTTTCTTGTGCCGGCTTTATGCATGCGCAGCTTTGCAGATGAATTTAAAACCGGAACTTTTGAAATATTACAAACCCGCCCTCTTACCCAATGGCAAATTGTTACAGGAAAATATTCTTCCGTGATCATAGTTATTGTAATCTCGCTTTTGCCTACACTTTTATACGTTTATACTATCCATCATTTTGCAGCGACAGGAGGTATTGACAGCGGCGGAATTATAGGTTCTTATATTGGTTTAATTTTTCTTTCGGGTGTATTTGCAGCAATTAGTTTGTCGTGTTCTGCTCTTACCTCCAATGCGGTTGTCGCTTTTTTAACAGCTACATTCTCATGCCTTATTTTATATTTTGGATTTAGCGCCGTAAGTAAGCTGCCTGTCTTTTCAGGCAGTGCCGATTATTACCTGGAAATGGCTGGAATTGATTTTCATTATCGCAGCATTAGCCGGGGAGTCGCGGATACAAGGGATATCATATATTTTCTAAGTATTATTTTTTTATTTCTTTTTTCAACACAAAAAATCTTGTCAAAAAACACTATAGGTAAGCAATGAAGTTTTCTCACCTAAATAAAAGATGGGTTTTCATTATTGTTGTTATCATTTTGGTAGCAATAAATTTTCTTGCAGCGACATTTCATTACAGAGTTGATCTTACCAATGAAAAAAGATTTACTATATCTTCCCCGGTTAAAAAAATACTAAGGAATTTGAATGAAACTGTGGAAGTGGATATTTTTTTAAAAGGAGAATTACCTTCCGGCTTTAAAAAGCTTTCTAATACTTCAGTAGAATTACTTCAGGAATTTAAAGAATATGCAAAAGGAAACATCCGCTACAGGGTTCTTTCTCCTGAAGATATGATGCCGGGAACTTCCAGGACTTATGCTGATACGCTCACATCATTAGGTATTGTTCCCATCAATTTAAAAGTTCAGTTAAAAGCGGGAGAACAATCGCAATACGTTTATCCTGCTGCTTTGGTTTATTACAAGGATAAGGTAGTACCCTTAAATTTATATTCGGGAACGAAAACAATAATTACACCGCCGGAGTTGAATAGTGCAGAGGCGTTGCTTGAATATAAATTTGCAGATGCCTTATTAAAAGTACAGGAAAATCAAAAGCCGCTTGTCGCATATTCCATTGGGAATGGCGAACCTGCTGGCGCTAACACATACGATTTGGTTGAAAATGTTTTGAGAAAAAATTATAATTTATTTACTATAAATATTGCAAATGAGCCAGGAATACCGGATACTTTCAAATTGCTGCTGATAGTAAAGCCAACGATCCCGTTTAGCGATGAAGAAAAATTAAAAATCGATCAATACATAATGCGTGGAGGGAAAGTGTTCTGGTTCATTGACAGGCTGGAAGCAGAAATGGACAGCCTGCAAATGAAAAATCAGGTGGTTGCATATGACCGTAATCTCAGGCTCGAAGATCTTTTATTCAGGTACGGTGCAAGAATTAATCCTGATCTTTTGATGGACCTTCAATGCGATTTTTTACCATTTGATGTAAATGGAAACAAGCAATTTGAATTTTTGCATTGGAACTATTTTCCATTATTTGAATCAAAACAAAATAGTGTAATCAATAAAAACCTGGGACTTGTTGCCGGAAAATTTGTGAACTCTATAGATACGGTGAGTGCTCCTGGTATTGTTAAAACAATACTCTTAAGCTCGTCATCAAATTCAAGAACCATAGAAACTCCCGCACTTATAAGTGGTACTGAAAATCGCAATGCACCGGAGGACAATGCCTATAAAAAACAAAATATTCCCGCGGCGGTTTTATTGGAAGGTATATTCACTTCACTTTATAAGAACAGGATCAGCCAGGCAAATATGGATACTATGGCAAAATATAATACATCATTTTTGCCCCAGGGGGCGCGGGAGAATAAAATGATACTGGTTGCTGATGGCGACATACCATTAAATGGAGTCTTGCAAGGCGAACCGCTACCAATGGGAGTGAATCCCTACACTGTTGAAACGCAGTATCAATACCAGTTTGCCAATAAGCAATTTGTGGAAAACTGTATTGAATATCTTATCAATAATGGCGGTCTGAGTGAAGCGCGTGCCAAGGACTACACATTAAGGTTACTCGATTCTACAAAAGTTGCTGATCAAAAATCCGTATGGCAAATAATTAACATTGCATTCCCTGTTCTGATTATCATATTATTTGGATTCAGTTATCAATGGTGGAGAAGGCGAAAATATAGTATCTGACAAAATTGATAAAATATTTTCGATGTAAACCTTAACCTGTGGCCAAAACTTATCTTTGCCCGAATACTTTATAAATGGATGCAATAGAATGGACCTACCTCGTATTCGGAATAGTGCTGTTGGTCGCAATTATTTTTGATCTTGGAATCCTAAGCAAACAATCAAAGACAGTAACAATAAAACAGGCTTTTTTTCAAACCATATTTTGGGTAAGCCTGGCATTTGGTTTTTTTTTATTTATATGGTTTACTGATGGTCAGAGAGTTGCCCTTGAATATATTAGCGCCTATCTGATGGAGTGGGGACTCAGTGTTGACAATATTTTCGTTTTCATTTTAATCTTTTCTTATTTTGGAATACCTGAAAAAAACACCAACAGGGTATTGCTCCTGGGAATTTTATTAGCTATTATTTTAAGAGTAATCTTTATAACCGTTGGAATTGTATTAGTAGAAAGATTCTCCTGGATTTTGTATGTTTTTGGAGGATTTCTCATTTATACTGGCGTTAAAATGTTCCTTGTTGACAGTGATAAAGAATTTGAGCCCGAAGACAATGCAGTCTATAAATTATTAAAAAAAATAGTTCCTTTGGTTAAGGATAGTCACTCAGGAAAATTTACAGAAAAGATCAACGGCAAAAGACATTTTACCATGCTTTTTGTTGTTTTGATTCTTCTTGCAACTACTGATGTAGTATTTGCTCTTGATTCTATTCCTGCTGTATTTGCAATTACACAAACTAAGTTTGTGATTTACACTTCCAATATTTTTGCAGTGCTGGGGCTGCGATCATTGTTTTTTTTATTGAAAGGTGCAGTTAACAAATTTCAATACCTTAAAGAAGGAATTGCGATAGTTCTTGTTTTTATTGGTATTAAAATGCTTGTAGAATATTTTGACATTCACTTACCTATATGGGTGTCATTATTGGTAATTGTTTCGTGCCTGGCTGGTTCAGTCTTTTATTCAGTTTATAGAAATAATAAGAAAAATGCAGCAAGCAGGTACTCCAAATAAATTTAAAGACCGCGCCATTGAACGTAACGATTAATTATACGATTAGGGAAATAACTAAACTCACGGGAGGAAAACTGTTAAACTATAATGCTGATATACAGCATCCAGCCTATCTTTCACTTGATAGCAGGAAAATTTTGTTTCCTGAAAGCACCATTTTTTTTGCTCTTAATACTGCTCATCGAAATGGTAATGAATTTGTAGAACCGCTTTTTCAAAAAGGGGTTAGAAATTTTTTAGTAGAAGACAGGAATATAAATCTTAATGCCATCGCAGGCGCAAATGTAATCATGGTGAAAGATGTGACTAAGGCGTTACAACTCCTCGCTGCTGCACATAGATCCAAGTATGAATTGTTGCCCGGTGGAACAACACTTCCTGTAATTGGTATCACAGGAAGCAATGGTAAAACAATTGTAAAAGAATGGCTTACCCATTTATTGGAAAATGAATTTGCTATAGTAAGAAGCCCCGGCAGTTATAATTCCCAGTTGGGTGTTCCGCTGAGTGTATTGAATATAAATTCGTCTCACACGCTTGCCATTTTTGAAGCGGGTATTTCAACTACCGGGGAAATGGAAAAGCTTGAAAAAATTATAAGGCCGGGCATAGGCGTATTTACCAACATCGGCCAGGCACATGACGAAGGATTTGAAAGCACGGTACAAAAAATTAAAGACAAGCTTCGGTTATTTGTACACTCAGAATACCTGCTTTATTGTGCGGATGATGGTGTATTAGACAAGGAAGTTAAAAGGTTTAAAGAACAGATGGATCACGATAATTGTCCTCTAAAACTATTTTCCTGGGGGAAAAAAGAGGGTAATGATTTACAAATTTCTTCCATAAACAAAAAAAAGAATTCAACAAATATTAAGGGAATCTATAAAGAGGCATCTTGTTCCATTACCATCCCATTCATTGATGATGCTTCAATAGAGAATGCCATTACTTGCTGGGGCGTATTGTTTTTACTTAATAAAAACAAAGAGCACTTCGTTTCGGGATTTGCTTCGCTCTATCCAATTGCTATGAGACTGGAACTTAACCAGGGCATTAATAATTGCACCATAATCAACGATAGCTATAGTAATGATCTCCATTCTTTGAGCATAGCTATTAATTTCCTTTTACAGCAAAAACTGCATACACAGCAGACCGTTATATTATCAGATATTTTACAATCCGGGCGTAAACCCGGTGAGCTTTACGCTGAAGTTGCTGCACTGCTGCATCGTAAAAATATAAATAAGCTGGTAGGAATTGGGCCGGAAATATACTACCATCAACAACAATTTTCGATTTTAAAGCACACGCATTTTTTCCTGACGGTTGCAGATTTTTTAAAAAATATTTCCCCACTCCATTTTCATAATGAAAATATTTTGGTTAAGGGAGCCCGGACCTTTGGATTTGAGCAAATAGCCATTGCATTGGAGCAAAAAGTTCACCAGACCGTCCTTTCAATAAACCTGAACGCAATTGTTCATAACCTCAGGCAATACAAAAAGCTCATCAAGCCCACAACCAGGATTATGGGAATGGTAAAAGCTTTCAGCTATGGAAGCGGAAGCTACGAGATTGCTTCAGTTCTTGAATATCAAAAAATAGATTACCTGGCTGTTGCTTATACTGACGAAGGGGTGGAGCTAAGAAAGGCGGGAATTAATTTACCAATAATGGTAATGAATGTTGAAGCCAGTACTTTCACATCTCTTGTAAATTATAATCTTGAGCCGGAAATGTTTTCAATTTCAATTTTAAAAGAATTTGAAAACTTTCTAAAATTAAATGGATTGAATAATTACCCGGTTCATATAAAGATAGATACAGGTATGCACAGGCTGGGTTTCACCCCGGATGATTTAAAAGAACTGGCCGGCCATCTTTCATCTGATTCAGTGCTTAAAGTAATGACAGTATTTACCCATCTTGTTGCCAGTGAAGATGCAAAACATGATTTATTTACAAAACAACAGTTAAAGATTTTTATAGCATGTACTCAATTTCTGGCTGAGTCGCTGAACTATCCATTTTATAAGCATGCAGCCAACACCTCAGCCATTAGCCGTCATTCGCAGGAGGAGATGGATATGGTGCGCCTTGGTATTGGCCTATACGGAATTGACAGTAACAAGACGATGCAACAAAAACTTCAACATGTTACAACCCTTACCACTACAATATCGCAAATTAAAAAGGTTAAGGCAGGCGAAACAGTGGGCTATGGTAGAAATGCAAAGCTGGAAAGAGACAGCACTATTGCAACCGTGCGTATCGGTTATGCTGATGGTTATCCCCGGAGCCTTGGAAACGGGAAAGGTAAAATGCTGGTGCAGAATAAATTGGTGCCTGTGGTTGGTAATGTTTGCATGGATATGACCATGCTCGATGTGACCGGCTTTGAAACTATACACGAAGGTGACTCAGTTTTAGTTTTCGGAAAAGATTTGCCACTTTCAACAATAGCAATATGGGCGGAAACTATACCATATGAAATAATGACCGGAATATCACAGCGTGTCAAAAGGGTATATTTTGAAGAGTGAAATACTCCATTTATAGATTTGTCAACAAAGGATTTCGACAATATTAATCCCGATAAAATCGTTTGAAGTGTGAATTTCACTAACAATAATTAACGTAATTGATTTATAGCCAACCTCAATTTTGCTATCTTTGCGAATCTCCAAAGGAGTCCTTTGGACAAAATTTATTAAGTGAAAGGAAGAAATGTTTTTTTGATTATTTGCCTGGTTGTACTTGCTGATCAGGCACTTAAAATATATGTAAAGACCCATTTTCATGCAGGAGAATCTCATGCAATAATTGGTAATTGGTTCCGGCTGTATTTTATCGAAAATGAAGGAATGGCTTACGGATGGAAGTTTGGCGGCGAGTGGGGCAAAATGATGTTGACCTTGTTCCGGCTTGCCGCGGTGATTTTTGGTGTTTTTTATCTCAAGAAAATTATCGAAAAAAAATACCATCCGGGTTTTATCCTATGTGCGGCATTGATATTTTCAGGCGCACTTGGGAATTTAATTGACAGTATGTTTTACGGACTTATATTCGAAGATAGCAGTATCAACGCATATAATATAGCCAGGATATTTCCCGCGCATGGATATGCCGGTTTTTTGCATGGAAAGGTGGTGGATATGCTGTATTTCCCAATTATTCGAAATACGCATTTCCCGGCATGGATTCCCGTTTGGGGTGGAGAGGAATTTGAATTTTTCCGGCCAATTTTCAACATTGCCGACGCTTCTATATCTACGGGCATAATAACGATTCTTGTTTTTCAAAAAAGATTTTTTAAAACGCATATAAAAAATTCACCTTCACAAAGTTTAGAAACAAAAACGCTCGTTAACGATGAAATGCAGGTTTCATAATCAATTTTACAGTACCCAAAAAATAAATTAAATACCTGTTATGGAAACAATCAAAAGCGCATTTTATATTTTTCTATCCATGCTGTTTTTTAATAGCTGCCAAAAGGAATACAGTGTTGAAGATGGAAATCTTGCAATCCCCGCCGGCAAATGGGAGTTCAAAGAGGGACAAACTCAATTTCAGGGTGACATGGATACGGCGTATATTGTTTCGGCGGGTTCAAATAAAGAGCTTCATCTTTTGGGAACATCATATACCGGGGGACAAACTTTTAACCTTATCCTGTACGCTAATAATTTTGCAACAGGTACTTATAAAGCATCATTGTTTCAATCATCATTTGATTATACCGCCGGATCGAAACAACTCTACAAAGCCACGCAATTGGTAGGGGAATTTATTGTGAACATTACTTCGTACGGGAATAATCTTATTGCAGGTAATTTTTCCGGATCTGCTCTTGACTCTACAGGAACAGTAGTTCAATTGACCGCGGGGAAATTTACTTCTACTATCAATATCACAGGTGGGGGAAATTCTTCATCGGGATTGCTGGGCGACAGTTCTGGAGTTTGTAAACCTGTTACTGTAAGCGGATCATATTCACCGGGGGTAACAATGACTTCTGCAAATACGGTCCAGGTTGCAGTTACAGTTACGACGCCGGGAACATTCACAATATCTTCCAGTACTGTTAATGGTGTTACATTTTCTCAAAGTGGAACATTCACAAGTGCGGGGCAGCAAACTGTAACACTTGTTGGTAATGGTACACCAACAAATTCCGGCAGCAATTCATATATTGTGACTTACGGTAATAGCCAATGTGGGTTTATGGTAGATTATGGTTCATCATCTGCGGGTACACTTGGAGGGGGAGGGGGTAATTGTACACCATTCAACATAGCCGGAATATATCAGCAGGGTATTTTTTTAAATGCTGCTAATACAGTTCAAATACAAGTGAATGTTACCACAGCAGGTACTTACAATATTACCACCAATACAGTGAACGGCGTTACCTTTGCCGGCTCCGGAAACTTCGCATCTACAGGTATACAATCGATAACTCTTGCAGGAACTGGAACACCAACCAATGCGGGGCTTCAATCTTTTGCCGTAACATATGGTGTGAGTTCATGTAATTTTGATATTACCTTCTTGCCAGGCGTAGTGCCTTCCGGTGATTATTTCCCAACAGCAATAAATTCTAACTGGATTTATGGCCTGGTTGGAGGTACGCCATCCGATTCAGTGCGCTACGATGTCATTAATTATACCCCGGCTTTTATTGGTAATACTTATTCAACCATTACTGCTGACCTGGTCCCTCCTACAGGAGTTCCGGATTCTGCATATTATCGTAAACCCGGAGGAGACTATTATCAATATTTAAATTATAGCAATTATATTCCTTTCGATCAGCCAGTTGATGGGGAATTTGCATTCCTGAAAGATAATGTTGCGGCAGGAACTACCTGGCAATCTCCCAATGTATCAGGTAGTATCTCCGGATTGCCATTTTCAGGATTTTTTAAAATGACACTTCTCGAAAAGGCAGTTCCTGTAACGATCGGAACATTTAACTTCCCGGATGTGATTAAAGTAAAATATGAGTTTTTTATAACCGGTTCGCCAATTGCTTTAGAAACAGATCAGCGTTGGTTTGCCAGGGATGTTGGCGAAATCTACTTTGATTTTGACGATGGAGTTAACAAGGCAAGTTATGAAGTGGGGCAATACCAGGTATTTTAACGATAATACATTTTTGAAAAGGGAACCGACTCATTCAGTCGGTTTGTTGTTTTAAAAAAAATGGACATTATTTTAAGTAAAAGTATTGCTTAATCTTATTTCTGGAAAGGCGTGACCGTAATTACATTTCATCTGGGGACACCATCTCGGCAAATATAACAGGCATGTAAGTGTCGGGATCTGAGAATTATTGACTTTACCATTTTCATAAATTATGAATACCGGGATGATCAGTGAGTATTAAGTTTTGCAGCAGCAAATAAAGTTTTAACCCCATAGATTCAAAAATTTTATCAGCGTACTTTCGTATTGCCCTATTGATGAAGATGCTCTAACTTTTAATTTGATTTAAATAATTTACTTTGAATTATTTTATTATTGAATTGGACTCTTAATATATATACCCCTGTGGATAGGTTATCGGCATTATCCATAAACACTCTTGAATTTCCCTTATTAAGCAGAACTTTCTTTTTGTTCACCGGCTTTCCAAACGCATCAAAAAGATTCAATTCTACTTCTCCACTTTGTGGGATATAAATTTCTATTTTCACATTGCTTCTAAATGGATTGATTGTAGAAATTTTAAAAGAAGCGTCATTATTGTACAGAGCAATTACATTCGAGTATTTACTAGCGTTATCAGATGTACTTACTAATTTTAATCTATAGTATGCTACTGATATAATTTTTTCCGGGTCATTAAAAATATAATTTGCATTATTTATATCTATATTCTTTGAGACAGTCCCTGTGCTTGAAAAATTAATTCCATCATAGCTTTTTTCAACAAGATAATAGTTGACATTCTCTTCGTATTCAGTCGTCCATTTAAGTGTTGCGTTATCATTGCCTATCTTACCATTAAAATTTAATATTTTAGTATCGAGAACGCTGCAACTCGCGTTGTAGACTTTAATAAAGATTTTCTGACTATTGTTAACAGAACAGTTAGGGTCGTTTAGATTTGAAAAAGTAGTTCCTACCTTAAGACGATAATAAGTAGCACTATCAGCTGTAATTGTTGTAAAAGAGGTGTCTACAACATATTGCCATAAACCATTGACCAGAACTGGAATTTTTGTTCCACAAACTCCGGTGCTTGCCCAGTTTATACCATCCATACTTTTTTCCCAGCAAAAGTTTGTATAATTATTAAAATAGCTTTTAACTGTATCACTAAGGGTCAATTGATATCCCGAGCAAGAAGTAGCTGTATCTTTTGGATTATTGATCAGGTTCGGGTAACATGTTGCAAGTTTTATATCATCAAGTACCCAGTCATTACCACCTCCACCTGCGGCGTTATTTTTAATTGTAATCCTGAACTGGGTTTCTGCAGGTCCGGTTTTATAAATGAATCCCCGCTTTTGCCAGAGTGTATCATGCAGAATATTACCTGTTGTATAATAATCCACATCGTTTATAGTATAAGAAAGGTTTGGTAATACGCCGGGTGCATATGTTGCAGTACTTGTTTGATCTATTCCACATACACCACAGATATTTCTAACCCAGGTGGAAAATTCGTAGTATGTATTCGGGCATACATTTTTAATAGTATCCCTGTAAGCTTCACCAGTAGTAAATGCCGCATTCACAACAAGCATGTATCCTCCCGTCTGCCCCGATGCTACCGGCAAATTTCCTGTGAGAGGATTTGACGCTCCTGTATGGTCTCCTATAATATCCCAGAAGCCACCAAACACCCGGGTGTTATTTGTGGTGGGCTTATAAGGAGTGCTATTGTCAGTGGCTCCCGTTGCACTGGTGTTGTTTACGATCGAGTAAAAATTATCTGCCGGTGTGTTCGCCGCTAAATTTACTTTGGTGTAACCGGGAACTATTGCGGCCAGTGCCCTGTTTTTAACAGTGCCTGCTCCGAATGAACTTTCCGCCGTAAAACTTGCACTTGAAAAATTATTACATAGTGCCTGGTTTTGTATCACTTTAATTCCTCCGTAATTAAACCGGTATCTCCTGTTAGTTCCTGAAGTATCGAAATAATAATTGCCGGTTGGATGTATAGTATCTCCGTAGTTAGCGGTAATTACGAGCTTATAGGCGACAATAAATAATGTAGAACCATAAAATTTTGGTACACTGGCCGCGGTAATTGTGCCACCTCCAGTTGTATTTCCAAAATTTACTCCGTTCCGGGCGTTTGAAAATCCTGTGCCAAGATTTACCCTAAGCCTTTTAGTACCAGTCGCATCATATACTCCTGCATCATCATTTGTTGCATCAGTATACGGGCCACCATATAACACTCCCTCATTGGTAATAACTTTAACTGAATTGCTTATGTATTGTGTTCCTGTAGGGATGCTATCAATAAAATAAAAATTATTTGTTGTGGAATTCACTTTTGCCAAAGCATGAATTTCGATGGTATCTCCTTGTTCAAGTGTACCACCTCCATTATTTCGTGAGAGATTAAAATAACTATAGCTAAATTCGAGTTTTGTTGTTTGTGAAAGCAGGTGTAGTGGAATAGCTGTTTGAAGAATGCAAAATCCTATAATGTAACAGATAGTAAGATTTCTCCTCTTTGTCGAAAAATGCCTGATACATATTTCCCTCATATTCAGGAAAAGATTCTCTTTCCGAGAATAATTTTTCATATTCATATTTTGTATTCTTTGGCGGCATTAGCCAACTTACCTATCCACAACTCAAACGTATTTTCTTATATATTATTATGCCGGATAGTGGCAAGCAAATAGGGTTGTACATACTTATTTATTTCCATATCAAAAATAATGTCCTGTAGTTTATCGTTTATGAATTTCCCGCCTAATAGCGGCATTTGTAAAACATAATGTCTGTGAAAAAAATACTAACGCAGTCTTTTTTTATCTTCGGTTCATTACTAATTTTGACTAAATCATTTAGTCAGAATGAGCCATTTAATATGAGGGTGGTAAACCCCTCATATCAATTGAATTCAGCATGGGAGCTTACCTGGGGGCCGGATGATTCCCTCTGGGTTACCGAAAATTTCACTTATAAAGTTGACAGGATAAATCCTGCAAATGGCGGTAAAACCTTGCTGATGGATCTCAGCTCATTAAAAGATTTTACGAGTCCTCCGAAATGGCCGCAAGGTGGTTTGATGGGGATGGTATTACATCCAAGTATGTATAGCCAGTGGCCAAATCCTTCAAAACCCTGGGTGTACCTCGCTTATGTATATCATTATGCTGCAAGTTCCGCATGCTCAGGCGGCAGTGGTCCTTGCAATTTTAAAACAAAAATTGTGAGATATGACTATGATCGTATGACTCATACATTCAGCAATGAGCAGGTAATTATTTCAACACTTAATGGCAGCAATGATCATAATTCTGGCAGACTGGCAATTGGAAATATTGGCGGTACATCATACCTGTTTTATACAATAGGGGATATGGGTGCCGGGCAGTTTAATAATGCAGGCAGAACAAACAATGCGCAAACAAGAGATACGCTGGAAGGCAAGGTATTACGCTTCAACCTGGAGCCTGATGGTGATGCAGGATTACAGGATAAATGGATCCCTAGCGATAACCCGTACACGGATGCGGCTTCGAAAGTAACTGCCGTGTGGAGCTGGGGACACAGAAATGCACAGGGAATCGTTTTTGGAGGCAATGGAATTTTATACCAAAGTGAGCAGCAGGACAAAAGCGATGATGAAGTAAATATTATTTCAAATGGCCGCAACTACGGCTGGCCCAAATTATCAGGATATTGCGATGGGAATTATAATGGATTAACACTGGCCAATCAAACGGTAAGCAGCGAACAGTCGAATTGTGCTGGTCTATCTTCCTTAGATCCAATTTACACAATGTATACTGATCCTAATCCGGGATCATTAAACAGTAATTATCTTACCTGGCCTACCGTCGCTTTATCAAGCATTGATGTCTATGAAAAAAATGTAATCCCAAACTGGGACCGTTCGTTGTTGTTAACGTCGTTAAAAGCAGGAAAAGTATTCAGGCTTCATCTTGATGCGGCAGGAACTTTTGTAACTGACAGCTCTACAATTCCGGCCATGCGGGGGCAAGGGAGATATAGGGATCTTTGTATATCGCCGGATGGATTAAAAATTTATGTAGCCTGTGATATCTCAGGCCAGACAAGCGGGCCAACTGGCTCATATAATGGAGGAGGATCTTCTCCGCCAAATGCCGGAAGGATACTGGAATTTAGTTACGCAGGCAAAGTGCTTTCTTTAAATAGTGATTCGCTGTTTACATATACGAGTAATACAACCATTAAAATTTCTCCAAATCCTGCAACTAATATTTTATACGTAAAAAGTATAAGTAATATAAGTAAGCCTTTGAATTATAAAATATACGACGCAACAGGAAAATTGCTTTTAGCAGGCAGAAATAACAATAATAATTTTTCGATAGATATAAAAATGCTTAGTTCGGGCATGTATATTCTTAAGCTGTCCAATGCATATGATATAATGCTGAAGACGGAAAAAATTATAGTAAACTAATTAATAGTTATAAGCGTCTTCGGCCAGAACTATTTACAAGTATTATCCGCATTAATTTCCTTTAACGATGCCTGCTTCATATTCTCCTAAGAAATAATTCCAACCATGTCTTTTGGTATCACCCATGCATCAAATTCTTCGGGAGTAAGGTAGCCTAATTTTACCGCCATTTCTTTTAAAGTGGTATTTTCCTTATGTGCTTTTTGAGCAATTTCTGCTGCCTTATAATAACCTATTTTAGTATTAAGTGCGGTTACCAACATTAGGGAATTGTCAACGTGTTTTTTAATATTATCCTTGATTGGTTCTATTCCCATCGCACATTTTTCATTAAAGCTGTTGCATCCATCTGCTATTAATCTCGCGCTGTGTAAAAAATTATAGATCATCATTGGTTTAAAAACATTTAATTCAAAATGTCCCGTCGCACCTCCGATACTTAATGCAACATCATTTCCCATAACCTGTGCCGCGATCATAGTAAGCGCTTCACATTGTGTAGGATTCACTTTACCGGGCATAATTGAAGAGCCAGGTTCATTATCCGGAATATGAATTTCACCAATCCCACTACGAGGGCCTGATGATAACATCCTGATGTCGTTTGCTATTTTCATAAGACTTACCGCTACAGTCTTCAGAGCTCCATGCGTTTCTACAATTGCATCATGAGCAGCAAGTGATTCAAATTTGTTTTCCGCAGTTTTAAATGGCAACCCTGTAATTTCTGCAATAATTTCGGCAACGTTTTTTGCATAATCCGGCGGTGTATTTATGCCCGTTCCTACAGCTGTGCCTCCTAGAGCAAGTTCACTTAAATGGTTCAACGTATTTTTGATTGCTCTGAGACCATGCTCTAACTGTGAGGTATAGCCGCTAAATTCCTGCCCAAGAGTCAATGGTGTCGCATCCATGAAATGAGTTCGGCCAATTTTCACTATATGCATAAATTCACCCGACTTCGCGGACAAAGTATTTTTTAGATTTTCAATAGCCGGTATTGTATGATCATTTAATATTTTATACGCCGCTATATGCATAGCGGTAGGAAAAGTGTCATTACTTGATTGGGATTTATTTACATCATCATTTGGATGTAATACTTTTTCTTTATCAGTGAGTTTACCACCATTTAAGACATGCGCTCTATAGGCAATAACTTCATTAACGTTCATATTACTTTGCGTGCCACTACCGGTTTGCCATACAACAAGGGGAAATTCATTATTTAATTTTCCTTCAAGAATTTCATCACAAACTTTGCTGATCAGTTCACATTTTTCTTTTGTTAAAACTCCTGAATCAAAATTGGTGATAGCTGCAGCTTTTTTCAAATACGCAAACGCCTGGATTATTTCTTTGGGCATTTTATTAATGTCCTGTGCAATCTTAAAATTTTCAATACTGCGCTGAGTCTGTGCACCATAGTAAGCTGTAGCGGGTACTTTAACTTCTCCCATTGTATCTTTTTCAATCCTTGTCTCCATATTAAACTTTTATTTATAAAATTTAGTTTATAAGCTACCTACAAATTTAATTTAAAACTAAAGGCATTGATAAAAATTATTCTTGAAATTATTTTCAATATCAGTTTTCAATTCCGATTTATAAACAAACCTGTTTGTCAATGCTTTTTTTAATCTAAAGAATTCCTCGGGGCTCTGCTCCGGGGTTATTTATTCAAACTAAAAAATAAACCTTCTTCCGCTTGATACCTCGATGGCTCTGCCTCGGGGTAGTTCATTTTTTATCAATGCCTGAGTCGAAGGTAGTTTTGAGAAAAGCAATTGTATTGCGTTATATTCGTTTTAGCACTTTAAGCGTGAACATTACAATTTTGAAAATATTTACTTTTCTCCTGGTATTTGCTTTCTTGATTTTTCTGTTTTACCTGTTTACCCATCAGCCAGTAAATAATTACCAGGTAGAACAAGACGAAAAAAAGACTAAAGAAATGCCCGGAGAAGATTCGCAGTTAATTAACAGCCAAAGCTATCCTGTCAGAAAAGATAGTTTACCTGTATTGAATATATTTAAAAAAAATGTACGGCCTGATAGCTTAGTTGCTTTTGCTGAATCACTTATTGGAATTCCCTACAAGTATGCATCCACTGATCCTTCTGCAGGTTTCGATTGTTCCGGCTTTATAACATATGTTTTTAATCATTACGACATACAGGTTCCACGTTCTTCTAAGGATTTTAAAAATACAGGAACAGAAATCCCTATTAGCAAAGGCACAACAGGTGACCTTATTTTATTCACTGGCACTGACAGTACAGAAAGAATTATAGGCCATATGGGAATTATTATTTCTAACAATAATAAAGGGCTTAAATTTATTCATTCCACATCGGGCAAAGCATATGGAGTTGTTATTACAGAATTCAATAAGTATTACCAGGGAAGATTTGTAAAAGTTATCCGGATATTTAATTAAAACATTCCGTTTCCTTAAAATTGGGCTTACGCTTTTCGATAAATGCACTTGTACCTTCTTTCTTATCATCGGAAGCAAATGTTTCACCGAATAATTTAATTTCTTCGTCAAAACCATTTTTATCATAATTGTAATAAGCATTTACGGCAGCAATTACTTTCGAAACGGCTACAGGTGATTTAGTAAGAATGATATTGAGTATCTCTCTTGATTTTTCAAAAAGTGTTTCGGGACTTGTGATATAATTTATGAGGCCTAATGTTTTAGCTTCGTTTGCATCAATCATATTTCCTGTCATCATTAATTCCATAGCTTTCGCTTTACCAACCAGCATGGTTAAACGCTGGGTACCTCCATATCCCGGTATTAATCCAAGGTTAACTTCAGGTTGTCCGAATTTTGCATTGTCACTTGCCAGCCTGAAATGACAAGCCATTGCGAGCTCACAGCCACCGCCCAGTGCGAATCCGTTAACCGCGGCTATTATTGGTTTTGGAGCGTTTTCAATCCTGAAAAATATTTCCTGTCCTCTTTTTGCAAGCCCCGCACCTTTGTCATCACTTACTTCTCTGAACTCGGATATATCTGCTCCGGCAACAAATGCTTTTACTCCTTGCCCCGTGATTATGGCCGCTTTTATATTTTTATCATCATAAACATTTTGTATAGCCCCATCCAGTTCTGATAAAACAGTTTTATTCAGTGCATTTAATTTATCTGGCCTGTTGATTGTAATAGTGAATATTCCATTTTCTAAAGTCGTGAGTATAGTCGAATACATAGTTGATTTTTTTTGAAACGTTGTGTAATGGTTAATTTTAGAAACTCCTGTTTTCCTTTACCCAGTTCTTTATATAGGCGGCAATATCAGTAGTATTTGTGCCAGGTGAAAATAATTTACCCACACCCATCTCGTTTAATTTTTTCATATCATCTTCGGGGATGATGCCACCACCAGTAAGCAATACATCGTCCATTTTATGTCGCTTAAGCAGTTGTAATATTTTAGGGAATACAGTATTGTGAGCTCCGGATAATATACTTACGCCGATTGCATCCACGTCTTCCTGTAATGCGGTATTAACAACCATTTCAGGAGTTTGCCTGAGCCCGGTGTATATTACTTCCATGCCCGCATCACGCAAAGAAGTAGCTATTACTTTTGCACCCCGGTCGTGGCCATCCAGGCCTACTTTAGCGACGAGCACTTTTACAGGCCTTTGGCTGGAACTCTTTGATAAAATATTTTTTTCCACATTCATTTAATAAAAGTAGAACCATTCAATTTGAAAAAGTAAAAAATATTAACCGGTAGAGACAAATTATTTGGCTCCGCCATTTATAGATTTGAGATCGGACAACAATGACAATGTGTGCTGAATTCTTTTTAGCGTTTCTTCTTTGCCCAACAATGAAGCTATTTCAAAAACACCAGGACCATATTTGCCACCAACAAGCATAATTCTTAACGGAAGCATTAACTCACCTGGTTTGATCCTGTTGACAGATGCGATTTCTTTAAAAGTTGCCTCAAGTTCATCAGCCTCCCATGTGTTAGTTAATAAATAGGTTCGTATCAATTCACTAAAAAAAAGATCCCTTGTATCACTCCATTTTGGTGAAAGCGAATCAATATCAATTTTGCCTGGTGTTATAAAGAAGAAAATGGCTTGATCCCAAAAATCTGTAAGCAGCGTACAACGATCCTTCACAAGCGTAATTACTTTTCTAAATTTATTTTCATCATCTATCGCTATATTTTTTTCTTTGAATATTTTTCTGACTTCCGGAGCCAGCCGGCTCGCATCACTTTTTTTGATCCATTCATGATTGAACCATTTTGCTTTTTCATAATCAAACTTCGCGCCGCTCGAATGCACTCTTTCAATAGAAAACTTTTCAATCAATTCTTCTAACGAAAAAATCTCCTGTTCTGTTCCTGCATTCCAACCCAGCATAGCAAGCATGTTTATGAATGCTTCCGGTAAAAAGCCAAGTTCACTAAATCCCTTCATTATATCTTTTGAGACAGGGTCCGTCCAGCCTAAAGCAAAAACCGGGAATCCAAGTCGCTCGCCATCTCTTTTACTTAATTTACCATTACCATCCGGTTTCAATATAAGAGGGAGATGTGCCCACTTTGGCATATATTTTTCCCAGCCGAGATATTGCCATAGAAGCACATGTACCGGTGCGCTTGGTAACCATTCCTCCCCGCGAAATGCATGTGTTATTTTCATTAAATAATCATCAACAACTACTGCAAGATGATAAGTAGGCATTCCGTCAGCTTTTAATAAAACCTTGTCATCAACGCCATTAGTATCCATTTGCATTTCGCCACGTATCATGTCATTGAACGAAACAAATTCATCCCTGTTTATCTTGATGCGTATTACAAAGGGCAGATCAGTTTTGAGTAATGCCTGGGTTTCTTCAGCAGATAATGAAAGAGAATTTCGCATTTCAAGCCGTACCTGGTGGCCATACTGTAGATTACTCTGTCCCTGTGCCTTCAATTTTCCCCTAAGCGCTTCTATTTCTTCAGGCGTATCAAAAGCATAATATGCATGGCCTTTCCTTACTAATTCTTCCGCAAATTCCTTATAAAAACTTTTTCTTTCACTTTGCCTGTACGGCGCATAGTCGCCAACGTTATGCGGTCCTTCATCGGGCAGAATTCCACACCAGCTAAGAGAATCAATTATATATTGTTCAGCGCCTTTAACATATCGTGCCTGGTCCGTGTCTTCTATCCTTAATACGAAATCACCGTGCTGTTTTTTTGCAAATAAATAATTATACAAAGCCGTACGAACACCTCCCAGATGTAAACCTCCTGTGGGACTCGGGGCAAATCTTACTCTTACTTTACTCATATAGCAAAGATAATGTTGCTTATTAAGAGTTGAGTTCCAGATAAACAAAAACCTGTGAACTATTCACAGGTTTTTTTAAAAAAATTACTAATTATAATTTTATCTGAGTAAAATTGTTCTGGGTGTATTGCCATCAATAGATATGGTTGCAATTTTGTCACACACGCCATCTCCATAATCAATAATTGCATAGTGATTTGCTCCCTGAATTTTTATCTTGCCTTTATCAATATTATTGCATGACACTTTCTTCTGAAGGGCTTCTGTAATTTCTGAAGTTCTTGAATCACCTGCCTGGTTGGTAATGGTATGACTTCCGGTGATTGAAAATACATCATCCGCTAAATTGTATGGTGTGGATGACCCTTCTACCTGGACTACAACTTGTTTACCTGTATGCAGCCAGAAGCGTCCACCCGGGGCGGTTATTTTTCCATCTTCACATTTACGTTCCCAGCTTTTTACGCCATTCTGGCTTGTATTTGTCCAGGTGATTTTTCCTTCCTTTTTTAAAACCGCTTACATAATAGTTATCAAAGGTCATGACTGCGATGCTACCTGATTTGCGCAGTGAATCACCTAAAGTGATAAATATTTTACCACTCCTGGTAACTCCATCGATGGGTGTACAACCGCTTCCAAAATCAATTGTAATACTTTTTGGAAAGCCTTGTAATGGCGTAACCGTTACAGTTGCACAGCTAAGAACATTCAATGTAGAGGTTGCGTTAGCAGGTGTATTGCCTGCAAAATTATTATCAATCCCTGCTTCGGTTAAAACATATTCAGCATCGGAGTTTAAATTATCTGATATAGCCTGGTCTCTGCCTAGCTCATATGTAGTTTCAATTTCAGAAGAAGCACTGGTCCCGCTATCCTTTTTACAAGCAGAAAACCCCGATACAAAAATGATAGCTGTGGCAGTGAGCAGAAATTTTTTTAATTTCATAAAGTATTTTTAAAATTTTTTTATAGAATTGTAGGATATAGATTCTTTGAAGAAGTTGAATTAATCAAAAAATATTTTTCTTCAATGTTTTATCTTGTAAAAGCGCCCTTCCTGCTTAAAAAATTGTATCCTGAATGTATATGGGAAATAACTACCGAGGAAAAAATATTATACCTGACTTTTGATGATGGACCCCATCCTGGGGTAACACCATTTGTTTTAAATGAACTAAAAAAATACAATGCATTGGCAACTTTTTTTTGTATTGGTAATAACGTAAAAAAATATTTTGACATATATAAACTATTGATCGAAGATGGGCACAAGCCCGGCAATCATACATTTAATCATCTAAACGGATGGAAAGTAAATGACGAGTTATATATTCAAAACATTGAAAAAGCTGCTGAAATTATTGATTCAAACCTATTTCGCCCTCCCTATGGAAGAATCTCCAAATTTCAATTAAAAGCTTTAAGAGGAGCCAGGTATAATTTTAAAACTATAATGTGGACAGTATTAAGCGGAGATTTTGATGAAAAGCTGTCAGAAGAAAATTGCTATTTAAACGTGGTTAAAAATGCAAAGCCTGGTTCTATAATTGTTTTTCATGATAGTTTGAAAGCCTTTACAAGACTCCAATCCACGCTACCCCGTATTCTCCACTACTTTTCTTCCCAGGGTTATCAATTTAAAAATATTTCACTTTATTAAAAAAAAATTGGGCCGGGGTAGATACCCAGGCCCGTTTTTAATCCGTACCCTATGAAAACTGTTGTGAAGTTAGTAAATAGTTTTTAACAAATCAACAACAATTTTATTTACGCAGGATAATATTATAAGAAATCCCGTTTATTATAATTATGGCTTTATTATCACAGCTACCATTTCCATAATTAAGTTCGGCTTTATCGTTATTTTTTGTAATTCGAACCATTCCTTTTACTATCCAACGACAGCCAATTTTTTTAACTAGTGGTTCTGTTATTAAAGCTGTCCAGGAATTGCCATTTGATGAAGAGCCAGTAGCGCTTCCAGTGATTTTAAATACATCATCCAAAGGATACAAAGGTGTCCCGTTACCCTCAACCTGGGTATGTGTTTTTGTGCTGCTCCACATTTTCCAGTCACCAATATTTGTATTAGTAATTTTACCATCTATAACGCGTACTGTCCATTGTTTTTGATTGGAAGTACTGGTGTTTTCAACAGAATGCTTTCCTTCAATTTTAAAGCTATCAACATAATAATCCTCAAATGTTGTTGAACATTTACTGCCAGGTATGAACATTGGGCCTGTGTAGATACTTATAATTTTACCTTTCCGCAATTTGCCATCTCTTCCCATGCAGCCAGATCCAAAGTCAATTGTAACCGTTTTTGGAAATACATGCGAAGTATTAGGAATCACTAAGATGGTAAAACAGGGAGCAGGAACAGGGGTTTGAACTGCATTAGTTCCATCGGGATTGGTTGTATTCTGATATATGACATCGACCCCGGTTCCTATTCCAA
Organism: Chitinophagaceae bacterium; assembly: GCA_046593045.1. Classification (GTDB taxonomy): domain Bacteria; phylum Bacteroidota; class Bacteroidia; order Chitinophagales; family Chitinophagaceae; genus Ginsengibacter. The sequence goes on along the minus strand of JBKJRY010000274.1, from coordinate 10,398 downwards.
TATCCTCGCCTGCGTCAGAGGCCTGGATACCCATTGTAATATTAAATACGTCATCGTATTGAGCTTCAGCAACAGCATCATCTTGCGTTGCGTCTTTCGCTGCAATTACACCAGGAGTATCTTCAGATTGATTTACTGAGGCATCCTTTTTACATGAGGAGAACGCGATTACTCCCGTAAGCGCTAAAAAACCTGCAAATTTCGAAATGAGATTTAGTTTCATAATTGATAAGATTAGATAAATAATTTTTGAACAGGTTTGAGACTATGGTTGCATGAACAGGTTTAATAAAGCGTTAAAATATTTTATTTGATTTTTGGGCAGGGGATGGTGGTTCAGCAGATGTCTGTAAAATTAGAAAATCTCTTTTGCGAGTAACGGGAGCGGAGGTGAATGTTTTGTGAAGATAATTACTTATGAAATTTAGGAGAAATATAGAGATAACAATGAGAAAACTTTTTTTCTGATTTGGATTGAATGTTTTACCGCAATCATAAGAAAAATAAAAAAACTTCTTTCCGGAAAAGATATAACAACTGAAAGTTCTGGCAAGACAGACTAATTGATCGAAAACTTAATTATTTAAATGCCTTTCCAGCAATTTTCTCCAGTCCGAGTACAGCTTATTATAGCCTTCAATATTGGTTGGTTCTATTTTCTTCAGAGGTTTGAAATGGCTGAATGCTTCATCAAATGATTTATAGATGCCTGCTCCGATGCCCGCTCCCAATGCAGCTCCCACGCTTCCGTCATTGGCATACAATTCAACGGAAACCCCTGTTGCATTTACAAACGATTCAATAAATACATCACTTAAAAATAAATTCGATTGCCCGGCTCTGATGATTGTAGGATACAAACCATTCTCTCTGATAATATCTAAACCGTACCGAAATGCAAAAGCTATTCCTTCCTGCACAGCTCTGAAAATATGAGCTTTCGTATGCTTATTTAAATCAATATTATTTATGTGCGCCGCAATCATTTTATTTTGCAGCATACGTTCAGCGCCATTTCCAAATGGTAAAATAAACAAGCCGTTACTGCCGGGTTCAATAGCTGCAGATAACGCATTCATCTCCTTATAAGTTAAGCCGTCCCCACACATTTGCTTTATCCAACTATTCATGATGCCAGTGCCATTAATGCAAAGCAAAACGCCTAGTCTCTTGTTTTCTGCAGAGTGATTTACATGGGCAAATGCGTTCACCCTTGAATATTTATCACTGAATAATTGATCGGTAACTGCATATATAACTCCTGAAGTACCGGCTGTAGCTGCTACTTCACCAGGCTTTAATACATTCAAGGATAATGCATTGTTAAGTTGATCACCTGCCTTGTAGGTGACGGGTATGTTCTCCGTTAACGATAGTTCCTTCGCTATCACAGGCAATAATTTCCCATGAGACGAAAACAGCGGCTGCAATTTGGGAATCAGCGCATCTGAAAAGCCGAAATAATTCATAATATCAGAAGAAATACTATTTTTCTTAAAATCATATAATATGCCTTCGGATAAAGCTGAAGTTGTGGTAGTAATCTCTCCTGTTAACTTCATTGCTATAAAATCGCCCGGTAGCATTATTTTATCAATCTGCTTATAAATTTCCGGTTCGTTGTTCTTAACCCAGCCTAATTTTGAAGCGGTAAAATTTCCGGGAGAATTCAAAAGGCAGGAAGAACAAACATCTTCACCGATTGTATTGTATGCATTTTCGCCAGTCTCTACAGCTCTGCTGTCACACCAGATAATACTGTCTCTTAAAACATTTTGCTGTTTATCAACTACAACAAGACCATGCATTTGATATGAAATTCCTATTGCCCCAATTTCTGTTGGGTTAAACTTATTAGTGGCATTTAATTTTTGAATAGCCTTTACAGCATGGCCCCACCACATATCCGGAGATTGTTCTGCCCATCCGGAAAGCAAAGAATTGATGGATGTTTCTGTTTCAGGATACTGCGCGGAGGCCAAACATTTTTGCGTGGCGGCATCTACTACAGACACTTTAATAAAAGAAGTTCCTATATCAATTCCTAAAAGAAGCATAGTGATTTTTTAAAATTTAATTTATTCCTTTATTTAATACATTGTGTTCAAATAATACTTTTACTTATTCCTAATTCTAATCCTCTTAATTCTGCCAATCCTCTCAATCTCCCTATAGCGCTATAGCCGGGGTAGGTTTTTTTATTAAGATCATCCAGCATTTGATGTCCGTGATCTGGTCTCATTGGAATGGATGTATTTCTTTTTTTCATTAGCAATACAATTTCTTTTACAACTTCATACATATTTACATCTCCATCAAGATGATCGGCTTCGTAAAAATTACCTTCATTATCACGTTTTGTGCTTCGAAGGTGAAGGAAGTGTATATGGTTTCCCAGGCGTTGGATCATTCCTGGCAAATCATTGTCTGCCCTAACGCCATAAGAACCGGTGCAAAAGCATAAACCGTTTGCAGGTGACGGTGCAGCATCTAACAATTCTTTCGCATCTTTTTCTGTGCTTACTATTCTTGGTAATCCTAAAATAGGGTAAGGCGGATCATCAGGATGAATAGCCATTTTTAGACCCTTCTCTTCTGCAACAGGAATTACCTGTTGTAAAAAATAGAACAAATGTGATTTAAGTTCAGTTATCCCGATGTTTTCGTAAGTTTTAAGTGCCGCTAATATTTCCTTTTCGGTAAATCTTTCTTCACTGCCTGGTAAGCCTAATAAAGTATTCCTGTATAAAATTTCCTGTTCTTCGCTATCCATCTTATCAAATCTTGCCGTTGCTTTTGTTATTTCTTCTTCAGAATAATCACTCTCAGCGCCTGGTCTTTTTAATAAGAAAAGATCGAAGGCAATAAATGCAGATTTTTCAAAACGAAGTGCTTTGCTTTTATCGTGCATTTCATAATTAATATCCGTACGCATCCAATCAAGTATGGGCATAAAATTATAAGTGGCCACCTTTAATCCGCATGCTGCAACATTGCGTAGACTTTCCTTATAATTTTCTATATAGTTTCTGTAATGACCTGTTTGTTTTTTTATGTCTTCATGCACGGGAAGGCTTTCAATTACAGTCCAGGTCATTCCTGCATTCTCTATTTCAATTTTTCTTTTGCTGATTTCTTCTATATTCCAAATTTCTCCAACAGCCACATGGTGTAAAGCAGTTACAATACCGGTACATCCTGCCTGTTTTATATCCCATAAACTTACCGGGTCATTCGGTCCATACCAGCGCATTGTTTTTTCCATCAACATAAATCAGTGCAGGGATTTATAATATAATTATAGTAATACATTGGGTGCATATTCAATCAAATATATAATTTTTGTGTAAGTACCGGGAGTTAGAATCCATGAGATTTTTAAAACCCGGCAATTGTCAATAGGCATCTTCCACTGTTTGCTCAGGTTTTTACTTCCATAAATAAGTCAATGTTCACCGCTCTGCCGGGCGATAAAATAATTTACAAAAAACGAGTAACATTCCAAAGATGACAGCAAACTGCCTAACCAGCTTTCCTCTTACATTGGCTGGGAAATTTCAGCGATGTACATAGGTGATTTATAGCAGCGATGCCCACACTGAAGCCATTGATGATACGGTAGATCACAATAGATTAAGCGTCTGCTACCTGCTGCCCCGCACGGGAGGTTGTATTTACTAGTGCCATTAATTTATTTTAAAAGATTTTAAATAAACCGATTGATTAGATTCTCATAGTACTCCTGCTTTCCGCTGATTGTTTCGGGTTCTCCATTTTTTACGGCAAAATTCCTAAGGTCTTCAAGAGACAGCTTACCTGCTTCAAACTCTTTGCCTTTGCCTTTGTCGTAAGATGCATATCGATCCTTACGAAGCTTTTTATAATCTGATTTATTTAAAATATTATCAGCAAGAATTAATGCTCTTGCAAAAGCGTCCATGCCGCCTATATGTGCATAAAATAGATCTGCAGGATCAGTAGAGTTTCTCCTGATCTTCGCATCGAAATTAATTCCACCTCCTTTAAAGCCACCTGCTTCAAGAATTACTAGCATTGCTTCGGTTAATTCATTTAAATTATTTGGAAACTGGTCAGTATCCCAGCCGTTTTGATAATCGCCCCTGTTGGCATCCATGCTTCCTAGCAAGCCTGCATCTGCAGCTACCTGCAGCTCGTGCGTAAAAGTATGGCCTGCTAAGGTGGCGTGATTTACTTCAATATTTAATTTAAAATCATCCATGAGATCATACTGTCTTAAAAAACTTATAACCGTAGCAGCGTCGTAATCATATTGGTGCTTAGTGGGCTCGCATGGTTTTGGTTCAATAAAAAACGTTCCTCTAAATCCATTTTTTCTTGCGTAGTCTTTAGCTGTATGCAAAAACTTTGCAAGATGCTCCTGCTCTCTTTTCATATTCGTATTCAGCAATGACATATAACCTTCCCTGCCTCCCCAGAAAACATAGTTCTCTCCGCCCAAGGCTATAGTGGCATCCAGCGCAAATTGCACCTGTGCGCCAGCATGGGCTAATACATGAAAATCAGGATTAGTGGCAGCACCATTCATATATCTTTTATGAGAAAATAAATTTGCGGTGCCCCACAGTAATTTTACACCGCTAGCCTTTTGCTTTTTTTTTGCATACTCGGTAAGCGCCTGCAGTTTCTTCTCATTGTCTGCTACGTCGTCTGTATAATCCACTACATCCACATCATGAAAACAATAATATGGCATGTTCATTTTTGTAATAAATTCAAACGCCGCGTCCATTTTGTCTTTTGCTCTTTCAATAGCGTCTCCTTTTGTATCCCAGGAAAAAATATGAGTCGGCGCACCAAATGGATCTGCGCCGTTTCCATTGAATGAATGCCAGTAAGCGCATGCAAATCTCAAAATTTCTTTCATTGTTTTGCCTCTCACTTTTTTATTCTCATTATACCAACGAAAAGCAAAAGGATTATCACTTTCTAACCCTTCATATTTTATTTGTGGAATATCCCTGAAAAACTCTTTGGTTCCTTTAATTACCTTCATGATGATTCAATTTATTTTCTGTTTTATATAAAATTGTTATGCGCATAAAGTTCAGGATATAATTCAATAAAATTATATTTCATTCCGTATTTAAATTAAATCAATGCAATTCTGATTTATAATATTGCTGTAAAAGCCGGATTATACCTGGATATTATGAGTACTTAAAATTTCGCTATGCACCGGGTAATGGATAAAAATAATTTAAAAGTAATTTTAATGGAAATAAATAACTAATGGAAAAAGAGAATAAAAGAAAGGTTGCCATTGTTACCGGGGGGGCGTCCGGAATTGGCCTCGCGATAGCGCAAAAATTTGTGCAGGCAAATATCACAACTATTATAGTAGGGCGTGACGGAGAAAAATTAGATGTGGCAAAAGATACAATGGGTGAGCTTTGTTTTCCAATTGCTTTTGATTTAAATAACCTTTCTGCTATTCCCGAAATGATTATTGAACTGGTTAAGCAACATGAAAAAATTGACATCCTTGTAAACAATGCGGGCATCAATTTGAAAAAGGAATTTACGGAAGTTACAGATGAAGAATTTCAAAAAATTATGCATACAAATGTAACTGCGATGTTCTCCCTGTCAAGAGAAGTTGTAAAATGTATGATAGAAAAGGAAAGCGGAAGTATTATAAATATAAGCTCAATGGCCTCGCAATATGGCTTGCCAAAAGTAATTGCCTATAGCGCATCAAAAGCTGCGATTGAGGGAATGACGAGGGCAATGGCTGTGGAACTTTCTCCTAAAGGGATTCGGATAAATTGTATAGCGCCTGGGTTTATTTCAACAGCCATGTCGGCGAAAGCATTGAATAATGATAAAGAAAGAAAAGATAAAGTAATTTCAAGAACTCCTATGGGTGCCCTGGGAATGCCCGCTGATATAGGTGATGCGGCCTTGTTTCTTGCATCGTCCGCCTCGGCTTATATAACAGGGGTTGTGCTGCCGGTGGACGGTGGCAATTCGATTGGATTTTAGAGTCGCTGAAATCTCTTAATAGGGTATTTATTGGAGTGAATTAAGAAGGCTGTTTTGCTTGTATAAATAATTTTTCTCAAATGAAATTTATTTCGGTTTTATTGAGTTTTACATTTTTAGTTATCATTTCAACCTGTTCCCAGGATTTTATTAATGATAAATTGAAAATATGATTTTTAGATCGGGCAGGATTTTGCAGCACGCCGGTTCTTTATTAGCTTGTTTAGCCAAATGCTTTTGGGATCGTAATAAATCATTAGTTTTTCGTAATTCAAAAAAAATAATTAGTTGTTAAGTAATGAAAATATTTAAAATTAAAACCTGTATCGCTTTCATATTTCTTATGTCATGCAACAACAACCATCCTGAAAATAAAAGATCTGTGCAGTTATTTACACTTGATCCCGGACACTTTCATGCCGCTCTTGTACAAAAAACAATGTACGATGATATTGATAGTATCGTTCATGTGTATGCGCCTACGGGAAATGATCTCAGGGTTCATCTTGATAGAATTAATGCTTATAATAAACGTGGTGAAAATCCCACTCATTGGAAAGAAGAAGTGTATGCAGGCGATGATTTTTTTGAAAAAATGATTGCAGAGAAGAAGGCGAATTTGAACAACGAAGACGGGCATGACGATGTTGTTGTACTGTCGGGCAATAACCAAAAGAAGGCAGCATACATTCTGCAATCACTGCAAAATGGTTTTAATGTTTTGGCGGATAAACCAATGGCAATTGACAGAAAAGGATTCGAAGAACTAAAACAAGCTTTTGCTGCTGCCGCAAAAAATAATTTATTACTTTATGATATCATGACGGAACGCTTTGAAATCACTACGATTCTTATGCGGGAGCTTTCAATGATGCCTGGAATATTTGGAACTTTAGAAAAAGGAACAGAAGAAAATCCTGCTGTAGTAAAAGAAAGTACTCACAATTTCTATAAATATGTTTCAGGAAATGTATTGACACGTCCTGCCTGGTTTTTTGATGTATCTAAACAGGGTGATGGCATTACAGATGTAATGACACATTTGGTTGATCTTGTGCAGTGGGAATGCTTCCCCGGGGAGGCAATTGATTATACAAAAGATATACAAATAGATGCTGCGAAACATTGGTCAACTGGTTTAAATCTCAATAAATTTAAAACGCTGACCCTTCTTGATAGCTTTCCTTCTTATTTAAAAAATAATATTACCAATGATACTTTGCTTAATGTTTTTTCCAACGGAGAAATTAATTATACGCTGCGTGATGTTCATGCAAAAACATCCGTGATATGGGAATATGAATCAGCAGAAGGCGGCGATACTTACCATTCGATGATGCGGGGAACAAAAGCCAATCTTGAAATAAAACAAGGTGCGGAAGAAAAATACAAGCCCACATTGTATGTCAGCCCTGTTAATAATGACCCTTCTTATGAAAAAGAATTGAAAGAAAAAATAAAGGAATTACAGAATAAATATCCCGGCATTGATTTAAGACAATCAGGCAAAGGGTGGGAGGTAATCATTCCGGAAAAATACAAGGAAGGGCATGAAGCGCATTTTGCGAGGGTAACAGAAAATTTCCTGGGCTATTTAAAAAATAAAAACATGCCTGCATGGGAAGTACCCTGCATGCTGGCAAAATACTATACAACAACATCGGCGTCAGACATGGCCTTGAAAAATAAATAAAAAAAAATATTTTCATGCAGCGAAATAACCAGTTCAACATTTGGTCTGTGAACATTACAACAAAAAAAGAGACACGGCTCACCAACCTTATCACGCTTGAGGATGGTGCGGAACAAAGCCCCGATGAGAAGTAAATCTATTCTAATTCGTATGAAGCCTGATATTTGATTAATACAATTTGGGAGTTCTTTTTAAACTATATTATAAATGCATAAAATGAAAAATTTAATCATCGTTCTTCTTTTTACAGCCGTTGGCTGCACACAACAAGAGCCATATAAAACCATTGGCACTATAGAGCGCATCGATCCTTCACTGGATGAAATTGTTTCTCCCAATGCTAAAGCGGAGATAATTGCAGAAGGCTTCGACTGGAGTGAGGGGCCTGTCTGGGTAGAGAATGAAAAAATGCTTTTATTCTCAGATGTGCCGAGGGATACAGTTTTTAAATGGACTGAAACGAAAGGGAAGGAAGTTTATCTAACTCCATCCGGTTATACCGATACCGTAAAAAGGGGCGGGGAGATAGGCTCTAATGGTTTGGCATTAAATAACAAAGGCAATCTTGTTTTATGCCAACACGGCAACAGGCAAATAGCACAAATGGATGCATCGCTCGATAAGCCTGAGGCAAAATACATCACCCTGGCAAGCAGTTATAATAATAAAAAATTTAATAGTCCCAACGACCTGGTATATAACAGCAACGGCGACCTGTTTTTTACCGACCCGCCTTATGGTTTGGAAGAACACATGAATGATTCTAAAAAAGAAATCCCTTTCCAGGGTGTTTATAAAGTAAAATCTTCCGGAGAAGTGGTTTTGTTGGTTGATTCGCTTACACGGCCTAATGGCATTGCATTTTTACCCGGAGAAAAAACTTTGCTCATTGCCAATTCCGACTCTGAAAAGCCTAACTGGTATGCATTCGACGTGGGCGATAATGATTTGCTCACAAATGGGCGAATTTTTTACAGTGCATCAGGATACGATACATCATTAAAGGGTTTACCCGATGGAATGAAAGCCGATAAGAACGGGAATGTATTTGCTTCAGGTCCTGGTGGTATATGGATATTTAATAAAAATGGAAAATTGCTCGGGAAAATAAAACTTGATGATGCGGCATCCAACTGTGCTTTTTCACCCGATGAGAAAACCTTGTATGTAACAAATGATATGTATGTCTTAAGATTAAAGATGAGAGACTAATCAAACGAAGAATATGAAAATGATGAAGTTAATTGATACGCATACACATTTATACCTGCAAGACTTTTTAAACGATATTGAAGAAGTGATTGAACGGGCCGAAGATGAAGGCGTGCATAAATTTTTTCTCCCGGCAATTGATAGCTCAGAAACTGATGCAATGTTTGCGCTTGAAAAAAGATTCTCCGGTAAGTGCTTTCCAATGGCGGGCCTGCATCCGTGTTCAGTAAAAGAAAATTATAAGGACGAGCTTGGCAAGATTGAGGAACTGCTTAATAAAAGAAAATTCGTGGCAATCGGCGAAAGTGGCCTGGATTTTTATTGGGATAAAACGTTTACAAAGGAGCAATATGAAAGCCTTCATAAACAGGCGGGCTGGGCGTTACAATACAATATACCTTTGGTGTTGCATACACGTGATGCCATGGAACAAACTATTGAGGTAATAAAAACGTATAGTGGCAAAGGATTACGAGGTATATTTCATTGCTTTGGAGGCACGATGCAAAATGCAAAAGATATAATTGCACAAAATTTTTTAATGGGAATAGGCGGAGTTGTTACTTATAAAAATTCAGGGCTGGCAGAAATATTAAAAAATGTTGACCTCAGGCATGTTGTTTTGGAAACGGATGCGCCCTACCTAACGCCGGTGCCTTTTCGCGGTAAGAGAAATGAGAGCAGTTATCTTATATATATTGCACAAAAACTGGCAGAGATTAAAAATATTACTGTGGAAGAAGTAGCGGAAATCACCACCAAAAATGCCGAAGATATTTTCTCAGTTTACAACAATGAATAAGCACAAAATATCACTGCTTAGAATTATAGGGATAATAATCATTCTTTCAGTAACTGTTATTATTATTTTAATGAAAATGGAAAACAGCCTGGGAAACAATATTAAAGATGGCCTGCTTAATCTCATAACTAAACCACTACTATCTTCCAAAGTTCCGAAAATAGATGTAGGTGAGGGCGCGGCTCATCAATCATCCTATATCTTCCTGGATTCAAGGGAAAAAGACGAGTATGACGTGAGCCACATAAAAAATTCAATTTTTGTAGGGGCAGAAGATTTTACAATTGATAAGCTGGAAAAAATTTCTAAAGATGCTGACATAGTTGTTTACTGTGCTGTTGGAGTACGAAGCGATAAAATTGCGAAAGAAATTATTGATGCAGGATACAGGCATGTACATAACATGCATGGTGGCATATTTGAGTGGATAAATAAGGGCAATCCCGTATATGACACTTCAGGAAACCCCACGTCCAGTATTCATGCCTACTCTAAATTTTGGGGCGTATTCGTGTCAAGTGATCATAAAGTCTATAAATAGCGCTATTTACTAATTAGTCGTCCCTCAAAAAGTCTCTTTTAATTTTTGAGCAATAAAATTCCGATAAGCACTTACAAGATAATTGTAAATAAGTATCCAACATTTGATTGCCTCTGTGCGCCAGAG
>JBKJRY010000084.1:0-4065 GCA_046593045.1 Chitinophagaceae bacterium | reverse complement strand
GGGGCGGGGCGGATGGACATGGTACACGGGCTCCGCAGGCTGGATGTATCAGCTGATACTCGATTCGTTTATTGGGCTAAAAAAGGAAGGTGACACATTGCAGTTCGCTCCATGCATACCAACTGATTGGGAAAACTTCGAAGTTTATTATCGCTTTGTTGATACTACCTACCATATTCTTTTTCACCAGGTAACTAATGAACAGGAAAGTGCAATGGAAATATTTATAGATAATAAAAAATTAGAGAAGCCGGTTATTCCTTTAATAAATGATAAGGTTACTCATGAAGTGAGAATTGAATTAGTTTCCAAACAGGGTAACAAATAGAACCCTTATTTTACTTATGTGAACAACAAAGCTGGATTTTCTGCCAACTAAATTTATTATTAATTCTTGCAGCATTTATTAAATAGTATCGTATTTATAGAAAGAATATTACCAGTTAGATATTGCAAAGCATTTCGTCTCAGTTAAAAAGATTCAGTATCCTGAACATTACTATAACTTAGCTTTAAGAACAAGACAGGTTTGGAAAATATAAATCACATTGTAAATGGCTGTATTAATAAGGAGCCTAAATATCAAAGGCTTCTTTATGACCGTTATCGTGGCTTTGCTTCTAAAGTGGTTTTTCGCTACATCTACAGATATGAAAAAGCCATTGATGTGGTTACGGATGGTTTTATAAAAGCCTTCAACCATTTCGATCAATTTAAAAAAAGTAAGGATGTAGATTTAGAAAAATTGCTAATGGGATGGCTAAAGAGAATTATGATCAATTGCTCCATTGATGAGTTAAGACGGAATCATATGCTTCCTGAAATTGGTGGAATACCGGAAGATGTGTGGGGAATAAGCGATAGACATTATGATGCTGATCAACTATTGCTATATAAAGACCTCATCACGCTGATAAAGCAATTGCCACCTAGTTACCAGATCGTTTTTAATTTATATGTTTTGGATGGATATGCACACACCCAGATTGCCGACATACTTAAAATATCCATAAGCACATCAAGATCGAGCCTTTCAAGAGCAAGAGCATTTTTGCAAAACATGATCAAAAAAATGGAGGAAGAAAAAGTATGCAGGATTTAGGACCTGATATGGAAGAATTATTTCGCAGGGCATCAGAGAATTATCCTTTGAAGCAAGGTGAAGACAAGTGGCATGAGATCGCTTCAAAAATTAATGGTAAGCCTTCACCCTCCCAACTAAACAAACGGCAAACCCGCTATAGAAAATATTATGTCATTCCCTTGTTGTTATTGTTGTTCGTAAACCTGGACTTTTTCTTTATCCGCCAGTTTCCAAAACAAAATTTTAATGTTCAAAAATTACATGAAAATGAAATGAAGGAGGTTACTCACCCTTCAAAAATAAATAAATCATTAGCCTACAAAATTTCCGAAGAGGGAGCTAATACAAACAACTCAAAAGTTAGTAAAGATCGTTTCAATAGAGTGCCATACGGCTCCATAAACACAAAAATTGTGCAGCAGGTTATCGGCAAAACAAGCGACCCATACAGTGAGAAAATAAAAAACGTTCAATCAGTTAATCAGCCAATTAATTTAGCGGATGATTTTGAGTTGAACAAAAGTTTGGATAGAAGAGCGCCGCAGGTAATAAATAGTGCAGAACTTAATTCAATGTTTGAAATCAACAACTTTCCCCATTCCGATATCAATTTATTAGACACGAGCAGTAGGTTAACACAATTTATTTCTTCAACATCTAATACAGCAGAAAAAAAAGTAACTAAGAAAATTTCAATGCATGGACTCTATTATGGTTTATTACTGGGTGCTGAAGTGAATACCGTAAAAAACCAGGATATGAATAAAGTTGGTTTGGATATTGGATTAATAGGCGGCTATCGCTTTAGCAAGCATCTTTCTGCAGAAACAGGTTTATTGTTTTCGCAAAAATATTATACAACTTCAGGAAAATATTTTAGCTTGAAAGAGATTGGGGCTATGATGCCTGCGGCTATGAAAGTGATAGAAGTGAACGGAGCCAGCAAGGTGGTGGAAATTCCTGTTCATTTGCTTTATGATTTTTCTAGTAAACTTGATCACCGCTATTTTTTTTCAGCCGGATTTTCATCATACATTTTAACAACAGAAAGCAACCGGTATCATACTTCTTTAAATGGAGCCGAATACATGATGTATGGAACCTATAAAAACAACAGGAGTTATTTTGCCGCCTCCCTTGACCTTGCGATTGGATATGAGAAAAATATTGGAAAGAAAAGTAATATCCGTTTTCAACCTTATGTACAACTTCCTGTAAAAGGCATTGGAGTAGGAAATTTAAAAGTAACGAGTGCTGGTGTTCACATTGCCATTACACGGTCAGCACAATAGCCAAAATGGATAGACTTTAGTGATAACAGTTTTTTTGCTGAACGGGTAACTCTTGCTCATGCATTAAAGAAGTAAATTAATCATTTCCGAAAAGCTTACGCTGGAAGTATGGGGGGTGCAGCATCATTTTTTTGATGTATTCATTCATCACAAAAAACAAATATTATGAAACACAACAAACAGTGTATGGCAATGGCAGCCATCTTTTCTTTTTTTCTTAGATGATGGCATTCCGGAGATGGCCTCTGGATTCAATCGCTTATTACAGCCAAAGATAAATTTGCAAACCCGAAATACCCCGACAAAGTTTTTGACGAAGGCGTTGATATAAATAAATTCAGACAATTATAAGTTATTCAACATCGATTTTAAAACCAATGCCTTATCATTTAATTTTTGCTATACAATCAGATTCAATTTTGAGGCGAATGATTTGTATAAAATTTTTAATGGGGTTGCAACATTTATTGTAAGATCACGTATATCATTAAGAGAGGAGCTACATAAACTTTCTAATTCAACAACACCATCATATGATCTAGTCTAAAAACTTCATTCCCAACAATTTTTAAATGTTCATAAATTAAAAACAAAAAATCATGAAAAAATTATTCAGAATTTGTTGCTTTTCGGGGTTAATGCTGGCTGCGGCAAGCTGCCAAAAAGAAGCCACTATTACCAACAGGCAAGCACTCCAATTGCAAGCCGATGGGGCAAATGGCCGAGATGAAGCTAATGTTACTATGAGCTTTACTGTAACGGTTAAAAATGTATCAACAAAAGGATTAGTAGCTACTCCTAGGGCCATGGGAACTGTTCCTCTGTCTCCGGGTGCGTGGGCAATCTTCAACGGAAACGATCCTATGTTTACTGAAGGCCAATTGGCAGACCTGGGAACCGAACAAATTGCTGAAGATGGTGAAGCAGGCAATAAGGATGCATCAATGGGAGCATTATCAAGGGTACGGGCTCATGGCATATTCCAGGGTCCTTTATTTGCAGGGCAAAGTGCGCAGTTTTCTTTCAAAGCACATCCGGGTGAAAGATTGCAGTTTGAAACCATGTTTGTTCAATCCAATGACTGGTTTTTTGGTTTTAGCGGCAAAAAAGGTTTGCAACTTTTTAATGGAAACACTCCTGTTACAGGTGATGTAACATCAGCATTAGATCTCTACGATGCCGGTACAGAGGCAGATACAGCTCCCGGTACAGGTCCGGATCAAAAACCTGTACAGGCAACCGATAACCAGGGTTCCACCGAAAGTGTAATAATTACTGAGGCAAGGGTGCGTCATCCAGGATTCACTATACCTGCCACTAATCAGGTCATCAGAGTCACAATTACTGCAAATTAAATTTAGCGTATAGCTTTTCCAGATTTCAGGCTACTCCGCATGAAATTTCATTCTTACAAGCAACGTCTCCAGCAAGGGAACGGTGCTTGTAAGAATTTGTGTACGGGCGAGGTCTTCGTTGTATGGCTTTTGTTTGATAGCAGGAGACTCCGCTTTGGAAGAATAAAACTAGTGATCAACTTTTTTTGTTTTTAAATAACAAAATCCTGTTATGCTCTTAAAAAAACTTCTTCAATTTATTTTAATTAGTTCATTTGTGTATTGATGATGGGAAATGGATTGAAATTAACTGCCAGCACAGAATTAATTTTTTTGGTTGTTGAATTTATGAGTT
>JBKJRY010000369.1:0-5158 GCA_046593045.1 Chitinophagaceae bacterium | reverse complement strand
AATTGATATTATTTACCTTTACATAGATAAAAACTATATCATGAATATACAGCATTTGAATTATGTACTCGCCGTAGATACCCACAGGCATTTTGCGAAGGCAGCAGAAAAATGTTTTGTTACGCAGCCAACTTTAAGCATGATGATTCAAAAGCTCGAGGAAGAGCTGGACGTTAAAATATTTGACAGGAGCAAACAGCCTGTAGTGCCAACGGAAGCGGGGGAAAAAGTTATAAAGCAGGCAAAAATAATATTACAGGAAGTAAGTAGAATGGAGGTGATAGTAAGCGAACTTAAAGGCGAACTTAAAGGAGAATTGAAATTAGGAATTATTCCTACTGTGGCGCCTTATCTTTTGCCTTTATTTCTCAGTTCATTTTTAAAGAAATATCCATTTCTTAAAATCAAAATTACCGAACTCACTACGCAACAAATAATTGACAAACTTAAAAATCATCACCTCGATGTGGGGATACTCGCAACGCCTTTAAACAATGATTCTTTAAATGAACAGCCTTTGTACTACGAGGAATTTGTGGTATATGCATCAGAAAATGAAAAGCTAATGAAGAAAAAGTATTTGTTGCCTGGGGATATTGATACCAATCATTTGTGGCTGCTTGAAGAAGGACATTGCCTGCGTTCACAGGTGTTGAATCTTTGTGAGCTTAGAAAAAAAGAACTTGAAACAAGCAACCTGGAATATGAAGCCGGAAGTATTCAAACCCTTAAAAAGATGGTGGACTTCAATAATGGAATTACGATATTACCTGGGTTGGCTTTGAAAGAATTATCTGAAAGGGATTTAAAAAATGTAAGGCATTTTAAGCCCCCTGTTCCGGTACGGGAAATAAGTATTGTAACCTATCGTCATTTTGTGAAACAAACAATGATTGATGTGCTCAGGGATGAAATTTGTAAATCCGTACCCCCGGAAATACTTTCACCCAAAAGAAAAGTGGTAACATCAATTGAATAATAAGATTGGAAAATATTACCCACATTTATTCAGTTTCATTTGGCAACGCGCCGTTTTTTAATATAAAATATTATCCTTTATAGAGAATTTTTTAATTAGGAATCAGTGCCTGTTTAGTAATACCGCTGCAAGCAAATTTTTTTCATTCTGTAAAATTTTTTCTGGATAAATTTTTGCGATCATTTTCCAGGCTAACCAAATGCATTTTATTATTATTCGACGTCTTGTTGTGCCTCATAAATTTTTAGAGGCTGGGAAATCATAATTATTAAACAATATAACCTGATACTATGGCTAGAAGCACATCAAAACAAACAGCAAATACTGATAAGAAAGTTGAAAACCTGGCTCCTGATATGGAGGACGCAACGGACCAGTTTATGACGACTGACCAGGGATTAAAAATTAATGATGATCAAAATTCGCTAAAGGCAGGAGAACGAGGTGGCACTCTTTTGGAAGATTTTATTCTTCGCGAAAAGATTACCCACTTTGATCATGAGCGGATACCGGAACGCATCGTTCATGCCCGCGGTTCTGCAGCTCACGGCTATTTCCAGGTATATGATTCAATGGCAAAATATACCAAAGCCGGATTTTTGCAGGATCCGTCGGTGCAGACGCCTGTATTTGTGAGATTCTCAACTGTTGCTGGTTTCCGGGGATCGGGCGATCTTGCGAGGGATGTGCGTGGCTTCGCCGTTAAGTTTTATACTGAAGAAGGTAATTACGATCTTGTAGGTAATAATATGCCTGTATTTTTCATACAGGATGCCATTAAGTTTCCAGACCTGATACACGCCGTAAAGCCTGAGCCTCACAACGAAATTCCGCAGGCGCAGTCTGCGCATGACACTTTCTGGGATTTTATTTCGCTCATGCCGGAGTCAATGCACACGATCATGTGGGCAATGAGCGACAGGGCAATACCCCGTAGCCTGAGGATGATGGAAGGTTTTGGCATTCACACATTCCGGTTCATAAATGCGCAGGGCAACGGCTGCTTTGTAAAATTTCACTGGAAGCCGCTATTGGGTGTTCATTCTGTAGCATGGGATGAGGCTTTGAAAATAAATGGAAAAGACCCTGATTTTCACAGGCGTGATTTATATGAAGCAATTGAAAGTGGCAACTATCCTGAATGGGAATTTGGGGTACAAATCGTTGCTGAAAAGGATGAACATAAATTCGCTTTTGACCTCCTGGATCCTACCAAACTAATCCCTGAAGAAGAAGTGCCTGTTATGCGTATTGGTAAAATGACACTGAACAGGAACCCGGAGAATTTCTTTGCTGAAACAGAACAGGTTGCTTTTCATCCGGGACACCTGGTACCAGGAATAGATTTTACCAACGATCCATTATTGCAGGGGCGTCTATTTTCTTATACTGATACACAGTTATCAAGATTGGGAAGTCCGAATTTTCATGAGATACCCATCAACCGATCTATAAATACGGTTCATAACCACCAGCGTGACGGGCACATGCGGCAACAAATTAATAAAGGCAAAGTTGTTTATAATCCTAACTCACTCGGCGGTGGTTGCCCTTTCCAGGCGAAGATGACTGATGGAGGGTTTACATCTTACGTGGAAAGAATTGACGCAAAGAAAGTAAGGGCAAGGAGCAAGAGTTTCCATGATCATTTTAGCCAGGCAAGATTGTTTTATGTAAGCCAAAGCAAAGCTGAGCAAAATCATATTGTTGATGCAATAAGCTTTGAATTGGGCCATTGTGATACTGAAGCTGTAAGAAAGCGGGTAGTAGGATTGCTTACGCAGATTGATGCCACATTGGCGGCACGTGTCGCAGATAATTTAGGATTGAAAGTTCCCTTAAAACCTGAACAACCGATAAACAAAAGTTTTGGCGCTGATACCAAACCAAAAGATGTACAGCCGGTTTTTGTACAGCAGGCGATAGAAACTTCACCTGCACTAAGCATGGCGAATACGATAAAAGATACCATTAAAACGAGGCAGGTAGCTATTCTTGCTACAAATGGAGCAGATGATTCATTAATGAAAATGAAATCAGCACTTGAGGCAAAAGGTGCAATGACAAAAATTGTTTCTATGAAGTTGGGAACCTTTAGAGGGGCTGATGGCGAAGAGATCAAAGCTGACCAGGCTTTTCTCGGAACATCATCGGTATTGTTTGATGCCATCTTTATTCCCGGTGGGCAAGCAAGTGTAAATGTCTTAATGAGTAAGCCGGAAGCGATATTATTTATTAATGAAGCATACCGGCATTGCAAAGCAATTGCTGCTATTGGTGAAGCAGTTGATTTGTTATCTTCAACTGATGCGGGAGTAAAAATAAATACCGGAAGTGAAGAGGGCAATTCACTTGCAAAACTCGGTATTGTTACGGGTAATAAGTTTGAATCAAAAATTGCTACAGCGTTTATTAATGCTATTGCTCAGCATCGTTTTTGGGAAAGAGAAGAAATCAGTAAAACACCAGCCTAGAAATAAGGTCCTATTCAAAAGTATAAATTAAAAAAGGTGATCATAATCGGTTGCCTTTTTTTACGTGTTTGTATGGAAGTTATTTCTCTTTCCTGGGAGAGCCGCCCGGGCCGACATTTACCTGGAGATTATCCCGGCATTCTCGTAATATATTTCTCCATCTGTTTTACCTGGTCCACAATCTGCGGTGTGGTGGGTTTGCACGCTTTCACCTTTCTGAAATATTCTTTAGCGGCACGAAACTCTCGTTTGTTGATCATGATTGATGAAAGCTGTAAATAAGCCGCAGCTTCATTTTCTTTATCAGGAAGTCCGGAGCGTATTGCCTGGCGAATATAATTTTCAGCTTCTTTAATATTCCCTCTCTGCATCGCAAGCATTCCCAATTGCAATTTATTAGCACCTTCTGCTTCTTTCATTGGCATACCAAGGCTAAGGCTTTTTTTCATGTGCTTTTCTGCATTTACATAATCCTCATTTACCATGGCGAGATTGCCCTTTAAAGTAAAATATACAGAACGCACCGGCTTTATCAGCAACCCCGGAAACCAAATAGAATCAATTACTTTTTGTGCCCCTGCCATATCTCCCGATTCCATATAGCCTTGTATAAGGCGCATGGGTCCAAATAGGAAATGTCCTACAATAAGAACCGCCGCAATCAGGTATAAAATAAATGACGGCCAGAAGCTGGTTTCAATATTTACAACAATTGCTGCCAGCAGGAAGAAAACACCCAATAGAAGGCGGTATTTAATTATAACATTCAGTATCTTCATAATCTTTCAATTTCAGGAAACTTCTTTGAATCTCGTGTAGAAAATCGCATTTTTTGAGGAGTCAAAATTAATTCATTACTGCTATAAAATTGCTTTTTTGTTGTGACGGAACGATTCAATAGAATTAACCGGTTGTACTAAGATTTAATTTTTAATTATGGCTTTTTATGAATTTAAAGGAATAAAACCAGTTGTGCATGAATCTTCATTCATACATCCTCTTGCTGCAGTAACCGGTGACGTTATTATTGGTAAAAATGTTTATATCGGCCCCGGCGCAGCAATTCGCGGGGATTTTGGAAAAATAATAATTAAAGATGGTTGCAATGTACAGGAAAATTGCACTATTCATATGTTCCCAGGAGTTACTGTTATACTTAAAGAAAATGCCCACATTGGCCATGGTGCTGCTATCCATGGAGCTGTAATTGGCAAAAATTGCCTTGTAGGAATGAATGCTGTAATCATGGACGATGTAGACCTGGGCGATGAATGTATAGTAGGTGCATTGAGTTTCATTAAAGCCGGAGAAAAAATTCCTTCCAAAAGTGTTGTCGTCGGTAACCCGGCAAAGATTATCAAACAGGTGAGTAATGAAATGCTTGAATGGAAAAAAGAAGGAACTAAGATTTATCAACAGCTGGCTGCTGAAATGCAAAATGAGTCGGGACCTTGCGAGCCGCTCAGAGAAGTATCCGAACAGGAAGTTCGTACTGGTAGCAATTATAAAACTTGGAATGAAACCAAACCGATACAATAACCTGCTCACTTATTCTTTTATCCAGACTATTTTTTTATTTGTTGCATCATCTGCAAAATTTGTCATTTTTCCATCTCCTCTTCCTGTAAATCCACCGTCAGGATAGCCTAAAATATTGCAGCTACTGTCATAAACAACATTGTATTTATCACAACAAGGGGATACA
>JBKJRY010000356.1:0-9737 GCA_046593045.1 Chitinophagaceae bacterium | reverse complement strand
TCTTTTTACATAAAACACCACTGTGAATAAATATAGCTCAAAAACAAAATCTTTTTAGTTATCCACATTCAAAAAACTAAATAATATTTAGATGCGTTTGCCCTGATGCCTGGTTTCTTAAGCTTTATTTTATAAAATTCTCACAGGCCCTGTTCCGATAGCATGAATAATTTACAAATTCTCTTTTTGTACCGGCTGTTTTTAGAATATCAACGCCAGGTGGAATCTATGCCACATATGCTATTCGGTTTAAACTCAGATTAAACAGAAATGCTATGTTAATAATAAATCGTTATCTTTTAATACTCACAGTTCAATTAAAACATGGATATAGCACCAAAGAAAGGACTTAACGGATTAATTGAGAATTGGCAAAGCGATCTTATTGCAGCCTTTAGTGTTTCTATGGTTGCACTTCCATTAGCGCTAGGCATCGCTATTGCGTCGGATGCTCCTCCTATGGCTGGCGTTCTTTCCGCAATAATCGGGGGAATCGTAACAACATTTTTCAAGGGAAGTCATATAGCTATAAACGGCCCGGCAGCGGGGCTTATAGCAGTGATTCTCGCTTCCATTGCTGCCCTCGATGATGGTTCAGGAAGGGCTTTAAATTATACTTTCGCCGCAATTGTAGTTTCCGGTGCCATACAGATAGTGATGGGTTTACTTAAGTTAGGCAGGTTCGCGGAACTGTTTCATTCTACCGTCGTTCATGGTATTTTGGCAGCAATAGGAATTATTATTTTTATCAAACAAATACACGTTGCATTGGGCACCAATACAACTACCACGCATATTCTTGATACACTTGTAGATGTAATACGTCAAATCCCAAATATTAATCCGTTCGTTGCGATAGTCTCACTGGCCGGTCTGATGCTCCTGGTATTCCATTCAAAAATCAGCTATAAATTTTTTCATTTCCTGCCTGCTCCTATGTGGGTATTGCTAATTTCTATTCCGTTTGTGTATGCGTTCAATTTTTTTGAGCCCCATACAATTCATTTTCTAAACAAAGATTTTGCTGTAGGCCCTGAATTGCTTATTAATATACCCGATAATATACTGGACTCCATTGCTCATCCCGATTTTTCTAAGATTCATACATTAGCCTTCTGGGGATCAGTTATGTCCATCACGCTTATTGCAAGCATTGAATCTCTTGCAAGCGCAAAAGCAATCGATAAACTAGATCCTTATAAGAGAAAAACAAATTTAAATAAAGACCTTATTGGTATTGGAATAAGTACAATGATTTCCGGAGCACTTGGGGGCCTGCCTATAATCAACGTAATTGTGAGAAGTACCGTGAATGTTCACAATAATGCCAAAACAAAATGGTCTAACCTTTATCACGGCATATTGTTGCTTATTTTTATTTTTCTTTTAGCGCATCTCATTCAAAAGGTTCCATTGGCAGCATTGGCTATCCTGCTCGTTTATACAGGATTTAAACTGGCTTCGCCAAAAGTGTTTAAGCATGTTTACAGCCAGGGTATTGAGCAGTTAATCATCTTCTCAGGCACCCTCATCATTACGCTGGCAACAGATTTACTGATCGGTGTTTTTGGGGGGCTCTTGCTGGCATTAATCACGCATATCTTATTAGCAAAAGTTCCGGTAAGATCATTTTTCAAAATGATATTTAAATCCGGATCTGAACTCCTTCAAAATAAAGATGGAAGTTATAAATTAAATATCCGGGGCATTGCCAATTTTTTGGCAACAATGAAACTTGATAAGCTAATTCAGAAAGTTCCCACTGGCGCGATTGTAAGTGTCGATTTTTCGCAAGCCAGGCTGGTGGACTTTTCCATTTTAGAACATTTCTATGATTTTCAAAGGACGCAGGCCAGCACAGGCGGTGAGGTAAAAATAACAGGACTGGAAAAGCACAGTTCTTCTTCATATCACAAGCTGGCGTTGAAAGTTTCACATACACCTGTATATAAACTAAGTAACCGCCAGGTAGCACTGAAAGAATTAGCGGAGGAGAAAGATTGGAAATTTCAACTTGAGCCGGCTGATGATACTGCGTACCTGGAATCGTTTTATTTTTTCAAAACACGCCCTGTTGAGAAAATCTATAACAGCACTTATAGCGACGATGAAGACGGTGGCTGGAACATAATGGATATTAAATTCGAAGAGGGTGCTTATCTGGCACTCGATGAGTATAAAACAACCGTAGCGTTATTAAAATTTCCATTCAAGATTCCAAGATTCATAATTGAAAAGAAGGTTTTTCCGCAGAGATACCTGAAGTTGTGGAGACACCGGGATATTGATTACGTCTTGTTTCGTAATTTTTCAAAAGATTATATTGCGAAAGTGGAAGATAAAAAGGCAATGAGGGCTTTCATAAATAAAGAATTAAGAAAGCTGGTTGAAAACAACGATATAATTCATCACCTGGAAAGTAATGGCGAATCAATTTTACTTTTTACCGATAACCTGATGCTCGCTCACGTTAAGGATTACCCGCAAATAATTGCATTTACAGGAGAGTTAACAAACATAATAAGGGAATCAACCCGCAGTTAATAAATTTGTAATTTTGTTTTCTAAATTCCACAATTTTTGTAAAGCAGTTTTACCTGATCAACTATTAGCCTATACAGTAGTAGTGAATTAAAAATAAGCATGAAAAAAAACTTGATATTGTTGATACTGCTGCTCCTATCCGGGCAGGCAGGGTTGTATGCTCAAAAAGCAAAAAAGCCGATGAACATTATTTTTATTTTATCGGATGATCACCGTTACGATTTCATGGGTTTTATGAATAAAGTTTCCGGCCTGCAAACACCAGGCATGGATCGGATGGCCAGGCAAGGCGCTCATTTGAAAAATACTTTCGTTACCACATCTCTTTGCTCGCCAAGCCGCGCTTCCATACTTACAGGCCAATATGCACATACTCATACTGTGGTTGATAATTCAGCACCATTACCCAATAACCTTACATTTTTCCCTCAATATTTACAGAAGAAGGGATATAAAACTGCTTTCATGGGCAAATGGCATATGGGAAATACAGGAGACAATCCTCAAACTGGTTTTGATGAATGGGTAAGTTTTGAAGGACAAGGACAGTATTATGGAAACACACTGAATGTAAACGGCAAACATGTAAAGCTGGACAGTAATAATTACATCACAGACGAACTGACAAACCGGGCGATTGACTGGATGAATGATGTGAAAGAAAAACCTTTCTGCATGTACCTTTCGCATAAAGGAGTTCACGCTGAATTTATGCCTGCCAAAAGGCATTCTGGAAAATATAAGGACCTCCAGATCATAAGCCCCCAGTCCATGTACCTAACGGTTACGGATAGCAGCAAGCAGTTTGGCGAGGTTACACCTCCCCGAACCCCGGTCAATTATAAAGATATTCCACACTGGGTACGTGAGCAAAGGTATAGCTGGCATGGCGTTGATTATATGTATCATGGCCAGATACCCTTTGATGAATTCTATCATTTATATCTTGAAACATTACAATCCATAGATGAAAGCATTCAACATGTAATGGAATGGGTGGAGAAAAACGGATTGAAAGAGAATACAATGATCGTTTATATGGGAGATAACGGATTTCAATTTGGTGAACATGGATTGATTGATAAAAGAACGGCTTACGAAGAAAGTATGCGGGTACCTTTATTAGTTTGGGCACCGGGCATGGTACAAGCAGGTTCTGTTATTCCGCAAATGATTTTGAATATTGACCTGGCCCCAACCTTTATTGATGCAGCGGGTATTGCCAAACCCACACAAATGCAGGGTGAATCATTTTTACCCTTACTAAAAGGTCAAAATATATCGTGGCGCAAAGAGGTGTTTTATGAATATTACTGGGAACAGGCTTTTCCTCAAACACCTACAACATTTGCAGTGCGTACTGATAAATATAAATACATCGCATACAATGGTATCTGGGATATCAATGAATTGTATGACCTGGAAAAAGATCCATACGAAATGAATAACCTTATAAGAAATAAGGAGTATGATAAAACGGGGCTAGAGCTTCGGGATGATTTGAATAACTGGCTTGAAAAAACAAATGGCTTACAAATTCCTTTGAAAAAACAGGATGGAAAAAAGATTGATCATTTATACAGGACAACCTATTAATTCAGTATGAAAATTGTTAACCCCGGTCATATTGCTATATTATTGGTATTAATACAATGCAAAGAAACAAACAATAATACTATTTCTACGGCAGCAGCCGGAGATAGTGCGGTATCCTGCGAAACAAATATGCCTCCACGCTTTGCAAGTTCCAAAGATACCTTCAATGTAAAGCCTGGTGTAAGTTCCACTATTGGAATGGTAGCAATTCCTGGAGGGGAATTTATGATGGGAGCATCAGATGATGAGGGCAGGCCGGATGAATATCCCCAACATAAGGTAAAGATTAATGCATTCCTTATGGATGCCACGGAAGTAACTAATGCGCAATTCAAAAAATTTGTTGAGGCGACAGGTTATATAACTACTGCTGAAAAGAAACCTGAGTGGGATGAAATAAAAAAACAATTGCCTGAAGGAACACCAAAACCTGACGAAAGCATATTGGTGGCTGCCTCCCTTGTATTTAGCAACCCCGGCCACGCCATTTCCCTGGATAATGCATCACAGTGGTGGAGCTGGGAAAAAGGTGCCAACTGGAAACATCCACAGGGTCCAAATAGCTCGATAAAAGGGAAAGACAATTATCCCGTTGTCCAGGTATCGTGGGACGATGCGGCCGCATATTGCAAATGGGCGGGCAAACGGTTACCTACTGAAGCTGAATGGGAATGGGCCGCCCGGGGAGGTCTGATTAGTGACAAATATCCGTGGGGTAATGAAGATGTGGAGTCCCAAAAACCAAAAGCCAATATATGGCAGGGAAATTTTCCTTACCGTAATACAAACTGGGATAAATTTTATGGCGCGGCTCCTGTAAAATCTTTTGCTCCTAACGGGTATGGGTTATACGACATGGCAGGTAATGTATGGGAATGGTGCAATGACTGGTACAGGAATGATTATTATAAAGAGATAAAAACTGAAGAATCTATAAACCCCACAGGGCCATCAGACAGCTACGATCCGATGGAGCCTACTATTCCAAAGAAAGTTGTAAGGGGTGGATCATTTTTATGCAATGCCTCTTATTGTAAAGGGTACCGTACCTCGTCCCGCATGAAAACTTCTCCTGACACAGGATTGGAACACACAGGTTTCCGGTGTGTGAAAGATGATATTAATTAACTAAAGTTTAGAACAATATTCCCGTTCAATTCAAATCAATTAAAGGATAAATTAACAGGCTGATATTTCCTGGACCAGAATTGTATTTCGCTTATAAAAAAATATTATGGCTACAAAAAAAGCACCTGAGAAAACCAGCGAAAAGAAATCTGCAACGAAGAAGTCAGCTCCAAAGAAATGGTCAAAAAAAGTTACTGAGCACAGCGACGTCATGAACCTTGAGAAGAAGGTGTTTAAGCAAAAAGATCCAAAAAAAATTGCCGAATCTGTGAAGCGGTCAGCAGAAAAAAGCAAGAGAATAAAAGCAGGCACTTTTCAATATGCTATGCCGATGATAAATTTTTATGAAAATCGTGACGGCAAAAAATATGTCCTCTGCACAAAAAAAAGTATTAGATCAATTAGAGAATGATCTGCTAAAATTGTTTCACAGAGAAGAAGAATAAAATTGGCATTAATAAAGTTTTACTTAAAATCTAATATTATTCGCACCATAATGTAATCTCCTCTCCGATTGCATCCACAGTTTTGATCTTTTATGTTTTTCAAAAAAGTGTGCATTGTTGGTACATCTAATTATTCACTAATGAATCCCATACTTTCCATCCAGTGTTTACAACTTTCCATCCATTCATCTTTTGTGGTAGGATTGTGTAAGCCAAATCCATGGCCGCCACTTTTGTAAATATGCATTTCCGCGGGAATCTTAAATTTATGCAGTGCCTCGTAAAACGCAATACTATTCATAACGGATACACCATCATCATCACCTGCATGGACAAGGAAAGTTGGAGGAGTATTTGCATTTACCTGGAGATCGTTAGAAAAAGAATTCAATAATTGCTTACCCGGATTTTTTCCGATGAGTTGATCCCTCGAACCAATATGGCCGATACTATCCTGGAAACTGATAACGGGATAAATGAAAATAGAAAAATCAGGACGAAGATTGATGTTGCCTTTGTTTTCAATATAGCTCTTTTGAAAATGTGTAGCCGCTGTTGAAGCAAGGTGTCCTCCTGCTGAAAAACCCATGATACCCAATTTAGCCGGATCAATATTCCATTCCCCGGCGTGCGTACGAACAAGTTGAATGGCGCGCTGCGCATCCTGCAGTGGTGCGATGGTTTTATCCATCATTGCCTTATCATTGGGGATGCGATATTTTAATACAAATGCAGCAATTCCAAATTCGTTGAATTTCCTTGCAATTTCATATCCTTCTTTAACTATTGAATTGACCGAGTAACCACCACCCGGGCAAATAACAACGGCAGTTCCGTTAGCTTTTGCCGCCTCAGGTAAAAAGATCGTAAGTGTAGGTTGAGATATAAGACTTACAATTGTATCTCCATTGGCCTGCGGTTCGCATTTTTCTTTTATAGTGTAAGGTTTACTGTTTGGAACAATATCTTCATACAAAGAAATCGTTTCCTGGGCTCGGATGCTGTTCATGATACAAATTATAACTAAACTGCAGAAGAATATTTTTTTCATAAAAGCAATTTATTCAAAGAATTGTTTACAGCAATGGGTAAGCCTATTTAATAACCTAAATTGGATCCTAAAAAACAATATTTTACATCAGAAACCCAGCCGCTGCAATTTTATTTAATAAATCCATTGATAATATCGAGCAATCCCTTCCTCCATTTTACTGTTATCCGATACAAAGCTGTTTTGTATTCTTTTGAAGAATAAATGTTGAATGGCAATAAGAAACTTTATTTTAAGATTTCAACATCCAGCCAGGCTGTTATTATCGATGATTTGGAAGGCTATGCCTAATACCCTATTTTAGGATGCTTATTACAGGTTTTTTTGCACAAATTTCACTCTAATCTAATAATTATATGTTTGAGTCGGCCATCGAGAAAGTATTAAATTATACAAGGCCTCTTCACAGTATTTCAAGAACCTATGGCGGACTAATAACACCGGGCACTTCAACATTTTTTTTTGTGAATAATGCAGGTGTTGCAATTACCGGTAAACATGTTCTGGATCTAATATCTGCCGCTGACAATCTTAATCTAAATTTTATAAAATTTAAAACAGAAAGAGATAAAGTAAATAAAGACAATAAGTACCGACGGCATTTACAGGGGCTTGAGGCCAAATACAAATACAATAAAGAGACGACAGTTCAACTCAAACATAACTTTCTAAACTCTTTCGATAAAATTGAAAAAATTGATTGTCATTCACATCCTACCCTGGATTTGGCAATCCTCGAATTCAAAGGTTTCAATGAAATATTTTACACATCGCATGCTACGTTTATCAAAGATGGCCAGGCGATCAGGCAGGGCAAGTATTTATGCAGGATAGGTTTTCCATTCCCGGAATTCAATAATTTCAGACACAACGCCAATACTGATGACATAGAATGGACTAATACTAATAACCCAAATTCGCCTTCATTCCCTATTGACGGAATAGTAACAAGGTTTGTCGGCGATCCCGGAGGCGGAGGAATAGTTGGTATTGAAATTAGCACGCCGGGACTTCGTGGCCAAAGCGGTGGACCGCTATTTGATGTGAATGGAAATGTTTATGGAATGCAGTCGGCTACAAATCATCTCCATTTAGGATTTGACATAAAGGAAAAAGAGATCATACATGATGGTAAAAAAAGCAAAATTTCAAATTATCCATTTTTGCATGTGGGTATATGTATTCATGTAAATAAGATTAAAGAATTTCTAACTCAACACAATATCGTATTTACAGAATCAGCATGAAAGGGCTTACGAATAAAGTTCTCTCCTGTATTTTTTCTCAAGAATCTCTCGTTTCTGCACCTGTTCCTCCTCTAATTGTTTAAAACTACTAGTTATTGAAAGATTAAAATGTCTTATATCTTGAGAGTCTACTTTAAGATATTATCATCGCAAGCTTACTTACTCTATGTTTTTTTATTTTCAAACTTAGCGGCGAAGTCAAAAAAAAGAAAGTAACCTTTGACCAAGTACAATAATGTAATCAGTGGTCATTCAACGGAAGGCCTCTTGCCTGGAACTCTTTCCAGTTAAGGTATTCAGGAGCTACACGGTGCTCCACCATTGTAATACAATCGGTAACAGGACATATAAGTTGGCATAGATTACAGCCTACACATTCGGGTTCTTTAATCGCATAGGCATTGTATGGATCGCCGTGAGTAAGGCTTATTGCCTGGTGGGCTGCATCTTCACAAGCAATGTAACAAAGCCCGCAATGAATACATTTATCCTGGTTGATATGCGCGACATGGTGATAGTTGATATCGAGATCCTCCCAATGAGTAAGCGCGGGAATTGATTTGCCAATAAAATCATAAATGGTCGCAAATCCTTTTTCATCCATCCAGTTATTGAGGCCTTCACAAAGATCTTCAATGATTCTAAAGCCATGTTTCATTGCAGCAGTACAAACCTGTATGTTGCTTGCACCGAGCAACATGAATTCCGTCGCATCTTTCCACGTACTAACGCCTCCGATACCCGAAATGGGAACTTTGTTAGTCGTCTCATCCTGGCTGATGGTTGCCAGGAATTTTAATGCGATTGGTTTTACTGCCGGACCGCAGTAACCACCAAATACACTTTTACCCGCTACGTAGGGATTGGGAACAAATGTATCGAGATCAATTCCGGTGACGGACTGAATGGTATTGATTAGAGAAAGTGCATTCGTGCCAGCTTCAACACAAGCCTTCCCGGCTGGAACTACAGAATGGACATTAGGCGTGAGTTTTGTAACCACCGGAATATTTGCCACTTCCATTACCCATTCAACGACCATCCTGGCAATTTCCGGATCCTGTCCAACAGCCGCGCCCATGCCTCTTTCCGTCATCCCATGTGGGCAACCAAAATTTAGTTCGAGACCATGAGCTCCTGTGTCTTCTACTTTTTTAATAAGTTCATGCCAGCTTTGTTTATTATTATCGGCCATCAAAGAGACTACCATTGCACGATCTGGAAATTCTTTTAGAACTTCTTTAATTTCCTTTAAATTAAGGTTGAGAGGGCGATCACTTATCAGCTCGATATTATTAAACCCCATCACTCTCTCACCATTAAAATTGACAGCAGAATATCTCGAAGAAACATTTTTAATCTGGGTACCTAAGGTCTTCCATACAACACCTCCCCACCCTGCTTTAAACGCACGCAATACATTTATTTTTTTATCAGTAGGGGGCGCACTCGCCAGCCAGTATGGGTTAGGAGATTTAATGCCGAGAAAGTTTGATTGAAGGTTTGCCATAAGTCGATGGGCTTTTTAAATTTATTTTAAATGTTGAATGATAAATGTTGAATGGAAGAAATGAAACAATTTCCTTAACCACTTATCATTGATTCTTGTGCTGATTTTACAATTTTGGTTAGAATATTAATAATATGTTCAACTGAGTCAAGATGGTTAGAGTAATCAAGATTTATCAATCTGCTTTTACCAAGAAGTCGTAACCAATACCGGGT
>JBKJRY010000273.1:0-2867 GCA_046593045.1 Chitinophagaceae bacterium | reverse complement strand
TTCAACGGCCCATTCCCTGGTAAGTGCATTACGACCGCCGTTGGATGCAGCATAAGCAGAAGTGTTTCCCTGACCGGTTTCCGCCGTTTTTGAACTGATATTTACAATAGCACCTTTGCTTTGCTTTAGCCAGGGCAGTGCATGATGTGCCATTAAATAATAATGCACCAGATTTTTATGTAGCGATGCCATGAAATTTTCATAATTCCCTTTTTCCAAACCTACGCCATCGTTTACACCGGCGTTATTTACAAGGCCATCAATTCTGCCAAATTTTTCTACAATGGATTTTACGGCTACTTCACATTGTTCAGGATCGGTCAGCTCCGCCACCACCTGAAACGCATGCTTGCCTTTAGTTTTTAGTGCTTCAACCAATTTAATATTATCGGTTAAAGTGCGGCCAACAATAACCGGTATGGCATCTTCATTTGCCAAAACGTTTACAATTCCTGCGCCAATGCCCAAGGCACCGCCAGTTACAATTATAACTTTGTCTTTTAGTTGTAAATCCATTATTGTAAATTATAAAATTTAGCAACATTCAAACCAAATACTGCATCTTTTTCTTCGACTGAAAAACTATTCATGTAAGCTATTAATAATTCTTTCCACTCATTGTATTCTCCGCTTAGCAATAGCACGGGCCAGTCGCTGCCAAATAATAACCTATCTATTCCAAAAGCATTAAATACCGCATCAAGGTATGGATAAAAATCTTCGGGTTTCCACTGCTTCCAGTTTGTTTCGGTTAGTAAGCCAGAAATTTTGCAATGCACATTTGGCAACAGTGCAATTTCTTGCATTTGTTTAGTCCAGGAAACCAGGTTTCTATTTTTAATATCCGGCTTTGCACAATGATCAATAACAAAACGTTGTTCAGGGAATTGTTGAACTAACTTCAGTACATCATTTAATTGATGATGATAAACTAATACATCATAAGTGAAATTATATTTTGCTAAAGCTTTTATACCACGGATGAAATTTTCTTGTAACAAAAAACCTTCCGGCTCTCCTTGCGCAATATGCCTGAAGCCTTTAAAGACGGGGAATTGCGAAAAATATTCAAGACGCTCTTCAACATTTTCATTTAATAAATCAACCCAACCCACCACGCCTTTAATAAAAGGATGAGCATCAGCCAGCGACTTTAAAAATAAAGTTTCATTTTCACTTTGATCTGCCTGTACGGCTACGCAGCCCGCTACGCCTGCATGTACAAGTGTGGGTAATAATATCTCGGGTAAATAATTCTTGTGCAAAATACCCATACCTTCCATCCAGTTATCCCGAACGGGATTGTAATTCCAGAAATGAACATGTGCATCAATTTTCATTACAAAATTTTATAGGCTGAAAATTTTATCCATCTTCATCCATTTTTCTCCCGGCTTTGCTTTTGGTAAAGCCTGTTGGTATTTCCACATCAGCTCTTCCCATTTTTGCACAGTTTCATTTGCTGCATCCATGTCAGCCTTTCTTTCAAAACTAAAACTATCATCAGCTTCCAGTATCATAAAAAGGCGATTGTCTGTGCGGTAAATTTCCAAGTTATCAATAGCAGCATTTCTTATGCTACTGATAATTTCAGGCCAAACCTCCCGGTGCATTTTTTCATATTCGGCAATCAATGCTTCATTATCTTTTAAATCTAAGGCAAGACAATATCTTTTCATGGCTTTTTTTATTTGTAAGCTTTAGCAGTTTGTCTGCTGGTTCCCAATCCTTCAATTCCCAGTTCAATTATATATCCCGGCTGTACATAAATAGGGTTGGGTTTAATACCAAGGCCAACACCGGGCGGTGTACCCGTGCTGATAACATCACCCGGTAGCAAGGTCATAAACTGGCTAAGGTAATGAACGATGAAGGGGATTTTAAAAATTAAATTAGATGTGTTGCTGTTTTGAAATGTTTTACCATTTACGGTGAGCCACATCTTTAAATTATTTACATCAGAAATTTCATCTGTTGTAGCCAGCCAGGGGCCAAGCGGGGCAAAGCTATCACAGCTTTTTCCTTTTACCCATTGCCCACCCATTTCCAATTGAAAGGCTCTTTCACTGTAATCGTTATGTAAACAATAACCTGCTACGTAATTCATTGCATCGCTTTCTTCCACGTAACTTGCTTTCTTGCTAATTACAAACGCCAGCTCTACTTCCCAGTCGGTTTTTGTGCTGTTTTTTGGTATTATTAAATCATCGTTAGGGCCACACAGCGCAGTGGTTGATTTAAAAAAGATAATAGGCTCTTCGGGAATAGCTGCCCCGGTTTCTTTTGCATGGTCCATAAAATTTAAACCAATACAAATTATTTTTGATGGCCTTGCAACTACTGAACCAAGCCTTGTATTCGCAGGTACTTCAGGCAATTCAGGATTACTGCTTAACTTTTCTTTTAAATTATCGAGTCCGTTATTTTCAAAAAATGCTTCATCATAATCTTTTACAAAAGAAGACACATCATACCATTTTTCATTTAAAATAATTCCTGGTTTTTCTTTACCGGCTTCGCCGAATCTGATTAGTTTCATATCTGTTAATTTTTTTAATTCCTGATTCCTGGTTTTTAATTCTTAATTCACAAAACAATATGTATGCTAAAATCATTTGTTTTTTCGCAACATTTCTGTTTTCAGGTCAACGTTTGCGTATTGCCTTAGGTAATAAGGTATCAGTTCTACTTCCCTTAACTCACTTGTATTTTTATAAAGATTTACATCTTCATTGCAGCCACCATCCAGATACTCCAATGCAAATTTTAGAATCTTTTTTGCCGCTTTTTTTTGCAGGTCTTCTATGGAAGGATAGTTTGTATTGAATTTCCAACTCATAATTAATTATTCAGTTTTATAAATCCGC
>JBKJRY010000196.1:0-13093 GCA_046593045.1 Chitinophagaceae bacterium | reverse complement strand
CCCAACAGAAATATTACCCAGCTCTTCGCGATGGATAACCTGCGCAGGGCTCCAGGTACTTGCCTTGATCACTTCATTCAACGGCATGCCCATCAGCAAAAACTTTGACATAATATCGAGTTCGTTTTTCATAGATGCATTCATACTTCCTGTATGCAGGTCTGTGCTAATGGTGTTAGGATAGAACCCTGCTTTTATTGCGGGAATCGCCTGTGAAAAATTAAAGCTGGCGCCGCCATAGCCCACATCGAAAATAATTCCGCGTTTCCTGGCATCCCATATAAATGGCTTCACTTTATGCGTGGCCTCATCAACAACCGTTTCCCTTACATTTCCATCCAGTAAAGTGTAAGTGTGGGTATAAATATCTCCCGGCCTGAGGTGTTTCATGTACAACTCTTCTATAGATAATGGTGGGTTAGCACCGCCGAAGTCAACCATAACGGGAATGCCTGCCTGTTTTCCGGCCTCAACTGCGCGGTCGACAGGGGTCCAGTCAGCACCTTCATAATGTGCCACTTTGACCCCGACAATATAATCCTTGTATTGCCGGGCTACCATTGCGCTCATTTTTGGATTCATGTCGCCCGGGTCCTGTTCGTAAACCCCTCCCCTCATTCCTTCTCCAACGATATTCAGAAACGAAAGCACCCGCGTTTCGGAATTATCGATAACATTCTTTTTGAATAATGGGAAAGATTTCCAGCCGGCACCTCCGGCATCCGCAACTGTAGTAACGCCTACGCGAAAGGTGAAACCATCCGGTGGCAATGCCACCAATCCATTGCTCAGGTAATGATCAGGCTCTGTACCAAAGAAAACATGCGTATGCAAATCAATAAGTCCCGGGGTAACATACAGGTCTTTTGCATTCACAACCTGGGCTGCCTGTTTTCCATCAATACTTTTTGACATCGCAATAATTTTTCCATCTTTTATAGCAACATCCATTATCGCGTCAATATTATTTTTGGGATCAATAACATGTCCGCCCTTAATTACAATATCATAAGATTGAGCGGAAACAATAACGCCGCAAAAAATGAATAAGAGTAAAAGTGAGTATTGGATTTTTTTCATGATTTTTATTTTGTGATTTTTATTTTAATGCTTAAGAAAACTAAGTACACATTTATAAAGCAGCCGAGGTTAATGGAGCCACTCTTCTATTTTTTTCGAATGGCCGAAACCTCCTTGCTGGTTATACTATCAGGATTGTTATTGAAGTGTTTCCTGATGTAAGTTAATACCTGTGCAATTTCTTCATCTTTTAAAAAACTGTGTTGCGGCATTGGGCTGTTGTATGATTTACCATTCACTTCGATAGGCCCATTTATTCCATTTAGCACAGCACTTATCAGTCTCTTCTTATCACCATTCACCCAATCGGAATTTGCAACGGTTGGAAAGCGGCTGCCATCTCCTTTGCCATTATGTTGATGGCAAGATATGCAATAGGTATTAAATACCTGTGTGCCGGGCAAGCCTTTGTCTTTATATATATTATCATTCACCTGATCAGGTGTACGGATGTTTGAGTTTCCTTTTCTTTTTTCCATGGCCGCTAATTCGGCAACGCCAAATTTGTCTTTATCACCTTTGTACATAATCCGCCATATTTTCCCTTTTTTCGAATCGGTTATATATAAAGAACCATCTGGTCCCATTGCCAGGCCCATGGGCCTGTATTTCGCATCACTTGTATTTTCAATTGGGTCCACCCCGGCAAAACCATCTGCAAACACTTCCAAATCCCCTGAAGGCTGACCATCTTTGAATGGAACAAAACAAACGAAATAGCCAGCCTGCGGGTAAGGCGCCCTGTTAGTAGAACCATGAAATGCGATGAATGCACCATGTTTATAATGTTCCGGAAACTGGTCCCCTTCATAAAACAACAAATCATTTGGCGCCCAATGGCCTGGGAAACCCATAACCGGTAATTGAACAGAACTATCCCTGGCAGGCATTTTTCCATCTCCCCCATATTCAGGAGCCATCACATTTTTCTTTTGAAACTGGTCGTAATAACTGTAAGGCCATCCAAAATTATTTCCATCATTCACGCGAAGAAATTCTTCTGAAGGCAAGACAGCACTTTGCCATTGCGTAAACATGCCGGGCCACAGCATATGCAGGTCGTCTCTACCATGCATTACTATGTATAGATTTTTATCATCCTTATTCCAATCCATGGCGACAACGCTTCTTATGCCGGTGGCGAACTTCCTTCCATCATTTTGTTTCAAACCGGTTTTATTCGCATCAAATTCCCAGATGCCTGCATAATGTTCCAATTCAGGGCAAGGATCAATCCCTGCAAATCCCGGAGTACCTCCCGGGGTTCTTAACAAGTCCTGGCACGCATTGGAAGGGGCACCAAAGGGAACATACATATGCCCTTTATCATCGAAAGCAATGGGTTTTGTAATATGCCAATGCGATCCCAGGGAATATTCTTCTGTAAGAACTACTTCCGTGGGGCTTTCAGGAATTAACTTCCCCGGCGTAAGTTTATTTCTATACACCATCAGTTCAGATGCATAATATAAATAGCCATTATGTATTCTCATACAATTTGACATACTGCCTTTATTATCATAGTCCCCAAAACGAACTATGGAATCAGCTTTGCCATCGTTATTCAAATCTCTCAAAGCTACATTTCCACCGGCTCCTTTTTTCGAATAACTTAGCTTCACATAAATGTCCCCGTTATCATTTATGGCAATGTGACGAGCGGGGCCAATACTATCCGCAACAACAACTGCCTCAAAATTACCAGGCAAAAACAATCCTCCATTCCCAGGATCTCCTTTTGGCAATTCATTGCCTGTATTACATTTTATAGCACTTGCCGCAACGAGTAATAAAAAAAAGTTTATAATGTTTCTCGTTCCTCTTTTTCTTTGAAGCATAAAATTCAAGGAGGTTACTCTTTAAAGTGAATTAAAAAATCCTATAACTACGGCTTCCATGGTTTGGCAGAAAGCCCATTGAGATCCCAAACTATTTTTCCTGCGCGGATGGTGAGTTCTGCTTCCAGTTTTTTATTACCATCAAGCCTGTAGCCTGCGGCATCCACAAAGCCAAACTTTCCACTCATTAGTTTCAGCACCGAAATATCGGCCACCGAGCCAACGGTTAGATTCCCCAGATCTTCTCGTTTAATTGACAATGCAGGATTCCACGTAGCATGTGTAATAACATCTTCCAAACTCATACCAATAGCCATATATTTTGACATTACATTCAACATGCTTTTCATGCCCGCATTCATACTGAACCGATGCAGGTCAGTACCAAAGGAATTCGGCACGAGCCCTTGTTTAAATGCAGGAATAGCCTGGCTAAACCAGAAGCCTGCACCACCATGACCAACATCGAACAGCACTCCTTTTTTTTGCGCAGCAATAACAAAAGGGCGAAGTTTCTGATGTTCATCAATTACCGGCATTCGTTCTTCAATTTGTTCAAACGAATGTGTAATGATATCACCGGGGCGCATTTTATTTAACTGATCTTCCAAACTGAATTGAGGAAGATGACACTCAACAAACAGCGGCACACCAGTTTGCTCACCTGCTTTTAATGCTCTTTCAAAGGGTGTCCAGTCATTGCCTTCATAATGACCAATCTTAACACCTACGACAATGTCTCTATATTTCTCAATAACAGAAACAGCAGAATCAACATTCATATCACTGATGTTTTCCTGGTAGGTCTTTCCATTCATGCCATCAGCAACTATATTCAGGAAGGCAAGGATGCGTGTCTGGGATTTATCAATTACCTGTTCTTTAAAAACGGGGAAATTCCGCCAGCCGGAAGTACCTGCGTCTACCACCGTTGTAACACCGGATTTGAAAGTAAAATCATCAGGAGAAACACTGTTGATGCCGTCAGCGAACTGATCAGCCTTGCTTCCAACAAATACATGAGTATGAATATCTACCAGGCCGGGAACAACATACAACCCCTTGGCGTCAATTGTTTTTTTTGATTGTGCAGAATCAATATGTTTGGCAACTTTTGCAATTTTACCGTCAGCGACCGCAACGTCCATTAGCGCATTCAAATGATTTTTAGGATCAATCACATGCCCATTTTTTATTAAAAGATCATATGGCCTCTGCGCATAAAGAGAACTATTTTCAAGAAATAAAAAAATACAAAGGAATAGTATTAAACTTCGGCTTATCCAGCCAGTTAGCTTTATATAAGAATGGAAATATTTTGAAATAGAAGTCATTTGGTTTTTTGTAATTCTTCTTCCCATGCCGGTGCGCCGATACCATTAAGGTTCCATACAATCTTGCCGCCACGTATTGTTAATTCAGCTTCCAGTTTCTGTGTCGCTTTGAGCCTGGTATTGCGGATATCAAGGAATCCAAAGTCGCCTTTTCTAACATTGAACACCGCAACATCTGCATCCGAGCCCACACTTAAACTCCCGAGATCTGTTCTATGAATAACGTTTGCCGGATTCCAGGTCGCTCTTAGAATCACATCCTGCAGGCTCATACCCATGGCGAGAAACTTTGACATCACATTGCTCATATCCTTCATGCCTCCATTCATACTTTCAGCATGCAGATCCGTGCTAATCACATTGGGATAAAAGCCTTGCTGAAAAGAAGGCACAGCCTGCCGCCAGGAGAAAGCGCCCCCACCATGACCCACGTCAAAAATGATCCCTCTTTTTTGAGCTTCGAAAATAAAAGGTTTCACCTTCCCATTTTCATCAACAACGGTTTCCCTGTCTTTAGGGCCATAAGCAAAAGTGTGCGTGAACATATCTCCCGGCCGAAGGTGTTTCATAAACAACTCTTCGATAGAATTGGGTGGATGATGTTCGCCAAAATCAACCATCACGGGAACGTTCGCCAGCTTGCCGGCTTCCACTGCTTTATCAACCTGCGTAAAGTCGCCCCAGAAATGAGCAGATTTAATACCCACCAAAATATCAGGATACAGCTTTGTGATCATGTAAGCAGTTTGCTGAGGATTCATGTCGCTTACATCCTGTTCCATAAAACGGCTCACCATTCCATTACCTACAATATTTAAAAGTGCCAGTACTCTCGTTTGTGCTTTGTCAATAGTTTGTTTTTTAAACTGCGGGAAATTTCTCCAGCCCGATGAACCTGCATCAACAACGGTTGTGACACCCGCCCTGAATGTGAATCCATCCGGGGGAAGGGCGGTCAGACCGTTTGCTATGTATGCATCGACATCCGTTCCATTGAAAGCATGTACATGCATATCTATAATCCCCGGAGTTACATACAATCCGGTAACGTCAATTATTTTTTTGGCATTCTTTGCGGGTATGTCTTTTGCAACCGCTGAAATTTTTCCATCGGTAATGGCCACGTCCATTAGTCCGTCAATTTTATTTTTAGGATCGATTACGTGGCCACCTTTCAGGAGCAGGTCTATTTGCTGTGCATGTAAAGAGGAAGCTGCAAAAGAACTGAGCAACATTAATATTACCGGTAGAATCTTAGTCCAAAAATGAGGAGTTGACTTATAATGTTGATGTACCATTCAAAATGTTTTAATATTATGAGTTAGCTAAAAATAAAAAAATAACCGCCAGCGGTGTTATCCGTTTCACTTACTTCTTAAGGTTCGTAGAACCGAAATATTGGCAGCTATCAAAATTAGAAAGCACCAAGGTTCCGTAGGAACGACATTTTAATTAATACCGCTCCTAAGGAGCTTCATAGAAAATAACCATGCTTTTTTCTACCAATATTTTGCCTCTCTGAGGCATACAAAGGTTCGTAGAACCGAAATATTGGTAGCTATCAAAATTAGAAAGCACCCAAAGTTCCGTAGGAACGACATTTTAATTAATACCGCTCCTACGCAGCTTTATCGATAATAACCATGTTTTTTACCAATAATTTTGCCTCTCTGAGGCACACTAAGGTTCGTAGAACCGAAACATTGGTAGCTATTAAAATTAGAAAGCACCCAAAGTTCCATAGGAACGAAATTTTAATTAATACCGCTCCTAAGGAGCTTTATTGAAAATAGTCATCTTTTTTCTTACCAACATTTTGCCTCTCTGAGGCATACAAATAAATTCACTAACAGATTAACATCATGTTGCTAACGGAGGCCCTCCGGGCACTACAATTTTTTGATGCGGACTCTTTGTATTATTTCTTTTCGCTGTAAAATTTGCCGTTTGGTATTCACCCATATAAATAGAACCTTTTATTTCATCTCCCGATAATTCACCTGAAAAAATAAAGGTAATGGAATCACCGGGATGCCGGTCAACACTCCTGAGTTTAACAGTATTTCCTTCTATTGTGCCACTCATATCTCTCACGGTAAATTCTCCCTTATGCGACCCCGCTATCCAATTACCGTCTTGCTCCAGGTACAAAGTATGCTTGCTATTGCTGCTGAAAAATTCAATATCAGCATCCCACCGACCTGAAATATTTGCAGCAGGTGCCGCTAATGTATCAGGCTTGGGATCGTGTTTTCTTGAAAGCACTTCATGCATTCTTGCAGCTACCACCTTGTCATTACCGGGCTGCATTTGGCCTGATGTTATATTTACAGAAGTTTTTCCATTCTTGGTTTCTGCTCCAATTGCAACACGTGGTTTATTTCTTCCCAGTTCTTCCGCAATTTCTTCACCCGTTATATTGAATTGTTTAGGATCCCAAAAAATATTAAGCACCGGGGATCTGTTAGAAAGTTCAGTCGGCTCAAATATCGAAGTGGTAACTCCTTCAATTGTCGAAACTTTTTTAGCAATAGTATTTAGATAGGACATCCATATTTTCCATTCCTGCTCATGATTTCTTTTCACCCATGTTTCTACTGCTGCCAACATGCCGATCATTTCTTCACGTCCTACTTTATTATCACGCCCAGGGCCATGATGCGGAGAGCTTGCCTGCCATGCGGACATTAAAATATCTTTTCTCCCAAGCACAAGCCCCGCGCATTGTGGCCCGCAAATGGCTTTGCCGCCGCTATATACCACTACATCTGCACCTCTTTGCAAATGGACATTCGGGATAGTAAGCACTTCCGCTGCTGCATCCACCAACACAGGTACTTTATGCGGCTTCGCAATTTTAACTATAGTTTCCAGCGATAATGGCTGTCCCGGCTGCGATTCATCAAATGCCATTAAATAGATCATGGCAGTATGCGTGTTCAATGCGTTTTCTAATTCTTCAGGGGTAGTAACCTCAATTATTTTAACCCCAACATTCCGGATAGCATGATCATAAACATTTCTTGATGATGTTGGTATGATCACCTCTGTTTTATCAAAGCCTGTAAGGTCAGGAATACGAATCAGCTTCTCGGGATTGCCGCCTGTAACGCAAGCCGCAGTTACATGTTTCATCCCTCCTGCACAGCCAGACGAAACCATTCCCCATTCAGCACCTGTAATATCTGCAAGTCGCTGCCCTATTCCATCTGCGAGCTCATCGTATTGCACGAAATCTTTGGACGCTGCCTCCATGGCCGCACGTACCTGCGGCTTTTCAATGGAGCCGCCAATGATAGTGAATGTGCCACGACAATTGATGATAGGCTCCACGCCGATCGACTGAAAAATGTTTGGCCCTATCTCCAGTTCACCGGCATCGCCAAATAATTTTGTGGTTCCAGAGAGTAGTCCCGGTTCGCCTAAAGGCGCTGCAACAAGTGATTTAAATGGGAATAATGTTCCTGCAAATGGAAGCATCGTAAGACCCTTTAATATATTTCTCCGTTTCATGTTAAATATTTTAAGGCGTATAAAATTTAATATTTGAAACCAGGCCACCAGTTACTTGTGCCATAGGCAAACTTCATGTGTAAACGATCCAACTACCATCGCACCATTCTTTCTTCGGAACGTTTCGTGATCTTCGCTTTTTAATCCTACCCATCAAAAGTTTCGACGGAGCTAAATCCCCGGCCGTACCGCTGTCCCATCATCTTTAACAACAGGCCGTCTTTTTTACTTTTGACTGTTGCTTCTTTGCTTTTTGTCTCTTTTGCCTTTTGCCTCCTTTGCCTCCTTTTGCCTTTTGCCTCCTTTGCCCTTTCACTTACTCTTTCAGCTCCACGATCATCTCAATCTCTACAGGAATATTTGAAGGCAAAGAACCAACACCTACCGCTGATCTTGCATGCTTCCCGTTTTCCCCAAACACTTCAACCATCAGGTCCGAAAATCCATTAATTACCTGTGGCTGCTTATCAAATGTTGGTATGGCGTTCACCATGCCCAATACTTTTACTATGCGTTTTACTTTATTCAAATCGCCTATCTCTGCTTTAATGGTTGAGAGCAACGATATGCCAACCAACCGGGCCGCGTCCTTGGCCTGTCCAAGTGTAAGGTCAACGCCCACTTTCCCAATTACGAGGCCGCCTTCAGGTTTGTCGGGGCCATGTCCGCTGAGGTACAGCATATTTCCCACACGCACTGCTTTTACATAATTCGCAACAGGAGCAGACGGCTTTATTAATGTAATACCGAGCTCTTTTAAATGCGCCTCGACATCCACTTTATTGTTTTGCGCATGCATGGGCGTATTGCAGGAAAGAGCAGTTATTAAAATGATGGCTGATAAAATTTTCATTTGTAGTGTATTTAATGACTATTTGCGACTGGCGTTTTGCGTTCCCCAGCGACTTCAGCCGGTGAAACTTCACCGGATTGATTACCGAAATTTTGCCTGATATATGTTAGGACCAATGCGAGTTGATCATCCGTTAAAAAACTATGCGAGGGCATCAGGTTATTATATTTTTTTCCATTTACCGTAATCGGTTTTTCCAGCCCGTTGAGCAATACCCCTATTAATCTTTTTTTATCACCTGTTACCCATTCGGAATTACTGAGCGGCGGAAACCTGCTCCCATCGCCTTTGCCATCCCCCTGGTGACAGGCAATACAATAAATATTATACACTTGCTCACCACCAACAGCAGCTCTCTTTTCAAGATTATCCGCAAATTCATCAGGATCTTTTATATGAGCGCTTGTTGTTTTTCTTTTTGCCATAGCGGCGAGATTGGCATCGCCGAATGTTGATTTATCTCCTTTATACATTACCCGCCACACTTTTCCCTTTACTGATTCTGTAATGTACAAAGAACCATCGGGACCTTGCGCCAGCCCTATCGGCCTTCCTGCGGCATCAGTGGTATTTACAATCGTATCCTTTCCGGCAAAACCATCTGCAAAAACTTCCCATGGGCCGGAAGGCGCCCCGTTTTTAAAAGGAACGAAAGCAACAATATACCCCGCTTGCGAATACGGTGAACGTATGGTAGATCCGTGAAATGCAATGAAGGCGCCATTTTTATACCTGTCCGGAAACTGGTCGCCAGTGTAGAACAATAAATCATTGGGGGCAAAATGCCCGGGGAAGCCAATCAGCGGTTGTAAATATTTTGCGCCATTCCCTTCCTTCGTTCCATCGCCTCCATATTCAGGATTCAATAATTTTTTTCCCTTTACCTGGTCGTAGTAATAATACGGCCAGCCTGCATCGCTGCCTTCCTCTAGTTTTAAAAATTCCTCCGCAGGCAGCAGCACACTTTCCCGGCGTGTATATTTATCGGGCCATGTCCGGTGCAGATCATCTCTTCCATGCTGCACTATGTACATGTGTTTATCCTCCGTATTCAAGTTAATGGCTACAATACTTCGTATGCCTGTAGCAAATCGCTTCCCGTCTTTAATAGTTTGGTTTTGCTTGTTGGGATCAAATTTCCAGAGACCTGCATGTTCTGCCAGTTGCGGGCAAGGGTCTTGTCCCGGTGACTCGGGAATCCTGTCGAACACCTGGCACACATCAGATGGTGAACCAATCCCGACATACATCATTCCTTTATCATCAAATCCT
The DNA here is from genome assembly GCA_046593045.1 of Chitinophagaceae bacterium. Classification (GTDB taxonomy): domain Bacteria; phylum Bacteroidota; class Bacteroidia; order Chitinophagales; family Chitinophagaceae; genus Ginsengibacter. The sequence goes on along the minus strand of JBKJRY010000196.1, from coordinate 3,203 downwards.
ATAGCCTTTGCCGTATGTTGGTAACCATAAGTATCGTGCAAATAATCATCTGTAAAAATGGTTTCAACAGCCGTATCGGGCAATAGCTGCCCGGGCACTAACTTACACCGGTAAATGCTTCCGGTGGAGCTGTAATATAAATAGCCGTTACTAATACGCATGGCGGTTCCATAATTGGAAGGATCGGAATAGACTCCGAACTTTTTAATAATATCTGCCTTACCATCATTGTTCTCATCACGCATCGCAACATTACTTCCATCCGGATATGAATTTCTAAGTTTTACATAGATATCACCATTGTCATTTACAGCGATATGTCTTGCACTGCCAAGGCTGTCAACTACAACAATGGCGTCAAAGCCGCCTGGTAGCATAAGGCCGCCATTACCGGGATCACCTGCAGGCAAACCATGTTTGCATTGCGAAAGGGCTAAGACCAATACCAGCAAAAAAATTACAAGAAAATATTTGCGCATTACTGTTAATTAAAAAAGATTTTACAACATTTTTACAGGCCGGAAATAAATAACATCTCTTAAGGCACCATTAATATTCAAGTCCTTTTAAAAAGACTTCTATAATAAATGAAAGGACTTGAATGCAGAAGCCCGCTACAGTAATTCAGAAATTATTTGGCTCACTCTTTCAAAAATATAGGTATTATGCCTTGGGTACGCAATCAATCGTTTGCGTTAAATGTGTATTCGTAATCGATCCATATCAGATGTGAAGTTATCCCTTCTGGTCACGATATTAAATTTTTTCGTTCAACAAGAATAACAATACTCTTTTACACTGGCAGACCATTACTGAAGAAAATACAAACTCCTTTACCGTTCTGGTAAAAATTGAAGCAAAGGAATCACCAACAACACACAGGGCATACATGGATTAAAAACAGGCAAAACTCTCCTTACTTTACATAACGTAGTATGTAGAAAATCTCTTCATTATTACCAATTTTGATACCGCGAAAAGGACGGGAATAATGGGGTAATTTTGTGTCGATATTTAATAGACAATAAAAACACACATAGAGAATGATGAAAGCAATAGGATTTAAACAATCATTACCCATTAGCGAAAAAGAAAGTTTTATAGAGTTTGAAACCGAAAAACCAACTCCTGCAGGATACGATTTGTTGGTAAAAATATCGGCAATATCGGTAAACCCTGTTGATTTTAAGATCAGGCAAAATGCGGCAAAGGATACCATACTTGATACTCCCAAAATCATTGGATGGGATGCGGTGGGAACTGTGGAAGCAGCAGGCGATAAAACTTCAAGATTCAAAGCAGGTGACGAAGTGTACTATGCAGGGGACATTACCCGAAGTGGCAGCAATGCCGAGTACCAACTTATTGATGAGCGTATCGTGGGTCATAAACCTAAAAATTTGACTATCGCGGAAGCAGCAGCTATTCCACTAACGGGCCTGACTGCCTGGGAATCCTTGTTCGACCGCATTAAGGTAAATCCTGAAACCGATAAAGGAAAAACTGTACTGGTATTGGCAGGTGCCGGCGGTGTAGGCTCCATTGCTATACAAATTGGTAAAAAAGTGGCCGGGCTTACCGTAATTGCTACGGCATCAAGACCGGAATCTCAAAACTGGTGTAAACAATTGGGCGCCGATTATGTGGTAAATCACCGCAACCTGAAAGCCGAACTGGAAAAAACAGGTCATAGCGAGGTAGATTACATTTTGGATTTTGTGGATTTAGAAGGCTATTGGGAAATAGCAGCTGACCTCATAAAACCACAAGGACATATTGTATCCATTACCGGTAGCAGCAAACCATTGAATCTGAATTTGCTTAAAAACAAGAGCGTGACCTTTTCCTGGGAATTGATGTACACCCGTTCGATGTTTACTACGAATGATATGGACAGGCAGCACAAAATCCTGGATGAAATAGCCGGTTTGCTGGATGCCGGAACATTAAAAACAACTTTGACAACTACCCTGCAAGGATTTACAGTCGAAAATCTTAAAAAAGCACATCACATGCAGGAGTCGGGAACGACCATCGGCAAAACAGTTATTGAATTTTAGAAAACAATACATCCCGGCCCCACCATCATTTCCTTCATGTAAATCATAACCCCGGGTCGGGCCTCCTGGAAAAGTTACCGTATACCTCAACTTTTATAATGTGCAGGCCTGTGTTGTTAACGGAGGGTACACCTTGTAGAAGATCTGTACCGGCAACAATATAAAAGGTATAACATGCGGGAGCCTGGAATGAGCTTATATTTTTTCTATATCGCATTTTAAAAGAAAAATGAAAACGTCATCACTCACCTTGTAACCACTTAGCTCAATGGGATCATTCAACAAAGTTTTTAAAAGCAAATCTTGCCAAAGCAGCTGAGCAAAATAATTACTTTAGAACAGCAATTGCATTGACGCAACTGGCAATTGAAAAAACGAAGGAAATAGTTATTGAAGATGAAGGCATTGCAAAAACCGCAGTTGCGTGTTATTCATAAATAAAAACGTTGTCATCCTAAAAGAAGCATCCTACACTATACAAATACCCTTGATTTTGCCGCCCGACCCAATGCTTTTTTTAGCACATGGCAAGGCACACAAAACCTCGACACAAAGCCAACCTTGCCAAGAGCTAAAAATGCCACAGCACAACCCACCCGCCCCCTGCTGACGCAATTCTATTCATCCTCATCTTAAACATCAGCTCAACAACTATTATTAGCAAGACAAAACTCCAAAAGTTTAAAATTTACCATTCCACAACGCTACTTATAGTCCGTAGACTTATTTGCATCTATCATTCAACTTTGTATTCTAATTCACATCAATGGGTACAACATATACAAAAGATGAAAAAGCCTTTTTAGTACAAATTGGGAAGCGTATTAGAGAGCTTCGAATTGAAGCCGATTTATCACAAGAAAAATTAGCTTTTGAAAGTGAGCTTGATAGAAATTATATAGGCTCAGTTGAAAGAGGCGAGAGGAATATTTCTGTAATAAATCTTCGAAAAATTGCTAAGGCATTAAAGCATAAAACGACAGACATATTAAACAATTAATGGAGATAAAACGATTTATGAATTACTAATGACTATCCGCAATTTGGTAGTAACTAATATTATTAGTAATTTCAAGCTAAATATATTAGCTATGAAATTAAAAGACTTCTTTATAAAATTTGTGGATGAGCAAAACTGTAAGG
>JBKJRY010000097.1:0-15384 GCA_046593045.1 Chitinophagaceae bacterium | reverse complement strand
AATTGCTGCGGATAAAAGATAAATTAAAGAAAAGAAAAATTTTTTCATGTAATTAATATATTTAAAAAAGATTTAGAATTCTTTATGCCAGGTAACACCGGCGCTGCCCTGCATGGCAGTAATGGGAGGATGAACTTTTTGTAATGAAATTTTTATACTACGTATGTAATTGTATCTATCATGAATAGTATTGCCAATATCCATAACAATTGTTTCTAACAACTGCGTCGGTACTGTCATTCTTTGTTTTATTATTTCATAAAGATTTGTATAATCTATGGTTTCAGAAATCGAATCTATCATTTCATGCTCCTCATGAAACTGAACATCGAGATTTATTTCATATTCATTTCCTAATATTTTTTCTTCCTCATGTACACCATGATATCCGTAAAATTTTAGGTTATATAAATGAACAGTTATCATTTCTGAATTTTTGGGTTTAGGATTTCTGGTGGCATATCATACAATTAAATTTTAAAAACTACACAACAAGTAACGGCTCATTTTGGGTTCGCAAGTCTCCCTGTTGGATAAGTCTCGATTGCTATCGGGAAATAGGGCGGTGTTTATAGGGCACTTAAATATCTTTCTGCATCCAATGCTGCCATACAACCACTGCCTGCAGCCGTTACAGCCTGCCGGTAAATTTTATCCTGTAGATCACCAGCTGCAAATACACCTTCTACATTTGTTTTAGAGGTTCCCGGTATGGTTTTAATATATCCGCTCTCATCCATATCCAGCCAGCCTTTAAAAATTTGTGAATTAGGAGTATGTCCAATCGCAACAAAATAAGCGCTCACTTCCAGTACCTGCTTCTCTCCTGTCTGGTTATTTTTTATTCTCACAGAATCAACTTTTTTTTCACCTAAAATTTCTTCCACTTCGGTATGCCAGTACACTTTAATATTCGGTGTTTTCAAAACTCTCTCCTGCATTATTTTACTTGCACGCATTTCTCCTTTACGCACCATCATGTGTACAGTGCTGCATATCTTACTTAAATACAAAGCTTCTTCAGCTGCAGTATCACCTGCGCCAACAATTACAACTTCTTTTCCTTTAAAAAAAAAGCCATCACAAACCGCACAAGCACTAACACCATATCCATTTAATCTTTGCTCACTTTCTAACCCCAGCCATTTGGCACTTGCTCCGGTACTTAAAATAAGTGCATCGGCAGTCATCCATTTCTCTTCATCAATTTGTACTTTAAACGGTTTAGCGCTTAGGTCAACATCAGTGGCAAGCCCATAGCGAATATCGGTTCCCATTCTGGAGGCCTGCTTTTCAAAATGCACCATCATTTCCGGTCCTTGTATCCCATCCGGATAACCCGGATAATTTTCAACTTCGGTTGTGATAGTAAGTTGTCCGCCGGGTTGTATACCCTGATATAAAACAGGTTTCAGGTTTGCCCTTGCTGCATAAATTGCCGCCGTGTAACCTGCCGGCCCTGAGCCAATTATCAGGCACTCTGTATGTTCCAAATCTGTATCACTCATAACAAGAATAGATAATATTATTAATTAAAAAAGATAAGGTTAGATAAGCTTTTGCTCATAAGCATATTTTATTAACCCAATCAAGCTATTGGTTTTTGTTTTTCTAAAAATATTTTTGCGATGCGTTTCAACTGTCCGTTCGCTAAGAAAAAGCTCTGCAGCAATTGTTTTATTACTGTATTCTTTTTCAATCAGACGTATAATTTGTTTCTCCCTGTTGGTAAGATGGGCGTCTTCATTTTCCTTTTTACGCACCTGCGATTTCATCATTTCACTCAAAACTTCTTCAGAAAAATAAATTCCACCTCCCGCTATTTTGTTTATGGCATGCTGCAGTTCATTTTTATCAATGTTTTTTAATACATACCCGGCAATATCTGCATCGTTGATCATTTCATCAATCATGGCCGAATCACTGTTCATGGAAAGCGCAAGAATTTTAATATGCGGAAAAGTTGTCCGCACTTCTTTTGCAAGTTTATTTCCCGGAAGTCCGGGCATCATTACATCTGTAATTAAAACATCAACTTTTGCATTTTCAAGCAATGCTAAAACTTCCTGCGGTTGTGTGCTTGAAAAAGCTATTTCAAACTCAGGTGAATCATCCAGTAAAGATAAAAGTCCGTCAATAACAATTTGATGATCATCAACAAGGGCGAGTGATATTTTCTTACTCATCTGAGAAATATAAAAAATTAGGTATTCAAAGTTAGCCTATACATTTTGCATAAAAAAACCCCTCAAAAATTTGAAGGGTTTAAAAATAGTATTTTAAAAAGATTAACCAAGATATGCTTTAAGTGCACCACTGTATCTTGCTTTTTGTAAACGTTTAATAGCTCTCTCTTTAATCTGACGAATGCGCTCTTTTGTAAGATCATATTTCTGTCCGATCTGCTCAATGGTTGTTCCATTTTCACCATCTAAACCAAAATATGCATTTACAATTTCAGCTTCACGTGGGCTAAGAGATTTTAATACACGGCGAATTTCATTTTTCAATGAATCGTGCATTACATCTTCATCAGTTTCACCTGCGCCTTTTAAAAGATCACCCATTGCAACATCTTCTGCTTCGTGTACGGGAGCATCCAATGAAGTGTGACGGGTGTTGCTCTGGAAAATGTTGTTGATCTCTGTTTCACTCATTTCCAGAATTTCTGAAAGTTCTTCGGTAGAAGGCTCTCTTTCATGTTCCTGTTCAAAAGCCATGTAGGCTTTGTTTGCTTTATTGTACGTGCCAATTTTGTTTTGTGGCAAGCGGACTAATCTGCCCTGCTCTGCCAACGCCTGTAGTATAGATTGGCGAATCCACCACACAGCATAAGAAATAAATTTGAAACCTTTAGTTTCATCAAAGCGTTGTGCCGCTTTTATTAAGCCGAGGTTACCCTCGTTGATAAGATCACTTAATGATAACCCCTGGTGCTGGTACTGTTTTGCAACTGAAACTACGAAACGTAGGTTGGCTGTTGTGAGACGCTCTAAAGCTCTCTGGTCGCCCATTTTAATTTTCTGTGCTAAAATAGTTTCCTCCTCCGGAGTGATCATTCCAATTTTAGAAATTTCCTGCAGATATTTTTCAACCGCTTGTGAGTCCCGGTTTGTGATCTGCGTAGCAATTTTAAGTTGCCTCATGTATATATATATTAATTAATTAACGAACGTTTTATTAGACAGAGTAGTTGGGGGAATGTTGCAAAAGATTAGTTAATAAATACCAATCTTTAGAATCATTATACAAATTTACGATGCAAAATCCGCATTTCATAGCTTTCAGAGAAATAGTTATCTAAAAAGGGAAGCCAGGATGTATGGGTTAATAAGTATAGTATCAACCGCAATTAAAAGGCTTAGATGTTCTATCTTAATAATGCTGGTTAAATGTTTTATTTTCGCTGCTTTAATCTCAACAGTCCCATCAATCCCATTAATCGCAATTCAAATAATGATAGATTACAGATCAGACACATTTACCAAACCCTCTCCCGAAATGCTTCAGGCAATGTTTACTGCAGAAGTAGGTGATGATGTTTTTGGAGAAGACCCCAGTGTAAATAAATTAGAATCTTTAACTGCCGGTATGTTTGGAATGCAAGCCGGTCTCTTTTGTCCCAGTGGAACTATGACCAATCAAATTGCAATTAAATGCCATACCCAGCCAGGTGATGAAATTATTTGCGATAAATTGAGTCACGTTTATATATATGAAGGAGGTGGTATAGCATTTAACTCCGGGGCGCAGGTAAAAACTATAGATGGTGAACGGGGCAGAATAACTGCAGAGCAGGTGGTAACTGCTATTAATTCAGATGATGTACATAAGCCAAGAACCAGCCTCGTCAGCCTTGAAAATACTGTAAATAGAGGTGGCGGAAGTTGCTATACTTTTACTGACATTCAACAGATAAGAGAGGTTTGCCTTGCAAATAATTTAAAGTTGCATCTTGATGGCGCCAGATTGTTTAATGCTATTGTTTCATGCAATGAAACCCCGAAGCAATATGGTGATATCTTCGACAGCATTTCCATCTGTTTAAGCAAAGGCTTAGGCACCCCAATTGGAAGTGTTTTGTTGGGAACAAAAGAATTTATAAAACAGTCACGCCGAGTACGAAAAGTTTTTGGCGGCGGAATGAGGCAGGCAGGCTTTATGGCTGCAGCCGGAATTTATGCTTTGGAACATAATATTGAAAGATTAGAAGTTGATCACAGGCATGCAAAGCTGGTTGCGGATGCTTTATTAAAAAAAGAGTTTACAGGGAAGATGCTTCCTGTAGAAACGAATATCATCATATTTGAAATTATAGATGAAACTTATACAGCAAAATCATTAGCAGAGACTTTCAAAAAATATGATATACATGTAATGCCCATCTCTTCAACACAGATAAGGATGGTTTTTCATCTTGATGTGACAGAACAAATGGTAAAGCAAACGCTCGATGCCATAATTAATTTATGATTTCATTAATTTATTTTGCAAACAATGTTTCCAAAAATTAACCCCACCACTACGCAATCCTGGACGCTTTTACAGGAACATTATAAAGAAATGAATAATGTTCAACTTAAAGATCTTTTTAAAGAAGATAAAGACAGGTTTAATAAATATTCGACCGCATTGCCTGATATTTTGTTGGACTATTCAAAAAATATTATTACAGATAAAACATTACAGCTACTGCAACAATTAGCTGAGGAATGCGAATTGCAATCTGCAATACAAGCCATGTTTAACGGAGAAAAAATAAATGAAACTGAGAACAGGGCGGTTTTACACATTGCATTAAGAAATTTTTCAGGCAAACCGGTTTTGCTTGATGGAAAAGATGTGATGCCTGATGTACAAAAAGTTTTAAGCCAGATGAAAACTTTTTGTAAAAAAGTACATGATGGAGAATGGAAAGGATATTCCGGCAAAAAAATAAAATTCATAGTAAACATAGGTATCGGTGGAAGCGACCTTGGCCCGGTGATGGTAACCGAAGCATTAAAGCCATATTGGGTTAAGGGTATGCAGGCATATTTTGTAAGCAACATTGATGGAAGTCATATTGCAGAAGTGCTTAAGAAAGTATCGCCTGATGAAACTTTATTTCTGATTGCTTCCAAAACATTTACCACGCAGGAAACAATGACCAATGCATTTACTGCAAGAGAGTGGTTTTTAAAAGAAGTACAGGATGAAAAATTTGTTGCAAAACATTTTGTTGCATTGAGCACAAATACCGAGGCTGTAAAAAAATTCGGAATTGCCGAAGAAAATATGTTTGTGTTTTGGGATTGGGTTGGCGGAAGATACAGTTTATGGAGTGCTATCGGATTGTCGATTGCCCTAACCATAGGGTATGATAATTTTGAAAATCTTTTAAAAGGTGCGCACGAAACTGATAATCATTTTAAAGAAAAGTCTTTTGATAAAAATATCCCTATTCTATTAGGAATGATCAGCATTTGGTATCTGAATTTTTTTGGTGCGACTACTGAAGCAATTCTTCCTTATGATCAATACATGCATCGCTTTGCTGCTTATTTTCAACAGGGAAATATGGAAAGCAACGGCAAGCACGTTGACAGGAATGGAGAAAGAGTAAATTACTCAACCGGCCCTGTAATATGGGGAGAGCCTGGCACTAACGGGCAACATGCTTTTTACCAATTGATTCACCAGGGTACACCGTTGATCCCCTGTGATTTTATTGCACCTGTAATAACCCATAATCCTTTAGGGCTTCATCATAAAATTCTTTTATCAAACTTTTTTGCGCAACCAGAAGCTTTGATGAATGGAAAAACAAAAGAAGAATTAGTTGCTGAAAATGTTCCCGCAGAACTCATTCCATACAAAACTTTTGAAGGCAACCGTCCAACCAATTCTTTTTTAGTTAAAGAAATAACCCCTTTTACTTTAGGTGAGCTGATCGCATTGTACGAACATAAAATTTTTGTGCAGGGAGTTATATGGAATATTTACAGTTTTGATCAATGGGGTGTTGAGCTTGGCAAACAGCTTGCACAAAAAATATTACCTGAATTAGAAAATGATGCAGCAATAACTACTCATGATCCTTCTACAAATGGATTGATAACTTGCTTTAAAAATTTAAGGCAATAAAAAAATCCTCTCAAATGAGAGGATCTAAGCACTTAGATCTGGTTTTGATCACCACTTATCCACTTCCTCGTCATTGGGCTTTACATCAATTTCGGGTGTAGCTGCAGGTGCAATTCCTGTTGCTGAAGTATCTGGTTCTTTTTCTACAGATGCTTCAGACTCGGTATTATTTTCTGAAGTAATAATATTTTCTGAAACTCCATTATTTTCTGCACCCTCGTAAGGAGTATCATGATTAAATGCATCAAAATCAAAATCGGGCATAAGGTCAGTTTTTACATAATCTATGGTTTCTGTCAATCCTTTTAAAAACTTATTAAAATCTTCTTTGTATAAAAATATTTTATGCCTGTCGTAGCCATCCTCATTAAATCTTTTACGGCTTTCAGTAATGGTTAAATAATAATCATTACCACGTGTTGCTCTTACATCAAAGAAATAAGTTCTGCGTTTACCTGCCCTTATTCTTGCGCTATAAACACTTTCAAGTTTTTTATCGTTATTCTCGTACTCCACTTTAATTAATTTTTAGGTTTAATTTAATATGCGACAAAGATAAATTTGTTTTTGTAATAGCAAAATTTTTCAAAAACCTATACATCTGCTGCCTGTTTCTTTTCCTGTTTTTGCTGATGGGCATACATTTCAGCATAATAACCGTTTTTGCCAAGTAACTCGCTATGAGTGCCCTGTTCTGCAACAGCGCCATCTTTTAATAAAATTATTTTATCAAAGTTGAATAAAGAGAAAATTCGATGGGTAATAATGATCGCTGTCTTATTTTTTAAATAGCTATCTAATTTATTAATGATCTGGCTTTCAGTTTTTGCATCCACGGCACTAAGGCAATCATCAAAAATTACAATTTCATGCTCTTTCATTAATGCCCGGGCAATAGATATGCGTTGCTTTTGTCCACCGCTTAAAGTAACACCCCTCTCCCCTATTATGGTTTTATATTTTTGTGAAAACTGTTCGATCTCATTTTGTACAACAGCATTTACTGCTGCTTTTTTTATGTTTTCTTCGGATGCATTTTTAACTCCAAAAGCAATATTGTTTTCCACAGTATCACTAAACAAAAAAACATCCTGTGGAACATAACTCACCTGTGATCGTAATGAGTTGAGATCTATTTTTTTAATTGAAATATCATCATAAACTATATCACCATGCTGAGGATCATACATACGCAAAAGAAGTTGAGCGATCGTTGATTTACCGGAACCGGTTTTACCAACGATGGCAATTTTTTCGCCTCGGTTTATTTTTAAATCAAAGTTTTTTATTGCATGAATACCTGTGTGTGGATAAGTGAAGTCAACATTTTTAAATTCTATATCTCCTTTCAAAAAAAGTGGTTTACTATCCTTATCGTTTTGTATTGTTGATCTTGTATGAAGAAATTCATTGATGCGCCGTTGCGATGTGGCTGCCCGTTGTATCATGCTTGCTGTCCATCCGATAGCGCTTACCGGAAAAGAAAGCAGAAGAATATACATCACAAATTCGCCGATAACACCTATGCTTATTTGTCCGTTGATAACATAGAATCCGCCAATTAAAATAGTCATCAAAGTGCTGAGCCCGATCAGTAAAGAAATAGAAGGAAAATATATGGCTTCTGTTTTTGCAAGTGATATGGCATTTTTGCGGTAATCTTCACTGTTTTTTTCAAAGAAACCAAGCATTGCTTTTTCCTGGACAAAAGATTTTATCACTCTTATGCCTGAATACGATTCCTGTGCATTTGTTGTAAGGTCAGAAAGTAAGGACTGTATCTTATCACTCTTTCTGTTGATGATCGTATTTACATAATAAATAGCAATAGCTAATATGGGCAATGGCGCAAGAACATATAATGTAAGTTCACTGTTTTCTTTTACCATATAAAAAACAGAAAATCCAATTGTAGCTGCCAGGTTAATTACGTACATTATTGCAGGACCTGAATACATTCTAACACGGCTAACATCTTCTGATATGCGGCTCATCATGTCGCCGGTGCTGTGGGTTTTATAAAAGCTGGTATCTAATTTTTGGTAGTGCCCAAAAATTTCATTCTTTTGATCAAACTCAATGTGGCGGCTCATTACAATAATAGTTTGCCTCATCAGGAACATAAAAAATCCACTTATTAAAGCAAGCCCCAAAAGAATGATTCCGCATACAAAAATTTTATTCTTTAAAGATGAAGCCAGCAGATTTTGAATAAATATTTTTTTTACAAGCGGGTCGTAATTTACAGAAGTGCCCGGTGATGATGTTGTTTCTTTTTTTAAAGAATGCTCAACAGTATTAAGAACATACTTGGTAACCTGTGGTGAAAGTATCCTGAAATAGTTTGAAAGAATAATAAAAATTATTCCTAATAAAAATAACCATTTGTATTTCCAGAAATATTTATTTAGAGATGCCAGATGTTTCATCACTGCGAATTTACTGATTATCATGTTTTGTATTTTACATTTGCCAAAGAACATTACATTTAAACCAGTTAATTCTTTCAATTATGATAAAACAATATTGCTATCTCTTTGTTTTGATCTTAGCATTTTCATGCAATTCAGACCAAACTGCGGAACCTACTAAAAATACGCAACCATCCCCAGCCAAATTATTACCGGAATTAAGCACGGGAACAAAAACCGATTTTAAAAAAACTGAAACCCTTCCCGCAGGATTAGAAAACATTTTTGGAAAAATGCCGTCAAAAGAAAATGGATTTTATAAATTTTCTTTTCCAAGGCAGGATCTGTCAGTTATGCTGGACGGAATTAAAATAGATCCGAGGTTTGCATTTACCACATGGTTTGCATTTATGCCACAGGATTCTGCAGGCATCTCAGGAATGTTGATGGGTGATGTTGTTTTATTAGAATCCGAATTTAAAAACGTTTTAAAAAAACTGGATGAAAAAGGAATTGATATTGCAGCCATTCACAATCACCTGTTAGGAGAAAAACCTAAAATCATGTACCTGCATGTAATGGCTATGGGAGGCCCAATGCAATTGTTTAGCGGATTAAAGGAAATGCTTGCGGTTACAGCTACTCCTTTAAAAGCAAACTTTAGTGATACTTCTCAAAATATGGATTGGGGAAAAACTGAAGAGCAATTAGGTTTTACAGGAAAAAAAGACGGAAGCATTATAAAATTTAGCATACCGAGAAATGAAAAAATTAAAGACGGCGGAATGGAATTGCCTGAAAATTTTGGTGTTAACAGCGTTATTAATTTTCAGAAGATGGGTGATAAAGCGGCTGTTACCGGTGATTTTGTTTTGATACCAAGCGAAGTAAATACTGTGCAAAAAATACTTACCAGAGGAAATATTTTAGTAACAGCCCTGCATAGCCATATGTTGTTTGAACAACCCCGATTATTTTTTATGCATTTTTGGGCGGTAGATGATCCCGAAAAGTTAGCAACCGTGTTACATGAAGTTTTAAGAAGTACAAATCACCTGGCAGCAAAAACCATAAAGTAAAAAACCCCGCAAATTGCAGGGTTAAATAATTGGGGGATTTTTTAAAGACTCTTAAAAATTATTGTACACTTTACCCTTAAGGTATTTATTTAGGATGGCATTTGTTTCATTGCTGCTCAAAGTTTCAAGATGTCGCAAATGATGCATGTCAGTCCCAACAAAATCAGCCAGTCCATTTTCAAAAATATATTTTGCTGCTTTAGCAACTTGAGGTCCATAATAACCTGTAAGGGATAAAAGGTTTACCTGTAATAAAAAACCGAGATCTTTCAAACGGGCATACTCATTAAAATCATAATGATAATAAAAATACCTTTCAGGATGTGCCAGTATTGGTTTGTAGCCTGAAGTAATGATTTCAAAAACCATTTCTCTAACATTCATTGGCATCACTGAATATGGCAATTCAGTTAAAATATAATTTTCAAAAACAGGAAGAACCTCTTTCCGGGTTAATATGTTTAAAAAATAATCGTCCAGCATATATTCAGCAGCGGCAGATAATTCAATATCAATTCCTGCCTCAGCGCATGCCCTTTTTAATATCTCCAATTCTCTATTAATAATAGTGGGATTGTTTCTGTAATAATCACCAATAACGTGTGGTGTTGCTACCAGCCTGCGGTAACCAAGGTGATATAAACCTTTAACCAATTGCACAGATGTTGCAATATCAGGGGAACCATCATCTATGCCTGCTAAAATATGCGAATGAATATCGGTGGTAACGGGAAATGGCTCCCCGGTATATATTTCTTTTTTAGATTTCCTGAATAGATTAAACATGAAAGTTATTCCCAGTTATTATTTTTTACTTCTTCATAAACCTTCTTAATTCCTTCTTCTAAAGTTACTGAAGATTGCCAACCTAAATTTTTCAGTTTAGAGACATCTAATAATTTACGTGGTGTACCATCTGGTTTTGAAGTATCAAAAACAATACTTCCATTGTATCCGACAATTTCTGTTAACAGAATCGAGAGTTCCTTTATTGTAAGATCCTTCCCTGTTCCTATATTTACAAACCCCCCATCATTATAATTTTGCATAAGATAAATACAGGCATCAGCCAGGTCATCGACATATAGAAACTCCCTGCGTGGAGAACCTGTACCCCAAATGGATACTGATGAATCATTATTTTTTTTTGCTGTAATTATTTTTCTTAACAAGGCGGGCAACACATGGCTGTTCTCAAGATCATAATTATCATTTTTACCAAATAAATTTGTAGGCATTGCAGCAATAAAATTACATCCATACTGTTCCCTGTACGCATCGCACAATTTTATTCCGGCAATTTTAGCTATCGCATATGGTTCATTTGTATGTTCAAGTAATCCCGTTAATAAAGAATCCTCATGTAAAGGTTGCGGCGCCATTTTCGGGTAGATACAGGATGATCCAAGAAACAATAATTTTTTTACATTATTCTTCCATGCTGCATTAATGATATTTGCCTCAATCATTAAATTGTCATAAATAAATTCCGCCCTGTAAACATTGTTGGCATTTATACCACCGACTTTTGCTGCGGCAAGAAAAACATATAACGGTTTTTCTTTTTCAAAAAATTGATTCACCGCAGTCTGATCTCTTAGGTCAAGTTCTGAAGATGTACGGGAAATAATGTTTGAAAATCCATTAGCTTCCAGGTGTCTTACTAAGGCGCTTCCTACCATACCCCGGTGGCCGGCGACATATATTTTATCTGTTGATTCCAATTATTCGTATTGATGTTTTATTGCAAACCCACTTTCTTTTAAAAGAAGATTTCTTCTAAATAACTCAAGGTCGCTATGTACCATTTCTTTTACAAGTTCCGGCAATGTATATTTTGGTGTCCATCCTAATTTTTCTTTTGCTTTTGTGGCATCCCCTATCAACAGTTCAACCTCTGTTGGCCTGTAATACCTCGGATCAATTTTTAGAACAACAGAACCGGGTTTTATACTTGGGTTAGAGCTGGAGATTACTTCTGCAGTTTCATTTTCTTTTTCTCCTTTAAACAATAATTCAATTCCAGCCTCCTGAAAAGCCATTATTGCAAAATCGCGGATAGTAGTGGTAATACCTGTTGCAATTACAAAATCTTCGGGTTCATCCTGCTGAAGCATCAAATACATTGCTTCCACATAATCCTTTGCGTGGCCCCAATCTCTTTGACTATTTATATTTCCGAGATAAATGCAATCCTGCAGGCCCAATGATATTTTTGCAGCGGCTCTTGTTATTTTTCTTGTAACAAAAGTTTCTCCGCGCAACGGAGATTCATGATTAAAAAGAATTCCATTACATGCAAAAATATTGTACGCTTCACGATAGTTAACTGTTATCCAATATGCATATAATTTTGCTACCGCATAAGGCGAACGGGGATAGAATGAAGTTCGTTCACTTTGAGGAACTTGCTGAACAAGCCCGTACAATTCTGAGGAAGAAGCCTGGTAAACTTTAGTTTTTTTAGTAAGCCCTAATAAGCGAACTGCTTCAAGAATCCTTAACGTTCCAATACCATCTGCGTTAGCGGTGTACTCCGGCGTTTCAAAACTTACCTGCACATGGCTCATTGCAGCCAAGTTGTAAATTTCATCAGGCTGAATTTCCTGTATTATTCTTATTAAATTGGTTGAATCGGTAAGGTCTCCATAATGAAGAACGAGATGAAGATTTTTCTCGTGAGGGTCTTCATATAAATGATCGATTCTTTCTGTGTTGAAGAGTGAACTTCTTCTTTTTATTCCATGTACCTCATATCCTTTGCTTAATAAAAGTTCGGCAAGATAAGCACCATCCTGTCCGGTTATGCCGGTTATTAATGCAATTTTTTTCATACTGTTAAAGATTTTTAAATTACCAATGATAATTTATTTAATCATTCGGAAAACTTGATAGTTTAAATGTTTTGTAAGGTGTAGAGGTTTTTGAAATTTTATAAAATAATGCATTGTAAAACTGAGGCATTTTTATAATAGGTTTCAATATTGAAACAATTAATGGAAAAGGAATTTTATTATTTTTCATTGCAAGATAATCTCTGCGGTTTGCTCTTAACCGCCCGGAAATACTTTCATTGCTTGCACCCCCTGCCCTCATTTTTACAATTAGCTTCGGTAGATAATATGAACTGATCTTGTAGTGGTAAAGATATCTCGCCATAAATTCAAAATCAGCAGCAGTGTAATAATGTGATTGGTATCCTCCTAAATTTTTTATTAAGTCCCTGCGGAAATAAAATGTTGGATGTGCAGGCATCCATCCATATTTAAATCGGCGACGGTCGTATGGTAATCCTTTCCAAAACCGTAAAACTTTTTGCAGATCAAATGGATCTACATATACCAGGTCGCCGTATAACGAATCAACATTATTTTGCTGAAAACATTTTACAATTTCTGAAATTACATCTGCAGATGCAAGGACATCATCACTGTTCAAAATTCCTACCACATCGCCTGTTGCAAGTTGCATCCCTTTATTTAAAGCATCGTACATGCCGCCATCTTCTTCCGATATCCACTGTGTAATGTGTTGAGAATATTTTTTAATTATATCAAGGGTACCATCAGTTGAGTTGCCATCTATAACAATATATTCTATGTTATTATAATTTTGGCGGATGATAGAATTGATGCAATCATCCACATATTTTGCAGAGTTATAGGTAACTGTAATAATTGAGACTTTCATACTCATTCCTGATCTTAATTATTTTCTGTCGGTAAACGTTCTACAACTATGTTTTCCATTACTAACATATCCATATTTGTACGAAGATAACAATCAAGTGCTTCCGAGGGACTATTTACAATAGGTTCGTTTTCATTAAAGGAAGTGTTCAATAAAATAGGTACGCCTGTTTTCTTTCTAAAAGCTTCAATTAATGCATAATAACGCGGCGATATTTCTTTGTCTACAGATTGCAAACGCCCCGTTCCATCTACATGGGTAACTGCCGGAATTTCACTCCTTTTTTCTTTTTTAATAAGAAATACTTTTTCCATGAAAGGTACATCGTCATTTAATTCAAAATATTCTGAGACATATTCTTTTAAAATAGAAGGTGCAAATGGCCGAAAACTTTCCCTTCGTTTTATTTTCAGATTTAAATTTTCTTTAGCATCATTTCTTCTTGGATCGGCAATTATAGAGCGTCCTCCCAATGCCCTTGGACCAAATTCTGCTCTGCCATTAAACCATCCTACTACCCCACCCTTAACTAAACATTCTGTAATCTTTTCAAACAAAACCTCGTCTTCTAATTCTGCAAATAAAATATTTTTTTTCTGAAGAGTATTTTTTATTTCATTATTGCTAAACCTGCTACCCGTATACGCCGTCTTTATTGATGGCTGTCTTGGAAAATTTAATATTTGATGTTGAACATACAATGCTGCGCCAATTGAAATACCAGCATCATGGCCTGCAGAAGGTATATATACATTTTTAAAGGAAGTGTTACTGATAATTTTTCCGTTGGCTACACTGTTTTGTGCTACGCCTCCTGCGATACATATATTCTCAAGCCCGGTTCTTTTCTGAAGATTTTCTAAGATATGAAATATTACCCTCTCTGTAAATCTTTGAACTGAAGCTGCAAGATCTTTATGATGTTGGGTAAGCTCTTCATCTTTTTTTCTTGGCTCGCCAAAAAGTTTAACCATCTCATCACTGAACATTGGTTCTACAATTGGAACGTTATCATCGCCATAGGAAATAACACCTTGCGTTGCGCTTCGAAAATATTTTAAGTTCAGTGTAAACAAACCATCTTTTGTAATACGCACTACATCATTAAGCTTATCCAAATATTTTGGCTCACCATAAGGCGCCATTCCCATTACTTTATATTCATCCCCATAATGCGGAAAGCCCAGCAGTTGCGTCATAGCAGTATAAAAAATTCCGATTGAATGCGGAAAGTCAACTGAATCTAATACTTTAATATTGTTTCCTTTTCCAATTCCTATCATGGTTGTAGTAAAATCTCCTGAACCATCAATAGATAATAAGGCAGCTTCATCAAAGGGAGAAGCAAAAAATGCAGATGCTAGATGACTTCTATGATGCTCAACCTGCGCTACCTTTCCTTTAAATGCTTCGGGCGTCAATCCTGAAATATTTGCGAGTTCTTTATCAAGGGAAGAAACCTTACGACTGTTACTTACCCTGTCTTTTCTTACAGAAAAACTTCCTTTAGGATTTGCTGCCAGGTATAATAGTTTTTTAAAAAATTTTGCTTTTGGATCACGTCCGATAGCAAAATGATCTACCTGTTCATAACTTATGCCGGCTTCTCTTAAACAAAATTCAATTGCGAGTTGAGGAAAGCCTGCCCAATGCTTTATTCTTTTAAATCTTTCTTCTTCAATTGCTGCAACAAGTTTACCGTTAACAAAAATTGCAGCGGAAGAATCCGCATGATAAGCATTAATGCCGAGAATGATCATTATGTATGTTTAGGGAATTAGATTAGTAACTTTAGAATTTGTTGTTTCGAATTTTTTATTTAAATATTGAGAAAAATTTTTAAAACTATGGGAAAAAAATTCGTATCCATAAAAACTAATTGTTGCTATAATTAATACAACTCCAAATTGAATAATTATATTCAGAAAAATATTATTGACATACAAATATTTTGTACACAGTGCAAAACATATTGGATGAAAAACATACATTCAGTAGCTTATCTTTCCTAAAAAAGAAAATGTCCGATTGGAATGTGTCTTTTTAAAAAAATTATTATCAGAATCAGTAATTACACA
>JBKJRY010000091.1:0-14291 GCA_046593045.1 Chitinophagaceae bacterium | reverse complement strand
GCCTCCATTTTCATTAAAATATTTAAGAAGCTTATAACCAGTTGCAGCAAGCATTGTAGGGACAGCTAAAAAAAATGAAAACTCCGCCGCAGCACTCCGTGTAAGTTTTTGCTGCATGCCTCCAATTATTGAAGAGGCGCTTCTGCTTACACCCGGTATCATTGCTATACATTGCCATATCCCGATTATAAATGCTTTTTTGTAAGTAACCTTTTCTTCCGAATCAATAATCGGCTTATTAAACACATTATCTATAAAAAGTAAAATAATGCCACCTGCAAGCAATGAAACAGCAACTGTGAGGGTGCTATCCAGCATTGCATCTATCTTTTTTGAAAACAAAAAGCCAAGTATAATTGCCGGGAGTACCGCTATTAAAAGCTTCATGTAAAATTTCCATTTACTGAAGTTGAAAAATTTCTTATAATACAAAACTATCACGGCAAGAATAGCTCCCAATTGAATAGCAACTGTAAATGCTTTCACGAAATCTGTTTCAGCAATATGCAACAATTTTTCGGTGATGATCATATGCCCCGTAGACGAGATGGGAATGAATTCTGTTATGCCCTCGACTATCGCGATGATTATTGATTCAACAAGTGTCATTAAAAAGAATATTTATTGAAATAAGTTTAAGGGTGCAACATAAAAAAAGGCGATGATAAAATCATCGCCAGCTAAAAATAAATTAAATTATTTCGGTTTCTTCATGATTGCAAAAATCTCGAGCACAAGACCAGCAACAATCAATATGGGCGCAACCGTTATTCGCATTGGGCTATATACATCCTTGTCATTAAATACACCAGCATTAGCACTTTTACCGCCAGCCATTAAAATAAAACCCAGCGCCATAACTACCAGGCCGATTAGCATCCATTTGTAATTTTCTTTGGAAAAAAGAACGTTATCAGTGGTTAAATATTTTGCTGCTATATTTTTTTCTGTTGTACCTGTTTTGGGAAGATGCTGTGATTTCATTTTTTAATTTTGAGTTTGCAATGTTATGAAATAAAACAAAATGATAATTGATTAATACAATTCATCCAGCTTCATTTTTAAATATTTAAGAACCGACCGGTGCGTACTGAATAGCGTGATAAATAAACCAAGTATTATTATACAGGCAAAAATCAGCAACATGTTTTTTGAATCATGAAGCACTCGCAAATAAGGAACAAATTTTTCTGAAATAGCAATAAAGCCAATCATAAGCACAATGGCAATTCCTGAAGCTATGAGCCCATTCACTATGGCGCGACCATCAAGTGGTTTGGCAATAAACCACCGTGTAGCTCCAACCATTTGCATCGTCTTTATTAAAAAGCGATTGCTATACATAGCAAGCCTTATTGTATTATCAATAGAAATGATAACCAGAATTGAGAGAATAATTGCGACACCAAACAATACAAGCGTTGTGGTTTTTACAAACTGGCTCACACTTGCAACAGTTTCCTTTGGTGTCTGAAATTCTGAAATAGTGGTAGGAAAATTGGTAAGAAGATGATTTTCCAAGACAGCCAGGCTGTCTTTGTCCACATAGTCTGCTTTCACATAGAAATCAATACTTTCCGGCAATGGATTACTTATTGCCAGCTTTTTCCAAAGTGTATCATTTTCCTGGTTGTATTTTTCCAACGCCATTTCCCGGGTGGTATATTCAACTTTTACTGCTGCAGGCAATGTCTCTATATACTTCTTAACTGTATCAATTTGCTTCTTATTGGCAGTACGATAAATGTATGCATGCAATTGTATATTTTCCTTAAAATAATCCCCGGTCTTTTGTATATTCATAAAAATCCACCCTACCATTCCAAATAGAAATAAAACAAGTGAAACACCGATGATTGCATAAACGTAAGAAGGTTTACCCCGCTTGGTAGAAGCTTTACCGAATTGAGCCATAATTAGAACTGATATATTTGTAAAAAACCATAGTAAGATGTGGGAGAGCAAAAATAATTCTTTTTAGACAGGTTCATTACTTTTGCACGCATTGCTTATAATGCTAATGTAAACTACACGAATGATTACATCCAACAGTTAGTTAATGAATAACATTTCTTTCACAAAAAATAAGTCTGCAAATGGCAGCCATTTAATAATTTTTTCTTCCGGGAAATAAACCTCCTTATTCTACCCGGTATTTATAGAGAGAAAATAATCTTAGTAAAAGCATGGAATATAATTACAGAAATATTGAAAAAAAATGGCAACAGGCCTGGAAAGAGTCTGGAGTATATAATGTGAGTAATTCATCACCAAAACCAAAGTTTTATGTATTGGATATGTTTCCATATCCCAGTGGAGCCGGCTTGCATGTAGGGCATCCGCTTGGCTATATCGCCAGTGATATTTATGCACGATATAAACGGTTGAAAGGCTTTAATGTGCTTCATCCCATGGGCTACGATAGCTTCGGGCTGCCTGCAGAGCAATATGCACTGGAAACCGGTCAACATCCTGCAGCAACTACAGAAAAAAATATTGAAACCTTCAGACAGCAGCTGGAAAATATTGGATTTTCTTTCGACTGGAGCCGCGAATTACGTACAAGTGATCCTTCTTATTATAAATGGACTCAATGGATATTCCTGCAAATATTTAATAGCTGGTTTGATAATAAGGAAAATAAAGCAAGGAGGATTGAAGACCTGGTAGAAATTTTTGAGCAAACCGGCAATATACCTGATAATGGCCAGCGTAAAACGCAAAAAACATTTTCTGCTTCCGAGTGGAAAGGCTTCTCTGACTATGAGAAACAGGAAACCTTAATGGATTACAGGCTCGCTTACTTAGCAAATGGCGAAGTAAATTGGTGCGAAGCATTGGGAACAGTATTGGCAAACGATGAAGTAGTGAATGGTGTAAGCGAACGCGGTGGACACCCCGTAGTAAAAAAGAAAATGCGCCAATGGTATATGCGCATTACTGATTATGCTGAAAGATTATTAGATGGCCTGGAGAAAGTTGAATTCAGCGATGCTATGAAGGAAATGCAACGCAACTGGATTGGAAGGAGTGAAGGGGCTGAGATAGAATTTGGAATCGTAAAAAGCCTCACCCCCAACCCCTCTCCCGCAGGAGAGGGGAGGAAAACTCCTTACCAAACAGGCAAAACAGGCATATGGCCTCAACTAAAAGATTTATCAAGAGAAAACAGAAAGGATCATACTATTTCCGAAGATATTTTATGGCAGGAATTAAGAGGAAATAAATTAGGTTCAAAAGTGAGACGCCAACATGTAATTGACGCTTTCATTATTGATTTTGCGTTCTTGAACGAGAAGCTGTTAATAGAAATTGATGGTGATTATCACAACGATCCAGAGCAAAAAAATTATGATATTTCAAGAACAGAATATCTACAACAATTAGGTTATAGATTAATACGATTTAGCAATTACGAAATAGAAAATAATCTGGCAAAGGTGATTATGACTATTAAAAGGGAATTGCTAGCGAATCCCCCCCTCTCCCAAAGGAGAGGGACCGGGGGTGAGGCTTCTATAATTAATGAAGAACCCTTAAAAATCAAAGTTTACACTACTCGTCCCGACACCATTTTCGGAGTTGACTTTATGGTACTGGCGCCAGAACATGACTTGGTAAACCATTTAGTAACTCAAGAGCAGCAACCAGCTATAGACGACTACCTTACTTATGTAAAAAGCCGTAGCGACAGGGAACGTATGGCAGAAGTAAAACAAATTACTGGCTGCTTTACCGGCGCATATGCAGTTAATCCTTTTGATGGAAAAGAAATACCTATATGGATTTCAGAATATGTACTTGCCGGTTACGGCACGGGTGCTATTATGGCTGTTCCTTGTGGTGATCAGCGTGATTTTCTTTTTGCCAAACATTTTAATATTCCTATCACCAATATAATAGGTGATTATTATAATGGAGAAGAAGCCAACCCTACAAAAGAAGCCACACTTACCAACTCAGGGTTTTTGAATGGAATAAAAATGGAAGATGCCATTGGTATTGCCCTAGAGAAAATTGAAGAAAAAGGCATTGGTAAAAGAAAAATAAACTTTAAAATGAGGGATGCGGGCTTTAGCCGCCAACGTTATTGGGGCGAGCCCTTTCCAATTGTTTATAAAAATGGAGTTGCTCACCCCGTTGATATAAAAGAATTACCTGTTGAATTACCACATGTTGAAACTTATGGACCCGGACCAGAAGGGCAAGGACCATTGGCAAATATTACTGAATGGGTGGATTTGGGGGATGGATTAAAACGCGAAACCAATACTATGCCCGGCTATGCAGGCTCGTCATGGTATTTCCTGCGTTACATGGATCCACACAATAATGAAGAATTTGCGGATAAAAAAGCAACTGATTACTGGAACCAGGTAGATGTGTATGTCGGAGGAACCGAACATGCAGTTGGCCATCTGTTATACAGCCGTATGTGGACTAAAGTTTTATGTGATTTAGGCTTTATAAGTTTTGATGAGCCGTTTAAGAAGTTGGTGAATCAGGGGATGATACAGGGAAGTAGTAGATTTGTATACAGGTTAGATGTTTCAATTCTATATCTGGATGATTATGATTTTTTAAGAGATAATGATTTACACATTTTGGTTTCATACAATTTAACACAAAATGTTCCGTCGCCAGGATTCCTAGAAATAATCAAAAAAAACTTTTCTCATTTAGATTATAGTTTTTTCGATAAGAAGCAACCATCTTTTAGATTTTCAGCCCTACACGTTGAAGTAGCATTAGTCGATGGTGTCGAATTAGATATCCAAGCTTTCAGAAACTCCAAGCCCGAATACGCTAACACAACGTTTATTCTTGAAGATGGCAAAGTCCTCGCCCCTGTAGAGGACTTAGGTGAGATATCTTCCAAATACATCTGCGGTGTCGAAACAGAAAAAATGTCCAAATCCAAATATAATACTGTTAATCCCGATGAACTAATCACTAAATACGGCGCCGACACTTTCCGTATGTATGAAATGTTCCTCGGTCCGATTGAGCAAAGCAAACCATGGGACACCAAAGGCATTGAGGGCGTACATCGTTTCTTAAAAAAACTATGGCGGTTATTTTTTGATGAAGTAAAAGGTCCAATTTGGACGACTTCAGCTCCCTCTCCAAAGGAGAGGGCGGGGGATGAGGCTTCCAGCGAAGAATTAAAAGTTTTACATAAGGCTATTAAAAAAATTGGAGAAGACACAGAACGCTTTTCCTACAATACTGCAGTAAGCGCTTTTATGGTATGTGTAAATGAATTGACCGATTTGAAATGCCACAAGAAAGAAATACTGGAGCCATTGCTTATTTTATTAACTCCATATGCACCGCATATTTCAGAAGAATTATTTCAACAGTTAGGAAACAGCACAACTATTATTGATGCTCATTACCCAAAACTGGAGTCCAAATATTTAGTTGAGTCAGCAAAGGAATATCCCATTTCAATCAATGGAAAAATGCGAACAACAATTACCCTCTCACTTGACATACAACAATCCGAAGTGGAAAAAATAGTGCTGGATAATGAAGTAGTAAAGAAATGGATTGAAGATAAACCTATAAAGAAAATAATTTTTGTAAAAAATAAAATGATCAACGTAGTTGTATGATCCAACATATTATAACAGCCATTCAATCTCATCAAAAGCAAAACTTCTTTCCATAGCATCTTTTGTAATTAATTCACCTGAAGGAGAAACTCCCTGAATTGTCGTTTCAAAAACAATTGAGCCTCTTTTAAGCCTTACCTTTTTATTTGCCGCGAATAACTGGCTATTATATTGTTCCAGCATTTCACCATAACTACCCCCTTCCAGTTGTGATATCCTCTTAAAAACGGTCTTATGTAATTCCCTGGCAAGTTTGGGAACGTCATAGGTTTTCCCTGTTGCCTGCCTGAATGATATTGCCTGCAATTGGTGCATTTCAAAATCTTCCTGGTTTATATTCAATCCTATTCCAATTATTGACCACTGCCATAAACTGCCGTTTATCACATTTTCAATAAGTATACCTCCTGCCTTCCTGTCATTTATAAAAATGTCATTGGGCCATTTTATTTTTATATTTTCTTCAACATATGTCGCAACAAAATCATAGCAACCCAAAGACACGGCAAGGCTTAGCTGAAACTGAGAGAATACAGGCAACCACTGCATTTCAGCTATTAAAGTGAGTATTATATTTTTTCCTTTAAGGCTTTTCCACGTCCTTCCCCAGCGTCCTTTTCCTGCTGTTTGCTCCATTGCAAATACTGCATCACCATTGTTTCCCATGCCGTTTCGAACTATTCCCATGGCATAGTTGTTGGTACTATCCACCTTTTCAAGAATTATAAAATTTTTGGGGACCACTGGCATACAAAATTGTATTGATAAAGAATTAGTATTTTTGATAAAATGATTGTAAAGAAGCTTTTAAAAGCTGCAATCTAACAGTTTAAAATTTATTTTTTTTCATGCAAAAACATGGAAGCTGATTAAAAAGAAGTCATTTGAATAATTTAAGCCTATTATCTACACGGAAAAAATCAACTCTTACCAGGTTAACACGAAATAGTAAAATCTTTAAGGCAATAATAAACGCAATACAGGATAAAAAAGGTGAAAAAATTGTAAGTCTTGATCTAAAAAAAATCCCTGAAGCGGTTTCAGATTTTTTTATCATTTGCGAAGCATCTAACAACATACAATTGAAAGCTATTGCAGATGCAATTGAAGATAATGTGAAAAAAAAATGTAGTGAATTTCCTTACAAGCACGAAGGCAGGCAGGGTGAACAATGGATTTTAATTGATTATGTAAACATTGTGGTTCACGTGATGTTACCTGAACCAAGAAAATTTTACAGGCTTGAAGAAATGTGGAGCGATGGTTCTATAACTGAACATTAACTTCTAATTATATTTAAATTCTTATTTTACACAAACATTAAAAATGAATATCCGGGCGGGATCAGAATTTAGCACCGGTTAATTAAAATATTGCGAGGCAAGCATCTATGGCAACTGAAGAAAAGAAAAAAAATTCAATACAAAAAAGAATGAACTCTAACGGGGTTCCGGGATCTGATGACGATCCTAAGAAACGCCCCCGGATGAGTATCTATTGGGTCTATGGAATTATTTTCGCCGCTATTATTGGTTATAATCTTTATCGGGGAAATACCAGCAGCGGAGTAGAAATGGACAATACTCAATTTTACGGCATGCTAAAACAGGGCGATGTTGAGCAAATAAAGACTGTTGGCAATAAAAAAATTGTAAGGGTGTCCATCAAGCAGGATGCTTTTAATAACAATAGTTCATTTTTTAGAACTGTCTTTGGTGACAAATACGAAGATGTAAAAAAACTGCCACCTCCACAAGCATACTTTCCTATTGTAAAAGATGAAATATTTTCCACGGAATTAATGCAGTTTTATAAGGATAACCCTGAAGTAAAACATGTCGCCGATAAACCTGGTGATGAAGGAGAATTATTTGGACAAATTGTAAGTACACTTTTACCGATCCTGTTGATTGGTTTATTGTTCATTATGATGATGCGCAAAGTTGGAGCAGGCGGTGGTGGCGGAGGCCCTGGCGGAATCTTCAATATTGGGAAATCCAAGGCCACCCTTTTTGATAAGGGGGCACGTGTAAATATAAATTTTGGAGATGTAGCGGGCCTTGATGAGGCTAAAGTAGAGGTAATGGAAATCGTTGATTTTCTAAAAACCCCAAAAAAATACACAGCGCTTGGCGGCAAAATACCAAAAGGTGCATTGCTGATAGGCCCCCCCGGAACGGGTAAAACCTTGTTAGCCAAAGCTATGGCTGGTGAGGCACAGGTTCCTTTCTTCAGCCTAAGTGGAAGTGATTTTGTAGAAATGTTTGTGGGTGTAGGTGCCAGCAGGGTACGTGATCTTTTTAAGCAGGCAAGGGAAAAAGCTCCATGTATTATTTTTATTGATGAAATAGATGCAATTGGGCGTGCAAGAGGGAAAAATATGATGATGAGCAATGATGAAAGAGAAAATACGCTCAACCAGTTGCTTGTAGAGATGGATGGCTTTGGTACCGATCTCGGTATTATAATCCTGGCGGCAACGAACCGCCCCGATGTATTGGATAATGCATTGTTAAGGCCCGGAAGATTTGACAGGCAAATAACTATTGACCGGCCAGATCTTGTGGGGCGTGAAGCAATTTTTAAGGTACACCTGGTACCCATAAAAATTTCTCAAACTTTGGATGTACGTAAGCTTGCAGAACAAACACCGGGATTTGCAGGAGCAGACATAGCTAACGTGTGCAATGAAGCCGCGTTGATTGCTGCCCGTAAAGGAAAAGATGCAGTTGACATGTCTGATTTCCAGGATGCTATTGACCGGGTGATCGGGGGACTTGAGAAGAAGAATAAAATTATATTACCTGAGGAAAAAGAAATTATTGCCTACCACGAAGCAGGCCATGCTATTTGCGGGTGGTTCCTGGAGCACGCTTACCCATTATTAAAAGTGACCATTGTTCCAAGAGGTACTGCAGCTTTGGGTTATGCTCAATATACTCCCAAAGAGCAATATCTTTATAATACGGACCAGCTTCTTGACCAGATATGCATGACACTTGGAGGAAGAGCCGCTGAAACCATATTTTTTGGGAAAATATCGACCGGCGCCAGCAATGATCTGCAGCAGATTACGAAGATGGCATATGCTATGGTAACTGTATATGGTATGAACGATAAAGTGGGGAACGTAAGTTATTATGACCCACAGCAGGAAAATACTTTTACAAAACCCTTTAGCGAGGAGACAGGCAAAATGATTGATGAAGAAGTGAGGAAGCTTATTGAGATTGCATTTGAAAGAACTAAAAAATTGCTGACTGAAAAGAAAAAAGAAGTTGAAATTTTAGCAAAGGAATTACTGAAAAGAGAAGTGCTTTTTCAAAGTGACGTTGAAACATTGATTGGTAAGCGGCCTTTTGAAGAAAAAAAAGCGCTGGACTTCGTTGATAATCCCAAAGAAGCAATAATTGACCCGCCTATTGAAAACGTAATAGGCTGATAGTAACGCTTAAAAAGTAATGATGGTTTCAGCATCAAAAGAAAAAATCTTAAAAAAAATAAGAGAGGCACTGAGTAATCCGGTGCCTTTACCTTTTCCAAAAAGTGAGGGAACAAATTCTGTTTTTCAGCCACCGGAAGAAGACCTGGAAATTATTTTTGCGGAAGAATTTACAAAGCTACTCGGCAAATTTGCTTTTTGCATTAATGAAACTGATCTGAAATTGCAGCTTCAACGCCTGGCGGTGGAAAGAAAATGGGATAAGCTCTATTGTGTAGAAGAAAACCTATTAAAAATTTTTGACGATAAAAATCTTATCAATAAACAATCAACGCTGGCAGAATGTGATGCTTCAGTTACCACCTGTGAATTTTTAATAGCACGCACGGGCGCAATAGTTATGACTTCTGCTCAACCAAGTGGCCGGACGGTGAGTGTATACGCCCCTGTTCATATTTGTGTCGCGTACATAAATCAACTTGTGTACGATACCAGGGATGTCATTAAATTATTGAAAGAAAAATATAGCAATAACTTTCCTTCCTTTGTAACATTTGCAGCGGGTCCAAGCCGCACTGCAGATATTGAAAAGACGCTGGTCGTAGGTGTACATGGACCCAAAGAAGTTTATGTATTTCTAATAGACAAATCCCATGATTCATAAATAAAACCGTTAGCCAACCAGATTTTTTAATTGCTTTTATACATCATGCAAATTTCTCCGGTTAAAAAAATATATTTCCTTTCGGATTTTCACCTGGGTGCCCCTGACCATGCTACAAGCCTTATACGTGAAAAACGTATTGTAAAATTTTTGGATGAAATAAAAAAGGATGCCTCGTATATATTTATTGTTGGGGATCTTTTTGATTTTTGGTATGAATACAAAAGGGTCGTGCCTAAGGGGTTTGTAAGAATTCTGGGCAAACTTGCAGAACTTACTGATAGCGGTATAACTATTAAATTTTTTGTTGGAAATCATGATATGTGGATGAATGGATATTTTGAACAAGAACTGGATATAGAAGTTTTTCATGAGCCCGCGGAATTTGACTTCAATAAAAAGAAATTTTTTATAGGCCATGGAGATGGGCTGGGGCCGGGAGATCATCGTTACAAATTCATTAAAAAAGTTTTTAGAAATAAGTTTTCGCAATGGCTTTTTGGTATCCTGCATCCATACGCCGGTATAGGACTGGCCAATTACATGAGCAGAAAAAGCAGGGCGGCCACCGGAAAAACAGACGAGCAATTTTTAGGAGAGGAAAACGAATGGCTAATAATTTTTGCCAAAGAAATGTTGGAGAAAAAACATTACGACTTTTTTATTTTTGGGCACCGGCATCTACCCCTGGATATTGATTTAAAAAAAGGAAGCCGTTATTTAAATTTGGGCGACTGGATAAAATACAACAGCTATGCAGAATTCGACGGAGATAATATTTCACTGAAATATTATAGCCTATGAAAATTTCTATCATAAAATATTTCTGCATTTCACTGTTGATAATTTTTACAACTTCATGTAATATTTTGCATGCACAGGATGATTCCCTTTTTAGATTTTTAAAAAAAATAGAGTATCCAATAAGTTCATTTACAGTTGACAATCTCGGTGAACTTTATGTTATTAATACTGACAACCAGCTAAAAAAATATAATGAAAAAGGAGATTCAGTTGGAGTATTTAACCAGGTGACAAAATATGGAAAGCTTAGTTATGTGGAAGCGCAAAATCCCTGGAAGGCAATTCTGTTTTATGAAAATTATTCAACAATAGTTTTGCTTGATAAGTATCTTAATGTCCTGACCAATATTAATCTCCGGAAACAAAATATTTTCAAAGTAAAAGCAGTAACTACCTCTTACGATAATAATATCTGGCTATATGATGAGCAGGAAAATAAGTTAAAAAAAATTGATGATGGTGGCAATATAATTTTTGAATCAGTGGATTTCCGTTTGTTGTTTGATGATATTCCCACTCCCGTAAAAATAATTGATGCAGATGGCTTTGTTTATCTCTACGATCCTGAAAATGGTTTATACATTTTTGATTACTATGGAAGCTTTAAAAGCAGGTTGCCCTTTCTTAACTGGACAGATATTGCTGTGATTGATAAATCTATTTATGGATTTGATAAAAATTATTTGTACCGCTATACATCTCCTTTACCGGATATAAAAAAATATGATTTACCGGAAGCATTAAAAAACAACAATTCACTGAAGGTTAGTAACCACAGAATTTATGTTCTTAAGAACCAGCAATTAGGAATTTATTCCTTGCAGTAGAAGCCCTGTTCCAACAAAAACTTCAAAAATCAACAGGTTACAAAGATCTGACCTGGGTTCCCCACCCGGGCGGGAACCTGGGCTATTCACTAAAAATATCAGCAAATTCTTTATCCCATTTTCCTGTTTTTCCATACTCAACAACACGCCCCACTTCTTTACCATCTTTCATAACAATAATAGTGGGAATAGCAGTGACATGATAATCCTCAGCAATAGTGCCGGTTGTATGCTTATTTCTATCTACTCCATAAATTGTAATTCTGTCTTCAGAGAAACCACTTACCTCCTGCATTTCAAAAAATTTCGGTAATACAAAGTGCGTGTCCTCACACCAGGTGCCTCCGAAAATTACAATGTTTACATTATTTTTGTTTTTTTTCATACCCTCTACCGCAGCGGCATAAGGTACAGGATATATTTTTTGGCTTTCAGCGTACCATGTGTACGCTAGGTTATTTGCTAAATCATTTTTAGTGATCTCTCCTTTAAGGATTTTTTCATTGTTATAAAATGAGTCAATAAGTACTTCAGGCCTTGACTGTGCATTAATGTTTGTGGCAAAAAGCGACAACACAAGGTTTAGTATTAAAATCGTTTTCATTATACGATTATAGATTATTCCTTAATTCTAATAAAAATAACTTTATTTTTTGAAGCGACTCAATCATTTCATGCTTCTCTCCTGCGCCCTTATTATTTTTTAAAAATTCTTTTGCACCTTCTATTGTATACTTTCTTTCCCGGAGCAAGTGATAGATCATTTTTAGATTCTTTACATCTTCCGGGCGGAAAAATCTATCCCCTTTTTTGTTTTTCTTCGGGTTAAGTATGTCAAATTCATTCTCCCAATATCTTATCAAAGAAGTATTTTCCCTAAACATATTTGCCACATCGCCAATTGAATAATACCTTTTCTGGAAAAGTATTTCATCTTCCGGAATTTCAATAAGACCGGTTTCAGCACCCATATCTTTCAGGCGCTTTCTCCCTCTTTTTTGCTTTTGATTTTCATTATTTACAGCCAGCTTCTTTACCTCGTCATTTCCCTGGTCGGAATCATCAAACTGAAATGTAATTTGGGATAATGCCATTTTTTAATCAAGGCTTTTTGCGCTTCCTGTAGATGCAATTTTAAGTAATCTGTCAAACTGATCTGGTGTAAGATCGTTATAAAAGAAATAAACCGGGTCAACCTCCTGGCCATTCACATGCACTTCATAATGACAATGCGGGCCTGTGCTTTTCCCCGTACTGCCAACCCACCCTATTATCTCCCCACGTTTAACCCTTTGCCTGCTTTTCACTTTTATTCTTACCATGTGGCCATATAATGTTTGATATCCATATCCATGATTTATTACCACATGGTTGCCATATCCGTCTGCACTAAATCCAGCTTCGGCGATAGTGCCATCAGCGGTTGCATATATGGGGGTTCCCTGTGGTGAAGTAAAGTCCAGGCCTTTATGCATTTTCGGCGTCCCGTATACAGGGTCAATTCGCATGCCAAAACCAGAAGCTATCCGGTCAAGATCGCGGTTGCTTACAGGTTGTATAGCTGGAATGCTCGCAAGTTTTTCGCCCTGGCTTTTTATAAGCTTTTCAATCTCATTATAACTGGCAAACTGGTAAGTAATTCTTGCATTTATATTATTCAACGTTTTTGCAAGCTCATTTCCCAACTCTTCATCATTAATTGCTTCTACCTTTCTAAGCTCATTTTTCTGTTCCGTAAGCTTCGCCCTTGCACTATCCGGCAAAGGATTTGCTTCAAAAATAGAGCGATACACCTGGTTATCCCTTTGCTCAAGCATGGCCATTTCCTGCCGCAAAGACGCTGCTTGCGTTATGAGTGCGTCATAGTTTTGCTTCATTTTTTCGTAGCGTGCTTCAGCGAGCTTAAGCTGGGGCGAGGGAATGAAACGAAAAGCAAGCGATACGAGTATGAATGCGGTAAACATTGCCGCAGCCATAAAAGCAAAAAAACGTAAAAGCTTTACCCTAAAAGGTGTTACAAGCTTCTCGTATCGTAATGTATTTGTATTGTAGTAGTATTTGATTTTTTTCATTCAAAAAAAATTCGGAAAATTTATTGACAACGATTTCTTAAGAACTGCCGGTGTTTGTAAATGCGTTCAAACCCAATACCTTTGCCGTTTTCCAATTTGATTATAACGGGCAAAGATAGCTTCATAATACTCAAATTAATCTTAAAATTCATTAACAGCATGATGCGGAGCGCAGAAATACGACAACAGTTTTTTGACTTTTTTAAATCGAAGATGCATACGATTGTTCCATCTGCGCCTATCGTTATAAAGGACGATCCTACATTGCTTTTTACCAATGCAGGCATGAACCAGTTTAAAGAATATTTTCTTGGAAATAAGGCTGCTCCTTACTCACGTGTTGCTGATACTCAAAAATGCTTAAGGGTAAGTGGGAAACACAACGACCTTGAAGAAGTAGGTGTGGATACTTACCATCATACAATGTTTGAAATGCTGGGCAACTGGAGTTTTGGAAATGCTTCCGGTGAGCCAACACCCTATTTCAAAGAGGAAGCTGTTGCATGGAGTTGGGAATTACTAACGAAAGTATATAAAATTCCTGAAGAGAGTTTATATGTTACCGTATTTGAAGGCGATGAAAATGAAGGCCTGCTTAAAGATGAAGAAGCTATTTCTTACTGGAAAAAATGGATACCGGAAGATCACATCATTTTAGGAAATAAGAAAGACAATTTCTGGGAGATGAGTGACACGGGGCCTTGCGGGCCTTGTACTGAAATACATGCAGACTGCAGAACTGCAGAACAAAAGAAAGCGACGCCCGGTAAAGCTTTGGTTAATAACGATGATCCGCAGGTTATTGAAATATGGAACGTTGTATTTATTCAACAAAATCGAAAAAAGGATGGAACCTTGGACCCC
>JBKJRY010000057.1:0-4985 GCA_046593045.1 Chitinophagaceae bacterium | reverse complement strand
CGGTGTCGCTGAACATCGTATTGCAAAAAGCCCCCGCAGTACTAACTTCGGAGGCTTTTTTATTTCTTCAATCATCTTTTAAATCGGGGGGCTTTCTTCAATACGCATAATGTTATGGGCATGTTTTACATTTCTGAGTATTTCCAAACCCAATTGTTTTCAAATTTATCTATGCGCCCTAACCCAGGAAAGTCAAAATGAAATGCATTAACCAACATATTGTCTTTATACGCCAATTCGAGAAGTTTAACTCTGGATTGTTTTGCTTTTACATAATCAAGATCATAATTGGTTTGCCAGTCTAATTTCTCTATATGAAGAGGGTGGAGAAAGGCATCTGAAATGTATAATAAATTTTCCTTTTCAGAGTGAATGACTAAAGCCATTTGTCCGGGTGTATGTCCATGAGCTTTTACTGCTGTTACTCCGGGTAGCAAGTCCACGAAATCTCCTTTCACTAAATTCAGATTGAAGTTTTTCAAAGGTGAAATGTTTTTTTCAATGAAATATTTGAACAAGTCAGGCTGGGTGTCTGACTGCGATGAGTGCCAGTAACTCCATTCGTCTTCCTGCATATGAAACTGTGCATTAGGAAAAATCAACTTTCCATCTTCTGTAAATGTACCACCGACATGGTCGGGGTGAAAATGAGTAATGACCACATCGGTAATATCTTCCTTTTTAATATTTTCCTGTAGCAACAACTGCTGTAACCTGCCTTCAAACACATACGAATTACCTCTAAAAATTAGCGGTTTATCCAAAAAACCTATACCTGTATCAATGAGTATTTTTTTATCATTATATTGAAGCAATAATGCAATAAAAGGAGATGGAATATTGTCTGGGTTTATATGATATTTATTTAACGCCTGATTCAACTCCTCCTGACTGGCATTAATGAAAAAATCCTTTGCCAGATATTTAAACATGAAGTCACGAAATATCGTACAATTAATTTTTCCAATGTTCATTTTAACGATATTGCCATCCATAAAAAAAGTTTTATTGAAGATGTTGAATTGATTAATATGAATAAAGGGAAGCGTGCCCATTAGAGTGGTAGTGCTTCTAAGGAATGTTCGTCTTTGCATTGTATGAAGTTTAGTTAGG
Source organism: Chitinophagaceae bacterium (assembly GCA_046593045.1). Lineage (GTDB taxonomy): Bacteria > Bacteroidota > Bacteroidia > Chitinophagales > Chitinophagaceae > Ginsengibacter. The sequence continues at coordinate 3,872 of JBKJRY010000057.1, read as the reverse complement.
TTACAAAATTGCCCATAACGATTGAGTATTGCTGTCAGGCGTGGCATTCGATGCTATGTCTGCCCACAACCGAAGTTAAATTAAAAAACTAAAATTTGAAGATATGAACAAAAAGCTAAATAGTAATTCGTCAGCCGGAACCACTGCTGACAGCGATAAAACGCCGAAGATTCCAACGTCCAGCCACGCTTGCAGCAATACTTTTGTTGTACGTTCGCCAAATGTCCTACCCACCGAAAGTATATTAGATAAAATAGTACGACCTAACTTAAATCCTTATTCTGGATCTAATCATTGGGTTCAGGTAGAACGTCTGAAGAAGGGGGCGAAGGCTCGCTTCCTACGTTTCTGTTTGGATAGTGTTGCATTAATGCCTCTGGTGAATAGAAGTCTCTTATTTCGTGCATTGTCAAACTATTATAATCGCTGCATCGAGCCATCTCAAACACAAGCTGATAAAAAGTTTCAATCCATTGTCCATTTTGAAAAAGAGGCGGTCGTGTCTGAGCAAGAAAAGTATGGAACAGTTCTCTAACCTTTTTGTCTTTATTAAAAACAACATCAATGGCATTTAATGCTTTTATCCAGTCTAATTCATTTGCACCAACATTCCTGTATATCATTAATGTTTGTATAACTAATCTTTTGTCTCTTTTTAGTTCTATTGTCCGCTGGTATCTAAATGCTAAAATAGCGCCTACAAAAGCAGCAAGTAAAGGCATTGCAATTTTTTCTATAACGTCATTAAATGTCATTTGTAAAAATTTAAAAGATATATGTCAAACTAAAAATAGTATCAAAAACAAAGGGTCTTGTCAATGCTATAATTTGAAACGGAATGTCACTTATTGGTGACGTACAACGGTAGGGCTTGGCGAAGTACGGGCAATAGTATTACGTCAGCCGGAACGTCAGATGATAAAAGTAATAAAAGTTGAAGATAACTACTGTAGATGAACAAAGAACGGTCAGCGGGGAACTGTGGCACAATAGAATTACTAAAGCTGATTGTAAGCAGGTCAGCCCGTATTTTGCCAAACCCAATGTAATACGTTCGCCCTTCTTTGTCTGAACTGTAGTTGTTTTAATTGTGTCGAAAGGTGTCCTAAGAAGCAGAGCAAGCAACACTCTTTTACAAAGGTTTGCTGTCGTGTCTGGGATTGTGTGTCTTTGTAAATGTGTGGAGCTTTTGTTGAGCCGATTAGTTCTTTGAAATATTGCTTGAATTTTTTAAAATGTCTCCACGAGGGCTTGTAGGATTAGTGAACCTTTGCGTATGCACCTGAACCAACTTTTCAGGCAGCCTAAGACTGTGGTGAAAATCCACCCGTGGAGATATTTTTCTTAATGTGGTTTTCTAACGGCTTCATCGCTTTTAATACCACTTTACATATTCCATTCATGTGCCAAAAAGAAATGTTTGTTTCCCTGTTATAAAATTTGTTTAGTCTTGATAGGTATTCTTGTTTTATGTCAGGTTTACCTGAATGTATTCCTCCGTAGTAATGACAAGCGGCAGTTATAAATTCCTTTACGGTAAATTCATTTTTCCCATAGAAGTGAATTTTTGTTTTTAAAAACTCGTCTAATTTAACTGTCTTACTTTCTCCTATTGGCAAAATAGTTCTTCCGCCACTTCCTTTATAGTCATGTGAGAGTGGGGTGTCTGTATAGTCCTTGATATGAAATGTAATTGGTAATTTATATTTTCTATTTACTTGATGAACCAAAGGGGTTTCGTCTAAAAGCAAATGTCTGCACAATCCGCAAGCCCTTATTAGATGGTATTCCTTGTTGGCTCTGATTTTGGAACGCAAGTCCTGAACTGTTTTTAGAAATAATTCGTCATAGCTAATGAGCATTGGTTTTGTATTAAGAAGCGTCAAGCAATATTTTTAGCTCTTTTGTGTCAAGGTTATGTGTACAGCGAAAGTGCTAAAATGCGTGTCAGCAAAGAAGCAGAGCTATTAAAATAAATTTGAAAAACCATAGTCGAGAATTTAAATGTCAGCCCGGATATGTACAACTGTTGGTAGGGTGACGTATTACTCGTGTATTGCCGAATATACGAACATCCTAAGCCCTTTTTACAAAAAAAATATCCTTGTTAATAATCAATAAGTTAAGCCACTTTCGCGAAGTACATATTAAAATTAATTGAGACGCGTAAATACAACTTCTTTTCCCTCTTTGGTCTTCCTCTTCAAGATTAAGAATAGCCATAACAATAAAAGAAAGCGCCGAGGTCTGGTGTTCGTGCTGACCGCCTTGCAACACCCACATTAAGATTTTAAATCTAAACTTTGAATCACCTGTTTGCTACGGTTCGTGAAGTACTTAGCCTGATATTTAGTAATTCGACAACCAGGCTAAAGCCGAGGCAGGAATAAATAATGCTCTTGCTTATTTCCTGGTGCAAAGCGCCTGCAATAAGTACTACCCCTATTACGACTAGAAACGAAAGCGCCAACATCTGGAGCGTCGGATGTTGATTGATAATCCTGGTGACCGGCCCGGCAAAAAGCATCATGATGATTATGGAAATTACAACTGCTATGATCATCACCATTACATTATCCACCAGCCCTACTGCCGTTAATATGGAATCGAAGGAGAACACCGCATCAACCAATATAATTTGAAAAATAACTGCGCCAAATCCAATGGGCCTGATCTTCTTTTTTGCTTCAGTTTCCTGGCTGCTCCTCAATTTATGATGAACTTCAAGAGTGCTTTTTACGATCAAAAACAATCCGCCTGCCAATAGTATCAGGTCTTTAATACTCAGTCCCAACGGTTCTTCTGAAAGACCATTCAGTGGTGGTATCGTTATTACAGGATCTTTAAAACTAATGATCCAGTTAATGGACAACAACAGTCCTACCCGAAACAACATAGCCAACAGCAATCCGATGTTTCGCGCTGCACGCTGCCTGTTTTGCGGTAATTTACCAGATACGATAGAGATAAAAATAATATTATCTATCCCTAACACGACCTCCAGGAAAGTAAGTGTAAGCAGGCTTATCCATATAGCCGGATTTGAAAAATCGGGAAGCAATAATTGCATTCTTTTGGTATTTTAAAATGATTTATCCGTTTACGATTTCTTCTTTCCCTACCTTTTGTGTAGGCACATTTAATACAGTGCGATTATACAAATCGTTTTTCTTTTTTCCTATCAGCAATTTGAATAACACAGGACCGGTGGTTATTAACACAATACCGAGAACGATCTTTTCCAGATGATCTTTTGCCCAGGCATTTTCGCCCAGTAAAAAGCCTGCTGATACAATACTGGCCACCCATAAAAAACTGCCCAGGATGTTGTAGAAAGAAAATTTAGCGGGATTCATTTTTACCATACCGGCCACAATAGGGGCAAACGTTCGAATGACCGGAAGAAAACGTGCGATGATAATAGCTCCTCCTCCCTTCTTTGCGTAAAACGCTTCGGCCTGCAGCAGGTATTTTCTTTTGAACAGCCAACGATCCTTACTGAACAGGCGATCTGATTTTTTGCCAAACCAATAGCCCAGGAAATTACCGAGCACACCGGCGACCGTTACCAATCCAATCCAAAAAGCAAGATTAATAACCGGCACATCAAAGGGTGACAGAATGTTGGCAATGATCATTCCCGCAATGAACAGCAATGAATCTCCCGGTAGAAAAAAACCGAAGAACAAACCGGTTTCAATAAATATGATCAAGGCCACAATGTATAATCCGCCATGCTGAACAATCCATTCAGGGTTGATGAGATTGTTTAAAAATTCAATGATAGTTTCCATAATAATTTAGTGATTGATTTATCAATTTTAAAAAGCTTTCGCAATGCTATGATGCATGGGAAAATAAAAGCTGTGAAT
>JBKJRY010000404.1:0-6684 GCA_046593045.1 Chitinophagaceae bacterium | reverse complement strand
CATATACATGCCCAAACATTTCTGTTTTCAGGTCAACGTTTGCGTATTGCCTCAGGTAATATGGTATCAATTCTACTTCTCTTAACTCACTTATGTTCTTATAAAGATTTACATCTTCATTGCAACCACCCTCCAGATATTCCAATGCAAATTTTGGAATTTTTTTAGCCGCCTTTTTTCGCAGGTCTTCTACAGAAGGATAGTTTGTATTGAATTTCCAACTCATGATTAATTATTCAGTTTTATAAATCCACCATCAATCGGATAGTCACAGCCGGTTACAAAAGAAGCTTCATCACTGCATAAGTATAACGCAAGCCCTGCAATTTCTACAGGTTCCGCCATTCTGCCAATGGGTTGTGATTTAGAAAGTTTTTCAAACATTTCCATTTCGCTGCCGGCATAATTTTTATTGATAAATCCATCTACAAAAGGTGTGTGTACCCGAGCAGGCGAAATAGAATTGCAACGGATGTTTTCGCCAATATAATCCTTGGCTACACTCAATGTCATGGCCATTACTGCACCTTTTGTAGCGGAATATACAAACCTGTCGGGTAAGCCTACCCATGCTGCAATGGATGCCATATTTAAAACAACTCCACCTGATGATTTTCTTAACTGAGGTATGGCTGCATGAAGACAATTGTAAACACCTTTTACATTAACATTCATTACACGGTCAAAATCCACTTCGCTTGTATTATCGGCTTTGCCGATATGAGCAATGCCTGCATTGTTTACAAGGATATGAATATTGCCAATTTTTTCAAACACAGCAAACACTTCTGTTTGGCTGGCAACATTGCAGGTATGCAGTACGGCCTTGTTGCCGTTAGAATTAATTTCATCCATTGCCGGTTTAGCACTTTCTTCTGTAAGTTCAACTATATGAACTTCTGCACCCTGCTTGGCAAACAAAACAGCAATGGCTTTACCAATACCATTTCCACCGCCGGTAATAACTGCTTTCTTATTTTTTAGTGAGAACATTTTGTATTGAATTATTTAATGAAATATTTTATCGTTATTTTTTTTATTATAAAGAAACACCTCTTCTCCACGGAATAAAATCATCCTGGTTTAGTTGCACAGCTTTGGGAATTATTTCTCCGCTGGCTGCTTTTATACAATACTCTAGAATGTCTTCGCCCATTTGTTGTATTGTTTTCTCACCCTGAATAATTGGACCACAATCTATGTCAATGATATCTTTCATTCTGTTTGCTAATTGCGAATTGGTAGCCACTTTAATAGTTGGGCAAACAGGATTACCCGTTGGTGTACCCAGTCCGGTGGTAAATAAAATTAACGTGGCACCTGCCGCTGCTTTGCCTGTGGTGGCTTCTACATCATTGCCGGGTGTACATACCAAATTTAAACCAGGCTTTGAAACTGGTTCTGTGTAGTCGAGTACATCAACAACAGGTGAAGTGCCGCCTTTTTTTGCAGCACCGGCAGATTTAATGGCATCGGTTATCAAACCGTCTTTTATATTTCCCGGAGAAGGGTTCATATAAAAACCGGAACCAACTGCATGGGCCTGCGCATCGTAGGTTTGCATCAGGTTAATAAATTTTTTTGCTGATGCCTCAGATGTGCAACGGTCTATTATGTTTTGCTCTACACCACAGAGTTCAGGAAACTCTGCCAGTAAAACTGTACCGCCAAGAGCTACGAGCAAATCGGCGGCATAGCCAACAGCAGGGTTGGCAGATATGCCACTGAAACCATCACTGCCGCCGCATTTTACACCAATACATAATTCACTTATAGAAATTTCTTCTCTTTCGATTTTATTCAATTCAATGAGGCCATTGAAAGTTTCCCTGATGGCCAAAGCAATTAATTCTTCTTCACTTTTTATTTGCTGTTGCTCAAAAACAAATAAAGGCTTATTGAAATTTGGATTGTTCTTTTTTATATCATCCTGTAATTGTTTTGTTTGCAAGTGCTGGCAACCTAAACTTAAAATGGTAACACCGCCAACATTGGGATGATTGGCATAAGCCGAAAGCAATTTACTTAATGTATCAGCATCTTGCCTGGTACCGCCGCAGCCGCCATTGTGATTTAGAAATTTTACACCATCCACATTTTTAAAAAGACGTTCTTGTTGGGGAGAAGACGACAATGTTAAATCAAAATCACGAGTATTGTTACCTTCTTTAAATGCATTAACCAATTGCCTGGTGAATGATTTATACTTTGCTGTTACAGCATAGCCAAGCTCCTGTTGCAATGTTTGTTTAATAACATCCATATTCCTATTCTCACAAAAAACAGTGGGAATGAATAGCCAGTAATTAGCAGTACCTGCCTTACCAAAATCGCGTTTGTAACCACGAAATGTTCGGTATACAAATTTTGAAACATCAGGCGGTGTCCATTCATGTTTTACATTTCGGTAAGCATATTTTTCTGCAGCATGTTTTACATTATCAGTTGTCATGAGCGCTCCTGCTGAAACAAGCATTTGCGTTTTGCCTACCAACACACCATGCATATATACTTCTTCTCCGGCTTGAAAATCCTTTGCGAAGAATTTGTGTTTTACAGGGATAATTTCTTTCATTGTAAAACTATCTCCATCCCACTTTACCTCTTCATTTTTCTGTAGGGTTACAAGGGCTGTAATTACATTATCCCTCTCATGAATTTTGATTACACTACTCATACGTTATTTGTTTTATAACCTTTCCAGCCATACCAGGCTGTTACTGCAAAGCAGGCCAGTGGTACTACGTAGCCATACTGAATATTATTTGTTACATCGCTGATGTATCCTAAAACCGGGGGCAATACTGCGCCACCCACAATAGACATGATAATTAAACTGGAAGCGGATTTTGTATCTGCGCCTAAATCTTTTATACCCAAAGCAAAAATGGTGGGAAACATTATTGACATAAAAAATGCAACACCAATTAATGCATATAGAGTAATGATACCGCTACCGAATATGGCAACTAAAGTCAGCGACATGCATAGCAAGGAATAGATAGTTAATAATTTGGGCGGGTCAACAAATTTCATAAAAAAAGTGCCTGCAAACCTGCCCAGCATAAAAACGAGCCCAGCAATACCAGAATACCAGGCTGCTGCCTTCTCCGTTATTCCCGCAGCTTTGGTTGCAAATAAAACCAGGAAGCTTAATACACAAACCTGTGCGCCTACATAAAAAAATTGTGCTACCACAGCCCCGGTCAAATGTTTATGGGTAAACGCATGTAGGAAACCTTTTTTTGCATCTTTTTCAGTGTCTTTTATTTCGGGCAATTTTGTAAAAAAGAAAATTACAGCTACCAATACAATTACCAGCCCCAAAATGAGGTAGGGCAATTTTACAGTTGAAGTTTCTAATTGGAGATAACTTGCTTTGGCTGTAGCTGATAAAGCGGAAAATGCATCGTCGTTTAAAGGGGCATCAGACAAAATAAATTTCCCGCCAATGATTGGCGCTATAAAAGCAGCTAATCCATTAAATGATTGGGCAAAATTTAAACGCTGCGTAGAGGTTTCCACTGGTCCGAGTAAACTTGCATACGGATTTGCGGCTGTTTCTAATATTGTAAGACCGCAGGCCACAATAAAAAGTGCTGCCAGAAAAAAGGCATACTGCATATAATTGGCTGCCGGTACAAATAAAAAACATCCAATTGCAAATAATATTAACCCAACAATAATCCCGGCTTTATAACCAAACCTTTTTAATAATAAACCAGCTGGTATCGCCATTAAAAAATAAGCAATAAATACTGCGGAATCAACCAATGAAGCCTGTAGAGTAGTGAGGCGGAATGCCCTTCTTAAATGAGGGATTAAAATAGGGTCAAGATTATGAACAAAGCCCCAAAAGAAAAACAGGCTTGTAATCATAATAAAAGGAAAAAGGGAATTGCCGTTAGCGTAAGCTTTCGTATCCTGTTGTATTGGCAGTGCTGGCATTTGATTCTTTTAAATTGTTAGAAATAGCAAACTACAAAACATTAGCTAACCTTTTTCTTATATAATTACCCATCTTTAGTACAATATTACCATCGGTTCAGGATTTGAATTTTACTATGCTGGCTTTAAATCACAGGAAAATCAGGAGATATAGAAATAAAAATCACTATTTGCCTTAAAAATTTATTGTTTTTGTAAGTTTCACCGAAACACTAAACCGGGAATAAAATTGCTAAAATTTTTCTGCGTAGATTTTATATTCACTTTAATTAAATTATTTTAAAAGCAGCCCAAAAACAGGCCTGGAGCATATAGGATTCAGATGCGTTGCAGATAAATAAATCTGAATTATTTTAGATAAATATCTGAATTAAAATAGCCTTCCTTTTTAATGCACCATGATGGTAGCTGGCATTTCTTCGGCATAGAAATGATCTTCAGTTTGGCTGCCTTCAGCCTTTTCGCTTAATACCTTCATCATAATCTCCATTGCTTTTTCACCCTGGCGGAAAGCATATTGTTCAAGCGAAATTACAGGAGGATGGGTTGTATAATTTGTAATGGGAAGGTTGGCATAACTTGCAAAAATGATGTCTTTATTTACTTTTATTTTTATTTGCTTTGCAAACTGAACTGCATCCATGTGTACGTAATCATTAAAAGATATGATTACATCGGGAGGGCTTTTTAAAGCAAGCAGTTTTTTCATTGCTGCAATTGTACTTTCTTTAGAAAAATTTGTAGTTTCCACCAGTTGCATATCCACTTTCAATTTTCGGTTGCATACCGCTTTCATATAACCTTTTAAACGCTCTGCACAGGCCGCTAAAGTAGCGGGGCCATTGATCAGTGCTATCCGCTGATAGCCTTTGTTAAATAACCAGCTTAGCATTTCAATAGTGCCCTCATATAAATTACAATAAACTTTGTGTATATTTTTTATAGCCGGTACTCTGTCAAAACATACAACGGGAATGCCATATTTTTCAAACGCTTCTAAATGTTTATAACTATTTGTTTCTTTTGACAAAGAAATAATTAATCCATCCACCCGTTGCTTTCTCATAACACCTACTACTCTTTTTTCAATTTCAAGGTCGTCGTAACTTTGTGCAAACAACATGGTATAATGATGCAGGGTGGCAGCAGCCTCAATGCCACTAATGGCCTGGGAAAAAAAATCCTCTTTAATATCCGGTAACACTACTCCAATAATGAATGTTTTCTTTTGTTTGAAAGAAATAGCCTGTGCATTAGCTTCGTAACCCAACTCTTTTGCCAGTTTATGTACTTTTTCTTTTGTGCTAATACCAATACGGGGATGATTACTTAAAGCCCTGGAGACAGTAGATACAGACACATTGAGCTGCCTTGCAATTTGTTTTATTGTAGGAGGATTGTTTCCTGTTTTATTTTCCACCTTTAAATATACAATAATAATTAACGGACATCACTCTAAGAATAATCTGGATAAACCATACTCTTTTTTGATTGTGATAAATATAATTATTACTGTTATCAGCATTATTCAAATACCAGCCTTCCAAAAAACTCAGGCAAATGAAAATTTGGTGTTTCAGCAATAATATTTTCCCAGGAAATAAAATGCGGCTCCGGTAACAGGTCTCCGCACTTATAAAAATTTGCCCTGCAACTTATGTCAGTCAGCTTTTTAATTGGAGTATGGATAAATGTACTCAAGGGTATTACCAGCGTAAGTTGCCAGTTAGCGCCTTTTCCATTTTCTGAAAAAATAACTGATTTTTTTTTCAGATTGTTCACAAGGGCAGTATCAAGTAACTGCCGGTTTTCTTTTGAAGTCCCATATGCGATAAGACCTGTGCCGGTACAATTAAATTCAATATTATAATAATTAACTCCTTCATCAAAACTAATAAAAAACTCTACACAACTATCTTCATGAACCGGGCTGTTTACAATACTATTTTCGGCCCTTAAATGTTTTTCTTCTACATAATATTTTAAAAAAATATTCGATGAATTATGAGCTATTGCGAAATAAACTTTCGATTTTCCAAAAAATTCGGGCCATGGGGTAAACGCAAGGTTTTGCCTGTCAAAAGTATTAAGTAAATCAGAAATTTTCTCTACGTCAGGTTCCTTTGAATTATCTGAAATGCACTTTACTTTTATTTCTTTCATCTTTTCTTATTGTTATAAATGCTTCTTAGAAAAATAAATAAAGGGCCGTTGTAGAAACAACAGCCGTTAAACGATTGCTATATGAAAAAAACCTAAACCTGCCATCTTACAAATGCTTCCATTGCTTCATACTCGGCAAGTCCTAATTTATTGTAGAGTACAGCCGTTGCGCTATTCCGGTCTTCTGCTCTTTGCCAAAATTCCCGGTTATCACTGCCTTGAAATACCACGCCATCTTTTTGCGACTGATGTTTAAAAATGCCATAACGCTTTTTCAATACCTGGTCGGGGCTCATCGGTACAACCATTTCTATTAAATCAATATCCCATTCTGCCCAAGCCCCTTTGTAAAGCCATACCCAGCAATCCTTCATAAAATCTTTATCCTTTAATCTTCTTACTGCCTCAAAAACGCCATCCAAACAAACTCTATGTGTCCCATGCGGATCTGCCAAATCTCCTGCAGCATAAATCTGGTGAGGTTTTATTTTTTCGATGAGCTCAGCAATTATTTTAAAATCATCTTCGCCAATTGGCTTTTTTTCAATAGCACCTGTTTCGTAAAAAGGAAGA
>JBKJRY010000306.1:0-7099 GCA_046593045.1 Chitinophagaceae bacterium | reverse complement strand
CTGATATTCTTTTCCAGAGTACCGCAATCCAACCAGCGCCGGCTTCGGTATTCTTCATTAACTTACCCGCTAGTTTGATTAATTCCGGTGTTGAATTCTCTATAGGCGCAACAATTGTTTCCAAAGCTAAATTTACCTGGGATGCAGGTTTTAATATAGCCCGTAATAAAAACCTGTTGAAGGATTTTGCTCAGGCAAACATAGCAACGGCGAAGGTAGACGGCCAGGGAGTTTCAGGTACATTGGCTCAGATTATAGGAAATAATCATCCCGTTAATATATTTTATTTAAAGCAATTCAGTGGCTTTGATCAAAGCGGTCAGCAGATAATAGCTGATAATCCAACTTTCCAGGGAGACCCGAATCCGCATGTTCTCTATGGATTCAGCACGACTCTCAGGTATAATAAACTGTCATTGGCAATAAATGCAAGTGGGGCGTCCGGTTTTTACATTTATAACAACACGTATAATAGTGTGACTAATATTAGTAATCTGCAGAATGGGAAAAATGTTTCTGCCGCGATAATTGGATCTAAAGAAAATATTAATGCGAGTGTCGCAGTATCCAGCAGGTATCTTGAAAAAGGAGATTATTTCAAATTAAGAAATGCAACACTCAACTATGCATTCGGTGACCTTGGCAAATACGTTAAGAATTTAAATATTTTTGTCGGCGGCACTAATCTATTCGTGATTACCAAATTCACCGGATTTGACCCCGAAGTAAATGTTGATAAAAACCAGAACGGCTACCCATCAAGAAACATCGAGTATATACCTTATCCTACGCCAAGAGTAGTAACTTTCGGTTTAAATATGTCACTATAAAATATCATAAAAATATAATTATGAATTCATATAAATTTTTCAGACTTATAGCGCTATTTTTTGGAACTACAATTTTTGCCGTTAGTTGTACAAAACTTAACCAGGATTTAAATAGCACATTAACGAATCAACAGGCAGCTAATGCTTTGGGCGCAAATGGAACTCAACTTTTATTACAAACTGCCTATAATGATGTTGGAGGAATGTATTCAGATCTTGGAGCTATTCTATCACTCGAAGAAGTAACAGCTGACCAATGCGTAGTTCCAACACGGGCCGGAGATTGGGATGATAATGGTGCCTGGCGGGCGTTAAAACAACAAACGTTTGGACCTGATGGAATCACTCAAATAATAAATGCATTTAATAATCTAAATAAATTGAATTTTGATGCAACGAATGTTTTGGCATTTAACCCTAGTAAGGCGCAGGCTGCTGAGGCCAGGTTTTTAAGGGCCTTATCATTATACCAGTTATTAGATCTTTTTGGCCAGTACCCATATAGAGAACCGGGAGAGAATTTGCTTAATGCTCCTAAAGTATATTCCGGAGATAGTGCTGTTAGTTTTATTATCAATGAATTGACAACAATTATCCCCGATCTTCCCGCGGCAAATGGAATGGATAAGGCTAATACGGATGCCGCCAATATGTTGTTGATGAAATTGTATTTAAATCGCGGGGCATTTAACAACCGGGCAGCCCCCACTTCAGATGACGCTGATATGCAAAAGGTGATTACCCTGGGAAATGCAATTATTAATAGTGGTAAATTTTCATATAGTGCCAACTATTTTGATAACTTCAGTCCAAATAATTCAGGATCCACAGAAGGGATTTTTGCATATCCCAATACCTCCGGAGTTTCAGTAAATAATTCAGGAATACATAACAGGTGGTGGCCTACTTTGCATTATAACTCCTATAAACCTTTAGCTCCCCAATCCGGCTGGAATGGCTTTTCAACAGTGGCAGACTTTTATAATTCTTTTGGCGTCAACTCTGTAGTTCCTACTCAAACTCCTGCTGATACCTTATTAGACACAAGAATCGGCGGTAGATTTTACAAAGGCTTAACAGATCTTTCCGGCCTTAGGACAGGGTTATTAATCGGGCAACAATATTATGAGGATGGCAGTAAAGTAATGGATCGCAAGGGCAATTTATTAATTTTCAATACCAATTTTTCACCTGATTTGAAGGAGACTGGTCCATTACTGGAAGATGTAGGGATTCGTGTTTTGAAATATATTCCCGACTTATCCGGAAATGGAAAAAACTTTGGAGGAGGTACTTCCGGAAATTGGTTAATGCTTTTCAGGTATCCCGATGTTGTTTTAATGGTTGCTGAGGCTAAAATGCGTGCTACAACTGCTGATAACGCAGGGGCTTTGGCACTGGTTAATGAATTAAGAGTAGCAAGGAAGGCGGTACCGATGATTAGTATGTCGTTAGTAAATCCAAACAATGTAGCCGATCCTAATACTTTACTAGCTGAGAGAGGACGAGAATTATACTGGGAGGTTATGAGAAGAACAGATTTGATTCGCTTTGGTGTGTTCATGAAAGCATGGGCTCTGAAACCAGCTTCTGATGCTACGCACCTTGTGTTCCCTATACCCTCTACTGCTTTGGCTGCAAATCCAAATTTGAAACAAAATCCAGGGTATAATTAATATTAAAATAATTGATGCAACTAATAATAAAAGGCCATTTTTCTGGCCTTTTATTATTAGTGCGAATTAAAGAAGGAAGCATAAATACCTGTGGCGCGACGAACCCTTTAAAATTATGTTATGTAAGCTTCAAGTATTGTAATCAAATCGTAGTATCGCTAAATTGCGTTGTTTGCATCCGCTAAATTTATATTCATTAGATTCGTTTTTCTACCTTGCGTTCGTTACATTATGAAACAATTCTTACTATTTTCTTTTTCCCTTTTGCTTTTTTCATGTAATAGAAAAAGCACCCCCGCTCTATTTGAATTGATGGATAAAACCGGTATTACTTTCGATAATAAGATACAAGACGAGGAAACGAATAACGCCTTCCTGTTTAGAAACTTTTATAATGGTGGAGGAGTAGCAATCGGCGATATTAATAATGACGGGAAAACTGATGTAATGTTTACATCAAACATGGGAGAAAATAAATTATACTTAAATAAAGGGAACTGGAAATTCGATGATATTACTACTAACTCGGGGATGAAACAGGATAGCATGTGGAGCACCGGGGTAGTATTTGTTGATATAAATAGTGATGGCTGGCTTGATATCTACGTTTGCAATTCCGGCCACATGAAAGACGGAAACAGGCGCAATAAATTATATATAAATAATCATGACCTCACATTTACAGAGTCGGCGGCAAAATATGGATTAGATATATCGGCTTATACCACCCAGGTTTCTTTTTTTGATTATGACCTTGACGGAGATCTTGATTGTTTTATGATCAATAACAGTCCGTTACCGGTAAATCTTATAGGCTATTCCAGCCGCCGTGATTTGCCTGATGCACAGTGGCCTGTTGCTGATTTCCTGAAAGGTGGCGGCGATCATTTATTTAGAAATGACAATGGTCATTTTAAGGAGGTAACCCTGGAGGCCGGCATCCATGGCAGCTTAATCAGCTTTGGCCTTGGTGTTACGGTTGGCGATTTTAATAATGATGGTTTTCCGGATGTCTATGTTGCAAATGATTCTTACGAAAGAGACTATTTATACATCAATCAAAAAAATGGAACATTTAAAGACGATCTTGAAGAGTGCATGCAACATACCAGCTTTTCCTCTATGGGGGCTGATCTTGCGGATATAAATAACGATGGTTATCCGGAAGTATTTACCACTGATATGCTACCCGAAGGCGACTTCAGGTTAAAGACTCTTGGATCTTTTGATAATATTGATGTCTTCAGGAACAAGTTGAAAAGCGGTCTTTATTATCAATACATGAAAAATTGCCTTCAGTTGAATAATAAGGATGGCACATATTCGGAAATTGCCAACTATAGCGGCATATCTGCAACCGATTGGAGTTGGGGAGCATTGTTTTTCGATGCCGACAACGATGGTTATAATGATATTTACGTATGCAACGGCGTAAACAGGGATGTAACGAACCTCGATTTTATGGAATTCTTCGCTAATGAGGTGATTCAAAAGATGGTACTTACGGGGAAGAAGGAAGGCGTGGAAGCAATAGTAAAAAAAATACCAATAAACCCGATGGTTAATAAGGTGTATAAAAACTTAGGGAATTTGAAATTTAAAGATATTGGTCAATCATGGGGATTCACACAACCCTCTTTTTCAAACGGAGCCGCATACGGGGATATTGATAATGATGGTGATCTTGATTTGATTGTAAGTAATGAAAATGGCCCCGTGTTTATATATAGAAATAACTCCCGTGAGCTAAATAAAAATAACTACCTCGGTATTTTATTAAAAGGTAAAGACAAAAACACTTTTGCAGTGGGCAGTAATATAAAAGTGTATGCTGGTGATCAAATATTCACCCGGGAATTGATACCCAGCCGAGGCTTCCAGTCGTCAATGGATTATAAGCAAATAATAGGTTTGGGCAAACTGTCTAAAATAGATTCAGTGGTTATTGCATGGCCAGACAGATCTTACAATACATTCATTCACCCTCCGATTGATACAGTCCTTGTTATTCAGCAGGGAGTTGGTCAGATGATGCCTGCAGATACTACCAAATCAACTTTCAAACCGATGTTGCAACCTGTTAAAGGTAATTTTGATAAACATTCGGAAGATGATTATGTAGATTTTTACCAGGAAAGAAATATTCCCGAAATGCTTTCACGTGAAGGGCCCAAAACTGCTGTAGGCGATGTGAATGGTGATGGCCTGGAAGATATTTATATTGGGGGAACGCCAAACAATCCGGGACAAATATACCTGCAAACAGCAACCGGTGAATTTATAAAAAAGCAAGAACCCGGATTCAGGCAATTTCTTGATTTTGAAGATGAGGCCGTTTTATTTTTTGATGCTGACCATGATGGAGATTTAGATCTTTTTGTTGGCCCTGGTGGCAATGATAACCCGCCATATAGCCGCGAAATGCAAAACAGATTATATAAGAATGATGGCAACGGGAATTTTACAATTGATGTAAACGCCTTTCCTTCATATGGAATGAACTGCGGTGTTGCCGCTGCGTATGATTTTAACCATGATGGTTACCTGGATCTTTTTGTCGGTGGTAGAAGCATCCCAAAAGAATATGGTGTTTCACCTTCCAGTTTTTTGTATGTAAATGATGGAAATGGCCATTTTACTGATATGGCAAAAGCCAAAAATCCTGATATAGCGAACATTGGAATGGTGACGGGCGCAGTGTGGGCGAATGTTACAGGAGATACTTCAAAAGAATTGATTATTACTGGTGAATGGATGCCGACTCACATATTTTCATTTAATGGGAATCATTTTATAGAGATTGAATCCAATCTTAACGAATTATATGGCTGGTGGGAATCGATCGCTGCAGCAGATATAGACGGAGATGGAGATCAAGACCTCGTTATAGGGAATGTTGGAGAAAATTTTTATCTCCATCCTGATTCCGCAAATCCTGTAAAGCTGTGGATCAATGATTTTAATCAAAATAATGATCTTGATAAAGTTCTTTCCTATACAGAAGATGGCAAAGACTTGCCTGTTTTCTTAAAAAAGGAAATGACTGACCAGTTTCCGGCAATAAGAAAGCAAAACTTAAAGCATGCAGAATATGCCACCAAAACCATACAGGAGTTATTCAGTAAAGAACTAATCGAAAAAGCAATAGTTAAAAAATTTAATTATTGCAGTTCAATTATTGCGATAAATAATGGAAATGGAAAATTTACAATTCAAAAATTGCCAGCAAGAATTCAGCTATCAAGTGTAAACGCGATTAATTGCGTTGATATTAATAATGATAACAAAATAGATATTTTGTTGGGTGGCAATATGTTTGGATTTCCTCCACAATTTGGAAGGCTCGATGCAGGTTTTGGTAATGTATTTATGAATCGTGGAGGTGGTAAATTTGATTGGGTAGAACCATTACGCTCAGGAGTAAAGCTTCCTGGTGAAATAAAAGATATTAAAACGATAATCGGAAGGGATAACAGGTACCTGTTGTTTGTTCAAAATGATCAATATCCTGTGTTATATAAGATTGAAAAATAGAAAAGGCGACGAGGATGAGTTTAAAAAAAAATTTCTATATCGTAAATGCATGGTTGCTTTTAGTAATAAATATTTTTACCGGATGCACAGAAAAAACAAATACACAGCCACCATTATTTAAAGTATTAGACAGTAAAAGCACGGGTCTTTCATTTAGTAATAATCTTAGCTATAATCAACAATTTAATCTTTTCAAATACATCTATTTTTATAATGGAAGCGGCGTGGGTGCCGGAGATTTTAACAACGATGGACTGGTCGATCTCTTCTTCGGATCCAACCAGGGCAGCAATAAATTATATATAAATACAGGCAATTTAAAATTCAAGGATGCCACAAAAGAGGCTGCCATTCCGGAAGATGGAGGCTGGACTACCGGCATCTCGGTAGTTGACATAAATAATGATGGTTTGCTTGATATTTACGTGTGCCGTGTTGGTGATTATGAAACGCTTCATAGTAAAAACCAATTACTCATAAACCAGGGAATGGATAAAAATGGGGTGCCGGTATTTGTTGATAAAGCCAGCGAATATGGTTTGGACTTTTCCGGTTTTAGCACCCAGGCTGTTTTTTTTGACTACGATATGGATGGAGATCTTGACATGTTTCTTCTTAATCACTCTGTGCATGAGAATGGAACATTTCATCCGCGTAATCAATTTTTAGGGACCTACCATCCTTTATCCGGGGATAGAATCTATCGCAATAATTCCACGTCATCTTCCAGGAAGATTCTACCCTTTACTGATGTGACTAAAGAAAGTGGAATTAATAGTTCCGCAATTGGGTACGGGCTTGGAATAGCTATTGCTGATGTGAATCTTGATGGTTATCCTGATATTTATATTGGAAATGATTTTCATGAAAATGATTACCTGTACATCAATCAAAAAAATGGCACTTTTAAAGAAGAAGGTGAAAAACGCCTAATGCATACAAGCCAATTTTCCATGGGTGTTGACATGGCAGATCTCAACAATGATGCCTTTCCCGAAATTATTTCTACTGATATGCTTGCATCGGATCCATATATTTTAAAAAGATCTTTGGGTGAAG